>NZ_JABWRI010000014.1:0-151062 GCF_014268865.1 Pseudomonas sp. BW16M2 | reverse complement strand
ATCCTTCAAAAAGTTACCCGCCGTAAGGGCGGAAAGGTGAATAAGCGTCGACATCGCAAATGAATGCGCATACAACTATCAAAACAATCAACAATCAACAATCAATAATCAACGCCAACACATAACCCAGAAACCACCGGCTCACACCGCACTTCAGTCTTCACCGAATTAGCAATAAAACACTCTTCATGCGCCAAATGATGCAACCGCTCCAGTTGCTCAAAACTAGGCCTCCGCTCCCCGGAAAATTCAACCAAAGGCCGCAAGGTCACCACGGTCATGGCCATCCGCCCAGCCCCATCAAGCGCCATTTCCCCGAGGGCATCATCAACATACCGCTCGACACAAAACCGCTGCTTGGCCGCCAGGGACAGGAACCACAACATATGGCAACTCGACAACGCCGCGACAAACGCCTCCTCCGGGTCCACCGCCGAGGCATCCGACATCGGCAAAGGCACCACATGGGGCGAGGACGAGCCCGGCACCTCCACCCCACCATCAAAACGCCACAAATGCCGCCTGCTGTAGCGGTTACCGAGAAAATCCTGCCCGTCACGATTCCAGGTCACTTGTGCGGTGTACTGCGCCATCCGATACCTCCTTGATCAAATAAACACATTGTTCAGCGCTTGCGCGCACAGATGCCAAAGGCCATGTCGCCTATGTAGATGCCCCGCGACTGAAGCCGCTCGGCCTCCAGCCGCGCGTGCAGCGTATCGATCCCGACCTGCCTGGCCGTAGCCACGCCATGGCCGATGATCCGCGGCAGGCAGGCGCGAACGATATCGGCCAGGGGATAGGCGCTGTCGGGCGTCTGCACCAGGCCTTCGGCCCGCAGGTCCTCGACCGCCAGTCCCGCCTCGCTGAACAGCCGATGCAGGTTGAAACCGATGTGCAGGTCGGCCCCCTCATGGGCCAGCATGCGTTGCAGCCACTGCTGGGCCTTGCGATGCAACGCAAAGGGTTCCAGGCTGGCCGGGGTGAGACTGCCGTCGTGCTCCTGGAACACCATCAGTCCACCGGGCAGCAGGTGCCGGGCCAACAGGCGCAGGGCCTTGACCGGCTCCGCCTGGTACATCAGCACCCGACGCCCGACGATGGCGTCGAACAACCCCAGGGACTCGGGCAGTGCCTGCAGGTCAGCCTGGACGAACTCAGGTATCGCCGCGCCCTTGGGTGTCTCACGCTTACGTGCAAGCTCCAGGGCATCAGCCGCCTGGTCAACGCCTACCACCGCGCCATCGCCATCCACCAGCCGGGCCAGCAGCCAGCTCACATCGCCGCTGCCGCATCCAACGTCGAGCACGCGCATGCCAGGGCCGATACCGGCATCGACCAGCAGGCGCGTGGTGAAATCCGCTTTCGCAAGTGCCATGCCATGCTCCTTCGCAGGTGCGCCAGTGTGCAGAGCAAAGGGCCCCGGACACAAGACTGACCTATGCTGGAACCACCCGCCCTTATCGGACCCAAGCATGCC
Organism: Pseudomonas sp. BW16M2; assembly: GCF_014268865.1. NCBI lineage: Bacteria > Pseudomonadati > Pseudomonadota > Gammaproteobacteria > Pseudomonadales > Pseudomonadaceae > Pseudomonas > Pseudomonas sp. BW16M2. Next base: position 149,582 of record NZ_JABWRI010000014.1, on the reverse strand, counting down.
CACCACCGATCCCCTGCTGGACAGCTGGCAGCACAACGCCCAGGCCTGGATCGAAGCCGTACGCTCCGGAGCAATCGCCTCCCGACGCGAGGTCACCGACCAGGCGATACTGTTGGCCGTACTGGGCCGTCAGCCTGCGCGGGTGCTCGACCTGGGCTGCGGCGAGGGCTGGTTGCTGCGGGCCCTGGTGGCACGGGGCATCGACGCGGTCGGCGTGGATGGCGATGCGACGCTGGTCGCCGCCGCACACTCGGCGGGCTCGCCGCAGGTACACCTGGCCAGCTACCGGCAGTTGATCGAAGGCGCGGTGGACATCGGCCAGGGCTATGACCTGGTGTGCGCCAACTTCGCCCTGCTGCAACAAGACATCATCCCCCTGCTCTGCGCCATACGGACCTTGCTGCTGTCCGGCGGCACGCTGCTGATCCAGACCCTGCACCCGTGGACGGCGGCTGCCGGCCACTACCAGGATGGCTGGCGGGAGGAGTCGTTTGCCGGTTTCACCGGCGACTGGCGCCCGATGCCCTGGTACTTCCGCACCCTGGGCAGTTGGCTGAAGGCACTGGAGCAGGCCGGATTCGGTCTGCAGGAGTTGCAGGAGCCGCAACATCCGCAGAGCCAGATGCCGCAATCCCTGCTGTTGGCGGCGCACAGGCTGGACTGACGCCCCTGCGGCCACTCGTCGCAGCCTTTTCCTACTTGGCAAATCCTGCACAGGCCTTAAAATCCCGCCTCCTTTTCGCCCGTCGCCCCAGCCGGTGGCAACCGCCCGCAAAGACAGCGTCCGTGCCTCATCACATCGCGCATGTGCCACAGGCTCAACCGCCCCCGCCCGACCTGCCTGCATCAGGTTCGCGGTTGAATCTTGCCAAGGTCGCAGCCCGCCCAGGCCGCACTGCACGCCGCCACGACCCGGCCCGTGCAGCCGAAAAGGCGCATCTGAGCTCTTTTCAACCTTGAGGTAACTATGTCTGTGCGTTTGCTGGCGATGGCGCTGGCACCCCTGCTCGGCCTGTTCATCATTGCCCTGGGCAATGGCGTGCTGTCTTCCCTGACCACCCTGCGCCTGGGCGCCGCCGGCGAATCGGCGACCACCATCGGCGTGGTGTCCTCGGCCTACTTCATCGGCCTGACCCTGGGGGCGATCTTCAACGACCGCCTGATCCTGCGCATCGGCCATATCCGCGCCTACAGCAGCTTCGCCGCGCTGATCGGCGCGACCATCCTGCTGCAGGGCCTGTTCTATGACACCACCTGGTGGTTCGCCCTGCGCCTGATCAGCGGCTGGGCCGCGGTCGGGGTGTTCCTGGTGATCGAGAGCTGGCTGCTGCTGGCCGGCGACGCCAAGATCCGCGGGCGCCTGCTGGCGCTGTACATGATCGCCTTCTACGGTGCCGGGGTGATCGCTCAGGCCGGCCTGGGCGAGGTCACCGGCTGGGGCGACACCGCGCCGTTCATGGTCGCCGGTATGCTCGCCACACTGTCGGTGCTGCCGATCGTGATCCTGCCGCGGGTATCGCCGCTGCTGGACCAGGTCGAGCCGCTCAAGCCGCGGCAACTGCTGGGCGTGGCGCCGACCGGGCTGGTCGGCTGTTTCGGCTCGGGGGTCGCCATCGCTGGCATCTATGCCCTGCTGCCGCTGTACCTGCAGCGTATCGGCCTGGATGTGGGCAAGGTCGGCGACATGATGGCCTGGGTCATTCTCGGCGCCATGCTGCTGCAGTACCCGGTCGGGCGCTGGTCGGACCGCAAGGACCGCCAGGACGTGCTGATCGCCCTGGCCGCCCTGTGCACCGTGCTGTCGGTGCTGATCGTGCTGCTGCCAGCCGACACCGTACTGCTGCCGGCGCTGCTGTTCCTGCTCGGCGGCGGCGTGTTCGCGCTGTACCCGGTGGCGGTCAGCAGCGCCGCCGACCGAGCCCCGGCCGATGCGCTGGTGCCAATGATCCAGGGGCTGCTGCTGATCAACTCGCTGGGCTCGGCCATGGCGCCGCTGGCCATTTCGCCGATGATGACCGCCTACGGCGAGGCTGGGCTGTTCTGGGCCTTCGCGGTGATCAACCTGGCCATGGTCGGTTTCTTCCTCTGGCGTCGTGGCAAGCGCCCGGCACCGGAGCACCCGGCGCCGTTCGCGCCGACCGCGACCTTCTCGCCGACCGGCGCGGAACTGCGGGTGACCGAGGACCTGATGCACGCGGCCCAGGAGCACCCGACGCTGGAGGCAATGGACGCCACGCATGGCCAGCAGGCGCAGCGTCACGACGCCCACTGAAAGCCCGCGCCAAGGACCGCCCGTCGCTTGACGGGCACCTTGGCACCACCGTGGCAGCCCAACCATGACAGGTCATCCGACAGGAGATTCATCATGGTCAATCCACGCCCCCTCGCCTTGATGCTGGCGCTGCTGCTCGGTGGCGGCGCCACCCTCAGCCTTGCCGCGACCGACATGAACGATGGCAACAGCCACAGCGGACACGCCACAGACCAGGGCAAGACCGCCGGTGAAGATGGCAGTATCAACAATCCCGGTGGCAGCAAGGATAACGACAGCAGTGATACCGGCAGCGATTCCGATGCTGCCGACGACGCTGCTGGAGGCTCCAACAGCACGGGGGAAGCTACAGGTTCCGGAGCCGGGGCGTCGGGCGGCAGCGCCGAGGATCAGGATAGCCGTTGACCTGGCTGTACCGGCCTCATCGCGGGGCAAGCCCGCTCCCACCAAGCCTGTACAGGCCCTTGTGGGAGCGGGCTTGCCCCTCGATGTCTGTCAGCGCCAGTAGCGAGGCTCATCCGCAATGCGCTGGTGCTCGGCAAACAGCAACGGCAACTGCTCCTTGAGAAAGTCCAGCCAGGTGCGCACCTTGGCGTCCAGGTAATGCCGCGACGGGTAGATCGCGTAGATTTCCCGCTGGCGCAGCCGGTGCGGCGCCAGCAGCCGGCACAGGCGCCCTTCCTCCATGGCCTGGCTGGCCGAGTAGTACGGCAGCAGCCCCACGCCCATGCCCAGTTCGGTAGCCTTGAGCATGGCGTCGGCGACGTTGGTGAGAAAGGTGTCCTGGGGCACGATCACACAGCTGTCGGGCTGGCCCTCGAACGACCAGTCCTCCTCGAACAGCGGGTCGACCGTGCGCAGGCAGATGTGCTCGTGCAAATCCTCAGGCCGCTCGGGCACGCCGTGGCGGGCCAGGTACTCCGGGGAAGCACAGAGGATGCTGTGGATGCTGCCCAGCGGGATGGCGATCAGCTGCGAGTCCGGCAGGCCCTGGCCGATGGTGATCACCACATCGTGCCCCTCGGCCAGCGGGTCGGGGTTGCGCTGTGACAGGGTCAGTTCCATCACCACTTCCGGGCAGGTGGCGTTGTAGCGCGCCACCAGCGGCATCATCAGCAACCCCAGGCCATGGGTGCAATGGAAACGCAGGTGACCGCGAGGCGTGAGGTGGGCGCCACGGGCCTCGTCCACCGCCTCCTCGGTAAGCAGCATGATCTGCCGGGTGCGCTCTAAAAACCGCTCCCCCGCCTCGCTCATGCGCAGGCGTCGGGTGGTGCGGTGCAGCAGGCGGGTCTGCAACTGGTTCTCCAGCTCCGCGACGATCCTCGACACTTGTGCCGCAGAGATATCCAGGGCCTGGGCCGCCGCGGCGAAGCTGCCGCACTCCACTACCCGGGCGAAGGTTCGCATCGCATGCAGCATGTCCATGGGCAGGCAGCCTCATTCATACATGAAAGGCAGCAATCTATCACGGGATAGCCCATTTATTGTGAAACACAAATGAATGGATCATTAGCCATCCGCAATAAATGAGGAACCTGTCATGAAACGTTCGATCGCCCTGCTCGCCCTGAGCGCCACCCTCGCCTCGTTTGGCGCACTGGCCGACACCACCGCCAGCACCTACGAATACGGCATGCCGCTGGACATCGCCAAGGTCATCTCGATCACCCCGGCCAGCAATGACGCCGACTGCCAAGTGGGCACCGCGCACATGGTCTACGTCGACCACCAGGGCCAGACCCGTGAAGTCGACTACCGACAGATGGGCAACTGCTCGCAGCTGTAAGCCCTGGGAAAAATACCAGCCATCTTGCTGAAAGTGCATTTGCCCGCCCGCGACACCGCCGCATGATCTGCCGGGACAACAACAAGAACGTCCCGGACCATGAATACGATAGAAACCTCCACGGCCACGTCCGTGCGCGCCTGCGACGCCTCCCATGCCCGCATCACCTGGCGGCTGATGCCGCTGCTGCTGGTGTGCTACTTGTTCGCCCATCTGGATCGCATCAACATCGGCTTCGCCAAGATGCAGATGAGCGCTGACCTGGGCTTTTCCGACACGGTCTACGGCCTGGGCGCCGGCCTGTTCTTCATCGCCTACGCGCTGTTCGGCGTGCCCAGCAACCTGGCCCTGGAACGGGTCGGGCCGCGGCGCTGGATCGCCACCCTGATGGTGGTCTGGGGGCTGCTGTCCACCGGCATGATGTGGGTGCAGGATGCCGCCGGCTTCTATGTCCTGCGGTTTCTGCTGGGGGTGGCCGAAGCGGGTTTCTTCCCCGGCATCCTCGTGGTGCTCAACCGCTGGTATCCGGCACGGCGTCGTGCCCAGATCACCGCGCTGTTCGCCATTGCCGTGCCTTTGGCCGGCGTGGTCGGCGGGCCGTTGTCCGGCGGCATCCTCCAGGCCTTCCACGACCAGGGCGGCCTGCGCGGCTGGCAATGGATGTTCCTGATCGAGGGCCTGCCGGTGGTGCTGCTCGGGCTGGTGGTGCTCAAGTGCCTGCCAGACAGCTTCGAGCAGGTCGCCTGGCTCGATGCCGGGCAAAAGCAGGCGTTGCGCGAGGAAATGGCCGGTGAGGAGCGGCACAAACCCATCAGCTCGCTGGCCGGTCTGCTCGGCAACGCGCAGGTCTGCCTGCTGGTGGCGGTGTATTGCGCGGTGATGCTGGCGGTCAACACCCTGGCCTTCTGGATGCCCAGCCTGATCCATGGCGCCGGTATCGGCAGCGATGGCCAGGTCGGCCTGCTCAGCGCCATCCCCTATCTGGCCGGATGCCTGTTCATGCTCGGTTGCGGGCGCTCCTCGGATCGCCAGCGCGAACGCCGCTGGCACCTGTGCGTGCCACTGTTAATGGCCGCCGCCGGCATCGCCCTGGCCGGGTCGGCGCCGGGCAATGCCTTGCTGGTGATGACCGGGCTGGTGATCGCCGGCATGGGCGCCAGCGCCGCGCTGCCGATGTTCTGGCAACTGCCGCCAGCATTCCTGGCCGGTGGCACCCAGGCCGCCGGCATCGCCATGATCAGCTCGTTCGGCAGCATCGCCTCGTTCGCCGCGCCCTACCTGATCGGCTGGATGCGCGACAGCACCGCCAACCCGGGCCTGGCCCTGCAGGTGCTGGCCGTGGCCATCGTCTTCGGTGGCATGTTGGTGCTGAAGGTGCCCGCCAGCGTGGTCAACCCGAAATGAATGGGCTCAGGTCAGCAGCTCGCGGATCCAACCGGCCTGGCGGGTGATGTCGCGCACCTTGTCCTCGGGTACCGGCTGGCGTGCCCGGGCGAAGTTGTCCAGGCTCTGCTGCTTCTGGCGCAGCATGCGCTGCCACTTGAACAGAAAAGCCGGGCTGCGCGCCTGCATCAGCAGCGGACCGAAGTACAGCTGCTCGGCCGTGTAGGCTACCGCCTCGGCACGTTCGGCGACGATGATTTCGTAGTCGAAGCGGTTTTCCCGCAGCACTTCCTCGTCGACGATCCGGTAGCCGTTGCCCATCAGCCACTGACGCAACGCGGGCTCGCCGCCGTTGGGTTGCAGGACCAGGCGCTCATGACTACCCAGGTACTGCTTGCCGGCTTCGAGAATGTCGCGGATGGTCTCGCCGCCCATGCCACAGATACTGATCGCGGTAATCCCATCACCCGGCTCGATGGCCGCCAGGCCGCTGGCATGACGCACGGTGATGCGATCCTCCAGGCCGTTCTCACGCACGGTGCGCCGTGCAGCCTCGTAAGGCGTGAGCGCCACCTCGCCGGCCACCGCCGCGACAATCGCACCGCGGCGCACCAGCGCCACTGGCAGGTAGCCATGGTCCGAGCCAATATCGGCCAGGCGCGCCCCGGCCGGCACATGGGCGGCCACGCGCTCCAGACGCATGGACAATGTGTGTTCGTTCAACGCAAGCCTCTTCTGACAACCTGGGCCCGGCGCCTGTGGCCGGGTCGGGGCGCGATTCTGACCGCCCGCGCCGCGTATTTCAAATGCCCGCGACCGGCCGCCGCGCCTCGACCAGACCGCCCCGCTCGCGTAGGCTTGGCGGTTTCCTTCCGTTGCAAGGCGAAACCCCATGGCTAACAGCGACATCATCTACACCCCAGACCCGGACGCCGACTCGATCTCCTCGGACGTTGCCGAGTACAACGGCATCCTGGTCAGCACCCAGATCCCCGTGCAGGCCGACGGCAGCCTAGAGCTGGGCGACATCACCACCCAGTGCGAATGCACCCTGCAGGCGCTCAAGGTCGCCCTGGAACGGGCCGGCAGCTCGATGGACCGAGTGCTTCACCTGACCATCTACCTGACCGACATGGCCGACCGCGCCGCCTTCAACGAGGTGTACCAGCGGTTCTTCAAAAAGCCGTGGCCGGTGCGCGCGGCGGTGGGCGTGGCTTCGCTGGCGTTCGAGGGGATGCGTGTCGAGGTCACGGCAATGGCGGCGAAGGGCTGACCTGCCTGCCCCACGATAAAGGCCACCCGGCACCCTGAAGGTGCCGTCGGGCCATTTCACCGCTACAATGCCCGCCTTACCGTGACAGCCCGAACCTATAACGACATGTCCCTTCCAAAGCACCACCTGGAACTGCTCAGCCCTGCCCGTGACGTGAGCATCGCCCGCGAGGCGATCCTGCACGGCGCCGACGCCATCTACATCGGTGGCCCAAGCTTCGGCGCGCGCCACAACGCCTGCAACGAGGTCAGCGATATCGCCGAACTGGTGGAGTTCGCCCGCCGCTACCATGCCCGCGTATTCACCACCATCAACACCATCCTCCACGACAACGAGCTCGAACCTGCCCGCAAGCTGATCCACCAGCTGTACGACGCCGGTGTCGACGCGCTGATCGTGCAGGACCTGGGGGTAATGGAGCTGGATATCCCGCCGATCGAGCTGCACGCCAGCACCCAGACCGACATCCGCACCCTGGAGCGGGCCAAGTTCCTCGACCAGGCCGGCTTCTCCCAGCTGGTGCTGGCCCGCGAGCTGAACCTGCAGCAGATCCGCAGCATCGCCGCCGAGACCGACGCGGCCATCGAGTTCTTCATCCACGGCGCGCTGTGCGTGGCCTTCTCCGGCCAGTGCAACATTTCCCACGCCCAGACCGGGCGCAGCGCCAACCGCGGCGACTGCTCCCAGGCCTGCCGCCTGCCCTACACCCTCAAGGACGACCAGGGCCGCGTGGTGGCCTTCGAGAAGCACCTGCTGTCGATGAAGGACAACAACCAGACCGCCAACCTGCGCGACCTGGTCGATGCCGGCGTGCGCTCGTTCAAGATCGAGGGTCGCTACAAGGACGTGGGCTATGTGAAGAACATCACCGCCCACTACCGCAAGGAACTCGATGCCATCCTCGAGGACCGTCCTGAACTGGCCCGCGCCTCCAGCGGGCGTACCGAGCACTTCTTCGTGCCGGACCCGGACAAGACCTTCCACCGTGGCAGCACCGACTACTTCGTCAGTGATCGCAAGATCGACATCGGCGCCTTCGACTCGCCGACCTTCACCGGCCTGCCGGTGGGCGTGGTGGAGAAAGTCGGCAAACGCGACCTGCTGGTGGCCACCGATGTCCCACTGACCAACGGCGACGGCCTCAACGTGCTGGTCAAGCGTGAGGTCGTGGGTTTCCGCGCCAACATCGCCGAACTCAAGAGCGAATCCGAGGAAGACGGCCAGAAGCGCTACCGCTACCGCGTCGAACCCAACGAGATGCCCGAGGGCCTGTACAAGCTGCGCCCCAACCACCCGCTGTCGCGCAACCTCGACCACAACTGGCAGCAGGCGCTGCAGCGCACCTCCGCCGAGCGTCGGGTCGGTGTCGAGTGGCATGCGGTACTGCGCGAACAACGCCTGATGCTCACCCTCAGCAGTGAAGAGGGTGTCAGTGTGCAAGTGGCCCTCGACGGACCGTTCGGTGCCGCCAACAAACCACAGCAGGCTCTGGACCAACTGCACGACCTGCTCGGCCAGCTGGGGACCACGATGTACCACGCCACGGCCATCGAGCTCGATGCGCCGCAGGCGTACTTCATCCCCAACTCGCAGCTCAAGGCCCTGCGCCGCGAAGCCATCGAGGCGCTGACCGCAGCACGGGTCAAGGCGCACCCACGGGGCGGACGCAAGGCCGAGACCACGCCACCGCCGGTGTACCCCGAGTCGCACCTGTCGTTCCTGGCCAACGTCTACAACCAGAAGGCCCGCGACTTCTACCACCGCCACGGCGTGCAGCTGATCGACGCCGCCTACGAGGCCCATGAAGAGCACGGCGAAGTGCCGGTGATGATCACCAAGCACTGCCTGCGTTTCTCCTTCAACCTGTGCCCCAAGCAGGCCAAGGGCGTGACCGGCGTGCGCACCAAGGTGGCGCCGATGCAGCTGATCCAGGGTGACGAGGTGCTGACCCTGAAGTTCGACTGCAAGCCTTGCGAGATGCACGTGATCGGCAAGATGAAGAGCCACATCATCGACCTGCCGACCCCGGGCAGCGCGGTGGCCCAGGTGGTCGGGCACATCAGCCCGGAAGACCTGCTCAAGACCATCCCGCGCGCGCCGCACTGAAAGACGACCCGCCGTCGCTCCACGGGATTTCACCGGCGGCGGGTCTAGACTGAACAGGGGGCTGCCACACGTGGAGGTGTGAGATGAGCCAGTTCAAGCGATTGTTGGTCATGCTCGGCCCGCAGATGCGCCACACGCCTGCCCTGCAGCGCGCCGCGGCGCTGGCCGAATCCAGCGGGGCCCTGCTGGACCTCAATGTCTTCGTCGACGATGTCGACACCTTCGGCCTGATGAGCGACGGCCGCGAGCGCGAGCGCCTGCTCGAGGACAACCGCCAGTGGCTGGCCGACGAGGCCGAACAACTGCGCAATGCCGGCCTGGATGTCTCCACCGAACTGCTGCTGACCCGCGACCCGTTGGGCAGCGTGCTCGAGCAGGTCGAGCGCCTGGGCTGCGACCTGCTGGTCAAGGACGTGCAGCACGAACCCATCCTCAAGCGCCTGCTGGTCACCCCGTTGGACTGGCAACTGCTCAAGGACAGCCCGGTGGCGGTGCACCTGGTCAGCGACATCCGCCTGCCCCTGCCCCGGCAGATCGCCGCGGCGGTCGACCTCAACTGCCATGGCACTGGCGAGCATCTGGACGACCAGGTGATCCGCAGCGCCCACGCCCTGGCCCTGCAGTGCAACGCCGAGCTGCACCTGTTGCACGTGTGTGATGCGGCCAGGACCCATATCGCCGACTTCGGCGCCGGCACCGTGACCATGCCCGGTTTCGACACAAGCGTGCGCACGGCCCAGCGCACGGCGTTCAATCGCCTGGGCGACCACTACCAGATCGACCTGGAGCGCCGCCACTTCCTCGAAGGCCCGGCGGTCAAGGCCATCACCCAGTACATTGCGGCCCACCGGGTGGATGTGATCGTCATGGGCAACCACCGGCACGATGCCTTGCAGGCGTTTCTCGGCGGCACCACGGCGCATGTGCTGGAACACCCGCTATGCAATGTGCTGGCGATCAAGGCGGTGCGTTGAAACGCCAGTTTGGGCAGGCGCGAGCGGGTGAATCAACCTGCCGCGTACCTGCCCACCCGATCCACCACCTGGCAATTCTGCCAGTTACCCGAGGTTCAGACCGATGCTAGGGTGAACATCCCTGTGCAGCGGAGCGACTTCCTTGGCGACTCTCAATCTGTCGATCACTGACTGGCAGCAGTCTGTACTGGGAAGTGCCGGATGCTTCAGGGCCTATACCCCCTATGGCGTACTGACAACAGCGTCGGGGGCCAGCTTGGCCTATTGCGGCCAACTGCGCGATCCAGAGACCGGTGTCTATCACCTGGGCAATGGCCACCGCAACTACGATCCGAGGCTTATGCGCTTTCACTCTCCCGACCGGTTGAGTCCATTCGGGGCCGGCGGTCTTAATGCATATGCCTATTGCAAGGGGGATCCGGTGAACCATCGAGATCCAACAGGCACATTTGATGTGTTCAATGTGCTACATGGGACGGCACTGATATGGCTCAACAAGTTTGAAAAGAATCTGGACGTTGCACTGAACGTTCTAAGGACCAACAGGCGGGTGGCGAGGGCCAACGAGTTAATTAATCAAAGCCGACGGCCCATCACCAATGGTGTTCAACCGCCCGAAGCGTTCTCTACGACTGACGCCATTAAAGCCGTGGCGTCGCCAGTAGCCGACGGAACGAACCTCATCACATCCCTTGTGGGCCTCTCGATGCCGGGGGGAGGCAACATCCTGGGAGGACTCAGTGCAGGTAGTGCAATTGTTGGTCGTTTGACTACTGAGTGGAGCACCAACCATTCAGAGATCGCTGCCAGCCGAGCAGCTGATGCTCAGACCTTTCTGAACTTGCTTACGGTCAATGAAGCATCGGCGGGGGGATCAGACAACGCATCCTCTCTCCCCAATATAACCTTACCAATCTTCACAATTCAAAATGAACTACAGCGTACCAGACGGGAATCCGAGGCTAGCGAAATTAGTGACCGTTAACCCCGGTGGTGGGCCTTCCCGACTCGAACATGCAATGGAAGCCATCGACTGTCATACCCGCCGTTGGCTTCTGTCCAATTTCCAGCGCTAAGACCGCAACAACAATCAGAACCCTTTGCTATAGAACAACGAGTACGACTCAATCCCATCGTTAGGCTGCTTCAGTCCAGCGTTGGAATAGTGCATCGCGCGAATACCGATCTTCTGCTCCGCCGGCAGTTTCAGGCCAAAACCGATCCGGTCCTCGAAGTTCACCGACGAACCCAGGCGCTGGTCGCCCACATCCGTCTTGGAGAATGCAGCCAGACCAATACCGGCTTCGATGAATGGTGTGTAGGTGAAGCCACTGAACTCATAGACGAACACCGGGCTGAACGACAGCGAATGGGCGCCGCTGGCCTCGCCGCCTTCCCAGTAGGTGTAGGCCGCGTCCCAGTAACCGGTCAGGTGGCCGGTGCTGCTTTCCAGCCATTTCTTGTCCCAGTCGAACGACATCCCGATCCGGTAGGTCATGTCGCCCTGGCCAGTGGCACCCACGGCACCGGACACCTGGGCGGCCTGGGCCAAGTTGGCGCCGGCGAATGCCAGCACGGCGGCAGCCAACGTAGTGGCGAGACGGGTCTTCATCAAATGACTTCTCCTGATGGTCTTCACGGGCAGGCCCGCGATCTTGCGCGTGCCTGCGGCAAGTGGGGGCTGCGCCCCTCGTTGTGCACCGGCGACCCGGCACATCCAACCGGGTTACAAGTGGTAATACTTCCTCGATTATTGTCCGAATATTCCGATAGTGGAAAGTGATTTGCCACTATTGGCTAAGGACACTACGTACCATTCAAGGGTTCAGTCGTATTCCGCCTCCTCGTGCTCGCCGAGCAGCCGGCGCTGGCGGGGTGTGGCCTGGGCCAGCACCTGCGGGTTGAACTGCCAGCGCAGGTAGGGTGAGAATTTCTGCGCCACCATGCGCCGGCCGTAGTGCACCTGGAGCATGTCGCGCACCTGTCCGACGCTGCGGTTGGTGCCGCCGCCATGCCAGACATCGCTGCGAAACACCAGTGCATCACCGGCCCGGCACAGCACTGCCACCGCGCCCTGCCCTTGCCAGGCCTGTTCACCCTCGCCGGGGTGGCGCCCGGCATGATGGCTGCCGGGCACGATCCAGGTCGGCCCTATCGCATCGTCGATATCGCAGAGGTACAGCTGCGCCGTAAGGATCTGCACGGGCGGCGTGAAGCCCGCGTCGCCTGGCAGTTCGAATGGCAGGTGATCGAGATGCAGGCCCATGCCCGGATAGCCGGGGTGGCTGCGCCAGGCAGTCTGGCCGATGATGTGGCAATCGCTGCCCAGCGCCGCCTCGGCCAGTTCGATCAGCGCCGGCAGGTCGAGAAACGGCAGCCACAGCGGATCGCGGTTGAAGACGCACTTGTAGTGCTCCAACAGGCCCTGGTAGTCCCAGTGGATTGGCTGCAGGTCGTCAATGGCGCAGCGTAGCAGCGCGATCTGCACGGGATCGAGCACCTTGGGTATGACGGCGTAACCCACCTCATCCAGAGCTTGCAGGCGGTCCTGAAGATGCATTACGCCCCTCCACCGCCCTCGTGGGAGCGGGCTTGCCCCGCGATCGCGTCCTCAGCGCCAGTTGAGATCGACCCGCGCCGGCGCCTTTCCGTCCACCGTCACCTGCTGCTGCACGGTCCGGCCATCGGCATTGCCGATCACCCGGTAGTGCCCCGCAGGCAACTGCACGAAGATCAGCGGCCCGACGTCCTGCAGCGCCAGCACCGATTGGCCCTGGGCCGACTGGATGTCCAGCGCGGCGCCGCTCTGGAACTTGCCGTCCGCACCGGTCGACAGGGTGATATGCAGGTCATAGCCGGGCGTGCGGCGCAGGGCATTGGCCTCGTCCTGGCCGATACCGCCTTGCAGGTAGCGGATGCCGTTCTGCTCCTGGGGTTGCAGCTGCACGCCCTGCGGATCGATGGGCGCGTTCAGGTCGGCGGCCGCCGCCAATGTCCAGGGCATGGCCAAGGCCAGCAACAGCGCCGCGCACAAGCCGTAATGATGGGTACGCATGGTGCATTCCTCCCACTTGGGGGATGGTCTACACCATTTGGAGGACTTTCCGAGGCTGGGGTTCGCATTCCGGCGCACCGTTAGTCCGTCAGGACGTGGGCAGCTCACGACGCTCCTCCAGCAGCTTGATGAACATGCTCAAGCTGCGCGACACCGTGCCCCGCCGCCACACCAGCCAGGTCTTCAGGTAGCGGAAGTCCTCGGCCATCGGCCAGGCGCTTACCGTGCGGCACCCCGGCATGTTGTCGAGCATGCTGCGCGGCATCATCGCCAGGCCCGCCCCGGCACTGACGCAGGCCAGCATGCCGTGGTACGACTCCATCTCGTGGATCTTGCCCGGCACCGCCTGGTCATGGACGAACCAGCTCTCGAAATGGTGGCGGTACGAGCAGTTGGCGCGAAACGCGTAGATGCTCGAACCGTTCACATCGCGCGCGCGGGTGACCGGCGGGTGGTTGAGCGGCGCGATGACCATCATCTCCTCCTCGAACACCGGCATGCCCTCGAGCGTCGGGTGCAGCACCGGGCCATCGACGAAGGCCGCCACCAGGCGCCCGGACAGCACGCCTTCGAGCATGGTCCCCGACGGGCCGGTGGAGAGGTCCAGGTCGACCTTGGGGTAGCGCTGGTTGTACGCCGCCAGCAAGGCCGGGATGCGTACCGCCGCCGTGCTTTCCAGCGAGCCCAGGGCGAAGGTGCCCTGGGGATCCTCGCCCGCCACGGTCAGCCGTGCCTCGTGCACCAGGTCGAGGATGCGCCGGGTGTACTCGAGGAAATTCCAGCCGGCCGGCGACAGGCGCAAGCGGCTCTTCTCGCGGATGAACAGCTCGACGCCCAGATCCTCCTCCAACTGCTTGATGCGGGTGGTCAGGTTCGACGGCACCCGATGGATCTGCTGGGCGGCGGCGCTGATGCTGCCGTGCTCGGCCACAGCCTTGAACATCTCGAGTTGCACCAGGTCCACGGTCATTCTCCAAACGTGAATGTTTCACTCATTATTATTCAGTTTTCATTAAAGCACGCTACCCCTAGTCTGGGCTCACCCGATCAAAACAATGAGAGTCCTGCCATGAGCGAGATCAGCAGCCTGACCCACGCCATTTCCGTCGATCCCTACAGCGGCGAACGGATCGGCCACTACGCCTTCGACACCGACGCCGCACTGGACGCGGCGCTGCAACGCGCCAAGGCGGGCTACAACCAGTGGCGCAATGTGTCGCTGGGTCAGCGCAGCGAGTACCTGGTCGCGCTCGGGCAGGCCCTGCAGGCCAACGCCGAAGCCTTTGCCCAGATGATCGCCCGCGAAATCGGCAAGCCGATCAGCCAGGCCCGCGGCGAGGTCAGCAAGTGTGTCGGCCTGTGCCAGTGGTACGCCGAACACGGCCCGGCCATGCTGGCACCGGAGCCGACCCAGGTCGAAAAGGCCCGCATCGAATACCGCCCGCTGGGCCCGATTCTCGCCGTGATGCCGTGGAACTTCCCAATCTGGCAGGTACTGCGCGGCGCGGTGCCGGCGCTGCTGGCGGGCAACACCTATGTGCTCAAGCACGCGCCCAACGTGATGGGCAGTGCCTACCTGCTGGCCGACCTGTTCAAGCGCGCCGGCCTGCCTGAAGGCGTGTTCGAGGTGCTCAACGTCACCCCCGAAGGCGTCACCCGCGCCATCAACGACCCGCGCATTGCCGCCATCACCCTTACCGGCAGCGTGCGCGCCGGCATGGCCATCGGCGCGCAGGCCGGCGCCGCGCTGAAGAAGTGCGTGCTCGAACTGGGCGGTTCCGACCCGTTCATCGTGCTGGCCGACGCCGACCTCGATGCCGCGGTCAAGGCCGCGGTGATCGGCCGCTACCAGAACACCGGGCAAGTCTGCGCAGCCGCCAAGCGCCTGATCGTCGAGCAAAGCATCGTCGAGGCGTTCACCGAAAAATTCGTCGCGGCAACCCGCGCGCTGACCCTCGGCAACCCGCTGGACGACGCCACCTACATCGGCCCGATGGCCCGCTACGACCTGCGCGACGAACTCGACGGCCAGGTCCAGGCGACCCTGGCCGAAGGCGCCACCCTGCTGCTGGGCGGCAGCAAGATCGAAGGCGTGGGCAACTTCTACGCGCCGACGGTGTTCGCCAACGTCACCCCGGACATGACCGCCTTCAAGCAGGAGCTGTTCGGCCCGGTGGCGGCGATCATCAGCGCCCGCGATGCCGAGCACGCCGTGGAGCTGGCCAACGACAGCGAATTCGGCCTGGCCGCGACGATCTACACCGCCGACTATGCCTTGGCCGAGCGCATGATCGCAGCCTTGGACACTGGCGGCGTGTTCATCAACGGCTACTGCGCCTCCGACCCCCGCGTGGCGTTCGGCGGGGTGAAGAAGAGCGGGTTCGGCCGTGAACTGTCGCACTTCGGCGTGCGCGAGTTCACCAACGCCCAGACGGTGTGGCTGGATCGCAACTGATCCTCTCGCTCCCCGCACTCAATCCAGGCACGATCCCTTTGTAGGAGCGGCCTTGCCGAGGCGTCGGACCGGTCGGAAAGGGCCGCAGAGCGGCCCCGACGATCTGTGTTGCGACATAGACCCTGGGGCCGCTACGCGCCCCATTCCGACCGGTCCGACGCCTCGGCAAGGCCGCTCCTACACAGGGCTGGGCTGCAAATCAGCCCGAGTCTGTATCTTGAATCCCCGCCACGCGAACGAATAATCGAGCACCTCCCCAGCACTCCGGAGGTACCGATGAGCTCCCAGACCACCAGCCACCGCCTGACCGTTCCTGATCTTGCCGCCATGAAGGGCCGACAGAAGATCGTCGCCCTCACCGCCTACAGCGCCCCGATCGCGCGCCTGATAGACCCTCTGGTGGATTTCATCCTGGTAGGCGATTCGACCGCCATGGTCGCCTACGGCCGGCGCTCGACCCTGGCCATGCGCCTGGAAGAAACCATCACCCACACCCGCGCCGTGGTCGACTGCACCCAGCATGCCTGCGTGATTGCCGACATGCCGTTCGGCAGCTACCAGGAATCCCCCGAGCAGGCCTTGCGCAACTGCGCCCAGGTCCTGTCCGCCACCGGCTGCGACGCCGTGAAGCTGGAGAGCAACCGGACGTTGGCCGCCACCGTGGCCTTTCTGGTTGAGCGGGGCATCCCGGTGATGGCCCACGTTGGCCTGATGCCGCAGTTCGTCAATGTGCTGGGTGGTTACAAGGCCCAGGGGCTCACCGAGCACAGCGCCGCGATGATTCTTGAGGACGCCCGTGCCAACCTGGCCGCCGGCGCCTTCAGCCTGCTGCTCGAAGGCGTGGCCGAGCCGCTGGCCCGACGTATCAGCGAGGAAAGCCGGCAACCGTGCATCGGCATCGGCGCCTCCCCCGCCTGCGATGGCCAGATCCTGGTGACCGAGGACCTGCTGGGGCTGGGCGGGCCGCGCAAGCCGAGGTTCGTCAAGCAGTATGCCGACGTGGCGGCGGTGATCCGGGTCGCCTGCGCCCGCTACGCCAACGAAGTGCGCCAGGGCGAGTTCCCAGAACGCGAGCATTGCTACGGCTGCTGAGGCGCCCGGCGGATCGCCTGGGCCAGCGATACCAGCGCACCCTCGATATCCTGCTGCCAATCGACGGTGAAACTCAGGCGCAGATGATCCCGCCAGTACCCGGCCCGGCTGAACACCGTGCCCGGCACGATGACGATGCCCTGCTCCAGCAACTGCTCGCAGACAGCTTGCATGTCCACCGGACGCAATGCCTGCAGCCAGAACGTGGCGCCCGCCACCGGCATGCTCAGGCGCAGGCAATCGCCGGCGTGGCGCTGCAGCAGCTGCGCCATGCGCTGTCGGCTATGCGCCAGGTGCCGGATCAGTTGCACCTGGTGTCGCGCCAGGCGCCCGGAAACCAGCAGGCGGGCAACGGCCTGCTGACGGTAGCTGGGCAGGCGAAAGCCCTGGGCCAGGAAGGCCGCCGCCAGGCTAGCGGCCGCGCCACGGCACAGCAGGTAGCCGAACGGTGCCTCGGCGCCGATGCATTTGTCGAAACCGGCCAGCACCAGCAGGCGCTGGGGATTGGCATGGTCGCGATAGCGCGAGCGCGCCGGGTCGTCGCACAACGCGCCATAACTGTCGTTCTCGAACAGCCACGCCTGATGTTCGGCCAGTAGCGCGCACAACCGCTGCTTGTCCTCGACCGGCATCACGCCACCCTGGGGAATGTTCACGGTCGATGACAGCACCGCCGCCTGCACGGGCTTCTCTGCCAGCAGCCGCGCCATCGCCTCCAGATCGAAGCGGCCATCCGCGCCGAGTGGCGCCTCGACAATGTTCAGCCCCGCAGCTTGCAGCAGGCGCAGGACCAGCCAGGAGCAAGGCGACTCGACCAGCACCCTGGCGCCCGGGGGCAAGAGTGTGCGCACGGCCAGTTCGAACACGCTACGCCAGTCGGCGCCGATGAACACCTGGTCGGCCTGCCAGTGATCATCGACGCTACGGCTGTAGCAACGGGCCAAGGCCTCACGCAGCGAGGACTCGCCACAGGGCGAGAACGGCGGCGCGTCGGCGCGTGGCAACTGGCGCAGCAGCTCGCGCTCGACCGTCAGCAGCGGTCCTTCGAGGGAAGCGAGCATGGTCGGCGAGTCGCTGCTAAGGGCCAGCATGCCCGGCTGCCGGGCACTGGCGTACAGGCGGTCGATCAGGTTCAACGAAGGGGGCAATTGCCCGACCGAGGCCAGGGCCACGCTGAAGTAGCCGACCTTGGGCCGGGCCTGGATGCGGCCCTGGGCCTCCAACAAGGCGAACGCCTGTTTGCTGGTCGACAGCGAGACCTGCAGATGCCGGGCGACATCGCGCAGCGAGGGTAACCGATGCTCCAGCTCCGGCGTGCGGGCGTCGAGCCAGTCGCTCAGGTAGCGGTGGACTTTCTGGTAGGTGAAACGTGGTGCCCGCTCGGTATCCATGCCGATGCTCCCAAGGACTGCGGCGGGCACCCTAGCAAGTTTTACCGCTCGGTCCTAGTTTCCCCGACCACGCCTGAGCGTCTCGCTCGGCAATTCGCGGAACAGCTGGCGGTAGCTTTCGGAGAACCGCCCCAAATGCCAGAACGACCAGCGCATGGCCACCTCGGCCACGGTCGCGTCACCTGCCAGCAGGTCGCGCCGCGCGCCGTTCAGCCGCCGCAGACGCAACCAGTGCGCCGGCGGCAGGTTGGTGAAGCCTTTGAAGGCTTGCTGCAACTGACGCACGGAAACCCCGGCGACCTTGGCCAGCTCCACCAGGTTGAGGGTTTCGTCGGGGCAATCGGCGGCCCATTCGCTGACCCGGCGCATGATCGCCCGCTCCTCGTCGCGCCGTCCGAGCGCCTCGCCCTGCAGGCGCTGACCGGCGTTGTCGAGGATGAACAGGCAGTCTTCCAGTAATTGCTCGGCCAGCGCCCTGCCCTCCAGCGGGCAATCGGCCTGGCCCAGGCGGGTCAGGGTGGCGCTCAGCCAGTTGCCGAACAGGGCATTCTGCTGGCAGGTCAGCGGCACCATGAACAGACCGCGCAGGCGCTCCAGGTCGAGGCCGTGGCTGGCTAGGAACGGCTGCTCGAACACCACCGCCACTTCCTGGTAGTTCTCCGGGGTGATCCAGATATTGCGGCTGTCTTCGTTGAGCAGGTAGAGGCTGTTCTCGCTGCGGTCGAAGCAGAACGCCAGGGCGCCGCTGGGGGCGCGGAAGAACTGCTCGACCCGGGTGTTCAGGCGCTCCTCGTACACCTCGACGCCATCGAGCCCCAGCCAGCGCAGTTGGCCGTTGAAATGCCCGGGGGACATCTGCCGATACTGCTGCTGCCAGCCTGGGGTGGCGCGGGTCTGCTCGGTCACATCGGTGGTGCGGAAGTCCTGGACCTGCAAGGCGGTTGGCGTTGTCACGCGCTGTCCTAGTTGCACTCTTTTGGTGCATTGATTGCCGAAGAAAGTGGATAGATCGCCCCGGGGGGCAGCGACCAAGATAGTCCTCAGCGTCACCTGTGGGAAGTGCCCTGCGGCGATGAACGCCTTGCGTCCCACCACAACTACCCAACCAAGAGGTTTGTATGAACGCCCCCTTCGATCAGCTGTCCACCTGGCTGAAAGAACACCGGATCACCGAAGTCGAATGCGTGATCAGCGACCTGACCGGCATCGCCCGCGGCAAGATCGCCCCGACCGCCAAGTTCCTCCACGAGCGCGGCATGCGCCTGCCGGAGAGCGTGCTGCTGCAGACCGTCACTGGCGACTACGTCGATGACGACATCTACTACAGCCTGCTCGACGCCGCCGACATCGACATGGTCTGCCGCCCCGACCCCACGGCGGTGTACCAGATCCCCTGGGCCATCGAACCGACCGCGATCGTCATCCACGACACCTTCGACAAGCAGGGCAACCCTATCGAGCTGTCGCCGCGCAACGTGCTGAAGAAGGTGCTCAAGCTGTATGCCGACAAGGGCTGGCAGCCGATCGTCGCGCCGGAGATGGAGTTCTACCTGACCCAGCGCTGCGAAGACCCGGACCTGCCGCTGCAGGTGCCGCTGGGCCGCTCGGGCCGCGCCGAGAGTGGCCGCCAGTCGTTCTCCATCGACGCCGCCAACGAATTCGACCCGTTGTTCGAGGACGTCTACGACTGGTGCGAGATCCAGGGCCTGGACCTGGACACGCTGATCCACGAGGACGGCCCGGCGCAGATGGAAATCAACTTCCGTCACGGCGACGCCCTGGACCTGGCCGACCAGATCACCGTGTTCAAGCGCACCCTGCGCGAGGCGGCGCTCAAGCACAACGTCACCGCCACCTTCATGGCCAAGCCGATCACCGACGAGCCGGGCAGCGCCATGCACCTGCACCAGAGTGTGGTCGACATCGCCACCGGCAAGCCGATCTTCGCCAATGACGACGGCAGCATGAGCGAGCTGTTCCTGCACCATATCGGTGGCCTGCAGAAGTACATCCCCAAGCTGCTGCCGATGTTCGCCCCGAACGTCAACTCGTTCCGCCGCTTCCTGCCCGACACCTCGGCGCCGGTGAACGTCGAGTGGGGCGAGGAGAACCGCACCGCCGGGCTGCGCGTGCCGACCTCCAGCCCCGAGGCGATGCGCGTGGAGAACCGCCTGCCGGGCGCCGACGCCAACCCCTACCTGGCCATCGCCGCAAGCCTGTTGTGCGGCTATATCGGCATGGTCGAGAAGCTCGAACCCAGCGCCCCGGTGCAAGGCCGCGCCTACGAGCGACGCAACCTGCGCCTGCCGATCACCATCGAGGACGCACTGCAGCACATGGAAGACTGCGAGAAGGTGCAGCAGTACCTGGGGCAGCAGTTCGTCCAGGGCTACGTCGCGGTCAAGCGCGCCGAGCATGAGAACTTCAAGCGGGTGATCAGCTCGTGGGAGCGTGAGTTCCTGCTACTCAGCGTGTGATCCGCCTTGGGGTGCTGTGCACCCCTTTCGCTGGCAAGCCAGCTCCCACACCAGCGACACAATTTCTGTGGGAGCCGGCTTGCGGGCGATGGGCTGCAAAGCAGCCCCTACACCACCGAATTCGAAGAACAAGACCAACGAGGTGTCGACATGCGTCATCCGCAAGCTTTGATCCCCGCAACCTTCGCCCTGCTGTTCGGCGCCGCCGTCCAGGCCCAGCCGACGGTCAGCGTGTACAACTGGACCGACTACATCGGTGACACCACCCTGGCTGATTTCCAGGCCAGCAGCGGGATCAAGGTGGTCTATGACGTGTTCGACTCCAACGAGACCCTGGAGGGCAAGCTGTTGGCCGGGCGCACCGGCTACGACGTGGTCGTGCCCTCCAACCATTTTCTCGCGCGCCAGGCCCAGGCCGGAGCCTTCCTGCCGCTGGACCGCAGCAAGCTGCCGAACTGGCAGCACCTGGACCCGCAACTGCTCAAGCAACTGGAACAGAACGACCCGGGCAACCAGTACGCCGTGCCATACCTCTGGGGCACCAACGGCATCGGTTACAACGTCGACAAGGTCAAGGCGGTGCTGGGCATCGACAAGATCGATTCCTGGGCCGTGCTGTTCGAAGCCGACAACCTGAAGAAGCTCAAGCAGTGTGGCGTGGCGTTCATGGACTCGCCGGACGAGCTGTTCCCGGCCATGCTCAACTACCTGGGCATGAACCCGCGCAGCGAGAAGGCCGACGACTACCGCAAGGCCGAGGCCCGCCTACTGGAGCTACGCCCCTACATCACTTACTTCCACTCCTCCAAGTACGTCTCGGACCTGGCCAACGGCGACGTCTGCATCGCCTTCGGCTATTCCGGCGACGTGCTGCAGGCCGCCCACCGCGCCGAGGAGGCGGGCAATGGCGTCAAGGTTGCCTACAGCATTCCCAAGGAAGGCAGCAACCTGTGGTTCGACCTGCTGGCCATCCCCAAGGACGCCAAGAACCCCGAGCAGGCCCTGGCCTTCATCAACTACCTGCTCGACCCCAAGGTGATCGCCAAGGTCAGCGCCACGGTCGGCTACGCCAACGCCAACCCGGATGCCAAGGCCGACATGGATCCGGCGCTGGTGAATAACCCCGAAATCTACCCGCCCCAGGAAGTGCTGGACAACCTGTATGTCTCGACCATGCAGAGCCCCGGGATCCTGCGGCAGATGACCCGCTCTTGGAGCAAGATCAAGTCCAACCGCTGAGCCGAGCCCGCCCATGCCACAGATGAACGAACACACCGCCTCCTACTATGCCGCCTCGGCGCGCCAGGCGGCCACCTATCCGGTGCTCGACCAGGACCTGCAGACTGATGTCTGCGTGGTCGGCGGCGGCCTGACCGGGGTCAATGCCGCCCTGGAACTGGCCGAGCGCGGCCTCTCGGTGATCCTGCTGGAAGCCCGCCGCATCGGCTGGGGCGCCAGTGGACGCAACGGCGGCCAGCTGATCCGCGGCATCGGCCACGACGTATCCGGCTTTGCCCGCCATGTCGGCCAGGACGGCGTGCGCTACCTCAAGCAGGCCGGCATCGATTCGGTGGCCCTGGTGGCCAATCGCATCGAGCAATACGGCATCGAATGCGACCTGCGCTGGGGTTTCTGCGAGCTGGCCAACACCCCCGCCCAGTTCGCCGCCTTCGAAGACGAGCAGCGCGACCTGGCCGAGCTGGGCTATCGCCACGAGACCCGCCTGGTCAACCCCGAACGCATGCACGAGATCGTCGCCAGCGACCTGTACGCCGGCGGCCTGGTGGACATGGGATCGGGCCACCTGCACCCGCTCGACCTGGTCCAGGGTGAGGCGCGCGCCGCCCACGGCCTGGGTGTGCGGATCTTCGAGCACAGCCCGGTGCTGCGCATCGAGCATGGCAGCACGGTGACCCTGCACACCGCCCGGGGCAAGGTCCGCGCTCACAGCCTGATCCTGGGCTGCAACGCCCATCTCGACGCGCTGGAACCGCGCCTGTGCGGCAAGGTGCTGCCGGCCGGCAGCTACGTGGTGGCCACCGAGCCCTTGCCTGAGGCCTTGGCGCGCACGCTGATCCCGCAGAACATGGCGCTGTGCGACCAGAAGGTGGGGCTGGACTACTACCGCCTGACCGCCGACCGCCGCCTGCTGTTCGGCGGCGCCTGCCACTATTCCGGGCGCGACCCCAAGGACATCGGCGCCTACATGCGGCCCAAGGTACTCAAGGTATTCCCGCAACTGGCCGAGGTACGCCTGGACTACCAGTGGGGCGGCATGATCGGCATCACCGCCAACCGTTTCCCCCAGGTCGGTCGGCTCGGCCAGCACCCCAACGTGTTCTATGCCCAGGGTTACTCCGGGCATGGCCTGAACGTCACCCACTGGACCGCGAAGCTGCTGGCCGAGGCCATCGCCACCGAGCACAGCCAGGGGTTCGATGTGTTCAGCGCGGTGCCGCACCTGACCTTCCCCGGCGGCAAGGCACTGCGCTCGCCGCTGCTGGCGCTGGGCATGCTGTGGTACCGGTTGCGCGAGGCGCTGGGCTGACAACCCTGCTTCAGAGGATGGCCTGCAGCCCCTTGTCGGCAATGATGTTCAGTAGCTTCAGGGCAGGCCCGGCCGGGCGTGTTTCGCCCTGCTCCCACTTGCGCACCGTCGATGCGCTGGTGTGCAGGTGGAGGGCAAACACCGGTTGGCTGAAGTTCAGCGCTTCGCGCAGGTGGCGAATGTCCTGGGCACTGAACGCCCGCACCGGGGCTGGGCAGATCGCCTCGAAGTCACGCAACGTGACCTTGCCGACGGCACCTGCCTGCTCGAGGGCCGAGAGGTCGGCACGCAGTGATTCAATGAGTTTGCTGGTCACAGTGGACCTCCAGAATAAACATACCCGTGGAGGGCATACCTTCACAGTGTCAGAGCCCCATCGATAGTCAGCGTATTCCGGCAATACAGTAGGAAACGGCAACCGTCGCCATCCGAACACTGGCCTTCGGCCAACCACCTGCTAGCGTTGTTCTGGCCACTTCCCTCATGGACCTCGTCATCATGAAGCACCTGCCTCGCACCACCCTGCTGTGCGCTGCTCTGCTGGCCCTGGTTGCCTGTTCCAGCAACCGTGTCGATCCCAAGGACTATTCCGGCTTTCTCAAGGACTACAGCCGCCTGAAACCGGCCGAGAGCGTCTCCGGTGCGCCGGTGATGCGCTGGATCGACCCGGACGTGAAGGCCAGCCAGTACACCAAGGTGTTCATCGAGCCAAGCCAGTTCTATCCCAAGCCACAGCCGACCAACGTGATCTCGGCGCAGACCCTGCAGGAGATCACCCGCTACTTCAACGAAGCGATGCGCCGAGAGCTGGGCAGCGTGCTCACCCTGGTCAAGGAACCCGGCCCGAACACCATCGTGGTGCGCCCGGCGATCACCGCGGTGTCCACCAGCACCGAAGGCCTCAAGCCCTACGAGGTGATCCCCATCGCCCTGGTGGCCGCGGCGGTCAACACGGCCGCCGGCGGCCGCGACCAGGCCGTGGACATTGCCGTGGAGGCTGCATTCCTCGACGGCGGCAACCAGAACGTGCTGGCCCAGGTAGTGCGCAAGGGCAGCGGCAAGGAACTGGAGAACGACAGCACGCAACTGACCCTGAACGACGTCAAGCCGGTGCTCGATGGCTGGGCCAGCGACATGCGCCGCAGCTTCGTGGCATTGCAGAAAAAGTCGAAGTGAGGCAGTCCAGCCTGTAGATCTAATCGCGGGGCAAGCCCGCTCCCACGGATCGGGAGCCGGCTTGCAGCCCTGATTGACACCACTCGTCGGACATACTGCAAAAAGGCCATCACTGCACTTTTTGCCTGCTTAACTCAAGCGGGCTGCCAGGCAGGCGGCACCGCACTTCAGGGATGGCTGCACAAGCCGGCTGCCAACAGCCGCTCGCACCGGGCACGCCAGTACATCCGCCCGTCTACCTGCCTCTCCCCTTCTCTCCCCCGTCCGCCTGCGCAAGCGTTGGTTACGGTATTTCATTCATTGAATGCAACGGAGGCAATCATGTCTGTATCGCTGACCGCACCGTCGGAAGGCCTGTTCCCGGTGTCCTACCTCATTGGTAACAATGCCCCGGGCGCCCCGCGCCTGCAGCTGGATCTGCTGGTCTATACGCCAGACCGCAGCGTCAACGGCCACGCGCAGATCACCCAGACCACCAACCCACCGCTGGAGCTGGGCCTGGATGCCTGGGGCACCTACAGCTACCTCACCGTGCAACCGCCAAGCGAAGGCAAGATCCTGCTGACGGTACGTGGCAACCACGGTGGCCCACACGCCAATTCGCCGGAGCAGTTCGAACTGCGCGCACTGCTTGACCTGGACTGGCAGAAAGGCACGGCCAGCTACCGTTACTACAACGGCCAGCGTTGGATCGAGGTGGACAACGTACCCGTCGTGCTTGAGCTCAAACGCATCCAGACACTGGCGAACGTCGACCTGACCACCGAACTGCACAACGCCACCCTGGAAGCCGTGATCGCCACGGGTGACGTCGCGCAACTCAAGCAACTGGCCAGCGGTGCCGTCGGCAAAGCCCTGGACCAGGCCCTCGCCTCGACCAAGAGCCCGGCCACCAAGGCCGCCAAGAAAGCCTGAGCAGACAAGGAGAATCAGCATGTCCTTCGGACTTTTTCATACCCGCCTGAACGTCAGCAACGGGCTGCTCGGCGCCCCGATCCTGACCCTCGACCTGCTGGTGAATACCGTGCAGAAGAAGGTCACCGGCAGGGCCTCGATCATCCAGGCCACGCATCCGGTCCAGGTGTTCCACGCCAAGGTGTGGGGTGGCTACAGCGAACTGCCGTTCGCACCTTCAGGTAGCCCGTCAATTGTCCTGCACCTGGATGGCAGCCCGAGCGGCCCGCTCAGCCAGATCGCCCAGACCTTCCACCTGCAAGGCCTGCTCGACCAAGGCTGGAACGCCGGCACTGCCAGCTACCGCTACTTCAGCAACGGCCACTGGGTCGACCAGCATGGCCGCGTGCGCAAGGCGCCGGACATCACCCACCAGGACCAACCGCAACCAGCGGAACGCCTGAAGGCTGTGATCAAGCACCTGGAAAACGCTTGATCTGAACCGTCGCGGGGCCAGCCCGCAGCCACATCAAGGTGTGGCAGCGGACTGGCCCCGCGATCATCGGTCAGGCCATGAAGCTGTAGGCGATCGCCGACAGCGTGATCAAGCCGATCAAAACCACGAACACGTTCGACAGCTTGCCCGAGTACTGGCGCAACGCCGGTACCTTCTGCACCGCATACATCGGCATCAGGAACAGCAAGCAGGCGATCACCGGCCCCCCCAGGCTTTCGATCAGCCCGAGAATGCTCGGGTTGAGGGTCGCCACCGCCCAGCAGGTCACCAGCATGAACAACGCCGTGGCGCGCTCCAGGCGCTTGGCCGGCCAGGTCTTGCCGCGTCCGCGCAGGCTCTTGACGATCATGCCCTGGAAACCTTCGCTGGCACCGATGTAGTGACCGAGGAACGACTTGGTGATCGCCACCAGCGCGATCAGCGGCGCGACAAAGGCGATCACCGGGGTCTGGAAGTGGTTGGCCAGGTACGACAGGATCGAGATGTTCTGCGCCTTGGCCGCGGCCAGGTCGGCCGGGCTCAGGGCCAGCACGCAGCTGAAGCAGAAGAACATCACCGTCAGCACCATCATCACATGGGCGGTGGCCAGGGTGCGGCCGCTCTTGCGGTCGGCATCATTGCCATAACGGTGCTTCTGGTCGACGGCGAACGCCGAGATGATCGGCGAGTGGTTGAACGAGAACACCATCACCGGGATCGCCAGCCACAGGGTCAGCAGCAGCTTGGAGGCGCTGATGCCTTCGTTGGCCTGGGCGAAGAACGCGCCGTTCCAGTTGGGTATCAGGCTCAGGGCCAGCAACAGCAACGAGGCAACGAAGGGATAGACCAGCACGCTCATGGCCTTGACGATGATCTGCTGGCCGCAGCGCACCACGATCATCAGCCCGCAGATCAACAGCAGGGCCAGCAGCGCCCGGGGCGGCGCGCCGATGTGCAGCTGGTGCTCGAAGAAGCTGGTCAGGGTGTTGGTCAAAGCCACGCTGTAGACCAGCAGGATCGGGAAGATGGCGAAGAAGTACAGCAAGGTGATGAGCTTGCCGGCGCCCACGCCGAAGTGCTCTTCCACCACCTCGGTGATGTCCTCGTTGCCGCCCTTGCGCCCGGACAGCACGAAGCGGGTCAGCGCGCGGTGGGCGAAGAAGGTCATGGGGAACGCCAGCAGCGCCAGGATCAGCAGCGGCCAGAAACCACCGACCCCGGCGTTGATCGGCAGGAACAGGGTGCCGGCGCCGATCGCCGTGCCATACAGGCCCAGGGCCCAGGTGGTGTCGTGGCGGTTCCAGGTGGTCGAGCCGCTGGTCGAAGCCAGGGCAGCCGAATCCGCACGAACGCTCGTGGTGCTTTGTACATCAGTCATTGGGTATCGCCTTGTAGTTGTTTTTGTCGCAGGTACAGCGGGTGTTGCAGGTTCAATCAGGATTGTGGGAACGGCTTCGTGGGAGCGGGCTGGCCCCGCACAGGGGAGCACTTGGGTGTCAGCACTCGACGAACGCGACAGCCAGGCCGCCGCGGGAGGTTTCCTTGTAGTTGGCGTGCATGTCCGCGCCGGTATCGCGCATGGTACGGATCACCCGGTCGAGGGAGATGAAGTGTTCGCCGTCGCCGCGCAGGGCCATCTGCACCGCGTTGATGGCCTTCACCGCGGCGATCGCGTTGCGCTCGATGCAGGGGATCTGCACCAGGCCGCCGACCGGGTCGCAGGTCAGCCCGAGGTTGTGCTCAAGGGCGATCTCGGCAGCGTTTTCCAGCTGTGGCGGCGTGGCGCCCAGCACTTCGGCAAGCCCCGCGGCGGCCATCGAGCAGGCCGAGCCCACCTCGCCCTGGCAGCCCACTTCGGCGCCAGAGATCGAAGCGTTCTTCTTGCACAGGATGCCCACCGCGGCAGCGGCCAGGAGGAACGCCACCACGTCGTCGTCGCAGGCACCGGGGTTGAACTTCATGTAGTAATGCAGCACCGCCGGAATGATCCCGGCCGCGCCGTTGGTGGGCGCGGTGACCATGCGCCCGCCGGCGGCGTTCTCTTCGTTGACCGCCAGGGCGAACAGGTTGACCCACTCCATGGCGCTGAGGGTCGAGCCGATCACGTTCGGCTTGCCGACCTCCTGCAGGCTGCGGTGCAGGCGCGCCGCTCGGCGCTTGACCTTAAGCCCGCCGGGCAGGATGCCTTCGTTGCGCAGGCCGTTGTCGACGCACTCGCCCATCGCCGCCCAGATCTTCAGCAGGCCTTCGCGCACCTCGCTTTCCGGGCGCCAGGCGCACTCGTTGGCCAGCATCAGCTGGCTGACGCTGAGGTTGTGGGCCTTGCACAGGGCCAGCAGCTCGGCGCCGCTGGAGAATTCGTAGGGCAAGGCGACTTCGCTGTCACTGGCTGGCGGCGCATCGATCTCGCTTTGCTCGACAATGAAACCGCCACCCACGGAATAGTAGGTCTGGCTGAACTGGCTGCCCTGCCCGTCGAAGCTCTCCAGGGTCATCGCGTTGGGGTGATAGGCCAGGCTCTCGTCAAGCAGGCGCATGTCACGGCTGTACTGGAACTCGATCGGATGGCTGCCATCGAGCATCAGGCACTGCTCCTGCATCAGCTGGTCGATGCGTGGCTCGATGCTGTGCGGATCGATGCGGTCTGGCCACTGGCCCATCAACCCCAGCAAGCAGGCGCGGTCCGTGGCGTGACCGACACCGGTGGCCGACAGCGAGCCATAGAGGCGCACCTCGACTCGCCGCACCTGGGCCAGCAGGCCGCGTTCACGCAGGGCCTGGGCGAAGGTCGCCGCAGCGCGCATGGGGCCGACGGTGTGGGAGCTGGACGGGCCGATGCCAATCTTGAAAAGGTCGAAAACACTGATAGCCATGCTAATGCCTGACCGTGACAACCCTTTACGATGTGCCACGGCTCTCTGGAAAATTTGAGCGGTATTGCCAAGTTGCGCGATACTGCCCCTCTCAGGCCAGCTTGACCAACGAAACTTCCTACATAAGCCTTTAGCAGGACTAAACGATGAAAGGCCCACTCAACGGCCAGGTGTTCGTCTGGCTGCACGTGTTCTCCTGTGCGGCGCGGCACCTGTCGTTCACCCGCTGCGCCGAGGAGCTGCACATCACCCCCGGCGCGGTCAGCCAGCAGATGCGCCAGCTCGAGGAACGCCTGGGCTTTCGCCTGTTCCTGCGCCGCGCCCGCGGCGTCGAGCTGTCCGCCGAAGGCCAGCGCCTGGCGCAGACCGTGGCCGAGGCCTATGGCGGCATCGAGGCCGAGCTGCTGCGCCTGGATGCCGGTGAAATCCGTGGCACCCTGCGCCTGCGCTCGATCCCCTCGTTCCTGGCCAAGTGGCTGACCCCGCGCCTGCCCCGCTTCCAGCAGCGCTACCCGGACATCGAGCTGCGCCTGGTGGCCGAGGACAGCAACCAGGCGTTGCACCCGGAAGACTTCGACCTGGCCATCGACCTCAATGACGGCAGTTACCCGGGCATGCTCTCCACCCCGCTGCTGGACGAGCAGATCTTTCCGGTCTGCTCACCGGCCCTGCTGCGCGGCCGCCCGCCGCTGCACGGCCCGGCGGACCTGGCCCACTACCCGCTGCTGCACGACATCACCGCCTGGCGCGGCAGCTCGGAATACGCCGAATGGGAGTTCTACCTCGACGGTATCGGCGCCAGCGGGCTGGACGTACGCCGCGGGCACACCTTCAACCGCAACCACCTGACCATCGAGGCCGCCATCGCCGGGGTCGGCGTGGCCATCGCCCGGCGCACCCTGCTCAACGACGAGCTGGAACGCGGCGCGTTGATCGTGCCGTTCGGGGTGCCGATCGCCAACCACAAGCGTTATGTGCTGCTGTATCCGCCGGGCGGGCTGAGCCAGCCGGGAGCGCGTGCGGTGCATGACTGGCTGGTGGAAGAGGCCCAGGGTTTTCGCACCTTGCATCCGCTGAAGCTGCCCGCCAGCTGAAGGCATCCGGACAGGACCGCCCCTTCAATCGGCAAACGCCCGCACCAGATGCTCGATCACGGCCCGCACCCGCGCCGTGTGGCGCAGGTCGCGATGGGTGACCATCCATACCTCGTAGGGCTGGCTGCGCGCGCGCTGCGGCCAGACCCGCAGCAGGCCGTCGCGCTGCCCCAGCTCCACGGGAATCTCGCCCAGGCCCAACCCTTCGGCGATGCCCCGGCGCAACATCATGCTGGCATTGGCCGCCATCACCACCCTGCCCTCACCCATGGGCACATCCACCAGAGTCGGTACCCCGCGATCACGCCAGTACGGCTCGTACACCACCAGGTCGTGGCCGGCGAAACTGCCCTCCTGCGGCATGCCGCGACGCGCCAGATAGTCCGCCGAGGCGAACAGCCCCATCTGCCAACTGGCCAGCTTGCGCAGCACCAGGTCGGGGTTGTCCGGGCGCTGGTTGCGGATGGCGATGTCGGTTTCGCGTTGCGACAGGTTGACGATCTCCGAGCTGCCGCTGAGCACGATGCGCACCTCGGGGTGGTCGTCGTGCAACCGGCGCAGCGCCGGGATGACGAACTCCAGCGCCAGGGAATCGGTGGTGGCGATCCGCACCTCGCCGGCCTGTTCGTTATCGCTGCCCCGGGTGCGACGGGCCAGCTCCAGGGCGGCCTGCTCCATCTTCTGCGCCAGCTCCACGGCCACTTCGCCGGTGGCGGTCAACTGGTAACCGGCAGGGGTGCGCAGGAACAGGGTCGCGCCAAGGTCGGCCTCCAGCGCCGCCACCCGCCGGCCCACGGTGGCCTGGTCGACGCGCAGCACCCGGGCGGCGCGGCGCAGGGTCAGTTCGCGGCTCAAGGCCAGCAGCATGCGGGCGTCATCCCAGTTCATTCGCTCACTCCATTACTTGTCGGCCCGCAGGCATCGCGGCAGGAAACCCACCTGAAGAAAATCTGCAAAGGTGCGTCGCAAAATCGCCGCGCGACCGCGCAGCGCGGGTTTCATACCCTGTGACACACCGGGCCAAAGCGGCCTTTCCTCAGAATGACAGAGGTCTTCATGCGTCACATCCCCACTCACATGATCGCCATCGACATTACCCAGCCAGGAGGCCCCGAGGTCCTGCAGGCCGCCACCCATGCCACGCCTCGACCAGGTCCCCGGGAGGTGCTGATCCAGGTCCATGCCGCCGGCGTCAACGGCCCCGACCTGCTGCAGCGCAAGGGCCTGTACGACCCTCCCGCCGGCGCGCCGGACATTCCGGGGCTGGAGATCGCCGGCAAGGTCGTGGCCATCGGCGAGCAGGTCCGCCACTTTGCCGTTGGCGACGCGGTGATCGCCCTGGTCCAGGGCGGCGGATATGCCGAGTACGCCGTGGCCGACGAACGCACCACCGCGCACCTGCCGGACAACCTGTCGATGGTCGAGGGTGCGGCCTTGCCGGAAACCTTCATGACCGTCTGGGTCAACCTGTTCCAGCGTGGCGGCTTCAAGGCCGGTGAAAGCGTGTTGATCCACGGCGGCGCGTCCGGCATCGGCACCACCGCCACGCAGCTGGCCCGGGCCCTGGGCGCGGCGAAGATCCTCACCACGGTCAATGGCGCCGGGCAACAGGCCGCCAGCCTCGAACTGGGCGCCGACGTGGCCATCGACTACACCCGCGAGGACTTCGTCGAACAGGTCATGTTGCACACCGAGGGCAAGGGCGTGGACGTGATCGTCGACATCATCGCCGGCGACTATGTGGCCCGTAATTTCAAGGCCGCGGCCATGGATGGGCGCATCGTGCAGATCGGCGTGGTCAAGGGCCCGGCCACCGAGGTCGACCTGTTCCCCCTGTTGACCAAGCGCCTGACCCATATCGGCTCGACGCTGCGCGCGCGCAGCGCCGACGACAAGGCGGCGATCCTCGCGGACCTGCAGGCCAAAGCCTGGCCCCATGTGCGCAGCGGCGCGGTCAAGCCGCTGGTCCATGCGACTTTCCCGCTGGCGGCGGCCAGCCAGGCCCATGCCCTGATGGAGTCTGGCCGGCATATCGGCAAGGTGGTGTTGCAGGTTGCGCACAACAGCTGAGTCAGTCGAGCGCGCCGCTGCCCAGGGCGATCCTGATCGCCTGGGCGGTGGTGCTCACCCCCAGGCGCCGACGGGCGGCGCGCAGGTGGTTTTCCACGGTGCGCACCGACAGGCCCAGGGTGGCGGCGATATCCGCCTGGCGCTGCCCGGCGGCGGTCCAGGCCAGCACCTGGCGCTCACGCGCCGACAGTTGCCCCTCGCCGGGCGGTGCCTCCAGTAGCCGCCGTGCACCGAGGAACGCGGCGTTGGCCAGCAGGCTCAGGGCCAGGCGCGCCGACGCCGAAGCGTCGATGCGCACGCCGCCCAGGCTCATCGCGCCCTCCAGGCCTGCCGGGCCGAACACCGGCACCTGCAGGCCATGGATACCCGACCCGCAGGGTACCCGCACCACCCGATAGCGCTCACCTTCGTCGCTCGGCTGCTTGCTCCAGAAGAACGCTTCACGGGCTGCCAGCAGATGGCGGGTCACCGGGCAATGGCGCACGTAGGTCCGGGCATCGACCGCCTGGCCGTCACCGAACCAGTCCCCTTCCACCCAGTGTATGCGCTCGACCACCTCGTCCCGCGCGGCGCTGGCGCTGAACAGCACGAAGCGGTCATAGCCCAGCGGCCGGGCGACGTTGCGCACGGCCGTCTGGATCGTCGCCAGGGCGGTGGCCTGCTCGATCTGCCGGACCGCCTGTACCACCTCGTCGAACGGCATGCCGCTCACTCGCCGTTGGCCGCCTTGAGCAAGGCCGCGGCGGCCAGCTTGCCCAAGGCGTTGCCGGCCAGCGGGCTGTCGCCGGTGAGCAGCCGGCGATCCTGGTGGACGGCGCCGGAGATGCCGTCGTTGACGATCTCGACGCCCTGAGCCTGCAGGCGCTCGCCGAACTTCCAGGTCAGGTGACCGGGCATATAACCGATGTCCGGGGTCTTGGCATCCAGCTCATCGGGGAAGGCGCAGATCTTGTAGCCATCGAACAGCTTGCCGCCAGCCAGCAGCGCCGCCGGACCGTGGCACAGGGTGATGACGAACTTGTCGTGATCCGCCGCCCATTTCAGCACCTGGGCAACCTCTTGGCTTTCCGGCAGGCCGATCAACGCGCCGTGGCCACCGGGAATGAACACGCCGATGTAGTCCGAGTCGTCACCCAGGGCGCTGTCGATCACCTCGGCGAGCTTGCGCGGCTGCTTGAACGCTGGCTTGTAGCGCTCGAACAGGCCGAGCACCTGCTGGTCCTCGCGCGGCATGGCCCAGTATTCGAACTTGACCGGGTTGCCCGACAAGGTCGCGACGTCGAAGGCGAAACCGGCCTTGTCCAGGTGGTACATGGGCAGCAGGGTTTCCACGGGATGGTTGCCGGTGGAGAACAGCGTGCCGTTGTCGGTGAGCAGGTAGCGCTCGTCGGCGCCGATCAGGAGGATTTTCCAGCGTCCGCCCTTGTAGGCGTCGGGGTAGTCGGCGCCGCTGAGGTCGGACTTGGGCGAGGTGAACTGGCTGAGGGAATACGGCGAGGGGAAGAAGGCGTTGTCCTCGGCCGGATCGAGGGTCGGGCGTTTGTCGTCGTTGTTGCTGGTCATGGCTGTGCTCCAGTGCCTGGGGGTTGACCGGATCCATGCTAGGAGGCCACCGGATGAGCGGCAATGAGGGTTTTCCCTCAATGACTGCCTGTGGCATCGGTACATCAGACCGCGCGGTCCCTGTAGGAGCGGCCTTGTGTCGCGAAAGGGCTGCACAGCAGCCCCAGCAATTTCGAGGGTGGCTCAGAACCTGGGGCCGCTGCGCGCCCCTTTCGCGACACAAGGCCGCTCCTACAAGGGTTACGAATGGGACCAGAGCAGTCTAGCCGAGCGCAGACGGCGTATCGACGTCGCGCACGACCCCGCCATCGTCCAGGTCCAGAACAACAACGCGATCGGCATGCCGTCGCAACACGGCGCGTGCCCCTTCATCACCGGACAACCCGCCGAGCTCGGCCCAGAACTCCCGCCCAAACAGCACCGGATGCCCATTCTGAGCCTGATGACGCGGCACCACGATGACCGAAGGGCCAGCAGCTGCGATCAAGCGCCGAAAGGTTGCGGGCAGAATCCACGGCATGTCCCCCAACAGGATGGCGACGGCCTTTGCCTCGCTGTCCCCCAGCGATGCGGCGCCGGCCGCCAGGCTATGGCCCATGCCTAGCCCGGCATCGAGGCTATGAACGACCCGGCAGCCCGCCGGCAAACCCAGGTCCTCGCCCCGCTCGCCAGCGCGCAGCACCACACGCACCTCGTCGAACGCCGCCAGGGCGTGCTCGACGCTGTGCTGCAACAGACTACGACCATCGCCGAGCACGGCCCGACGCTTGTCCGCGCCGAAGCGCGCACCCTGGCCGGCCGCCAGCACCAGCGCGACGACGCTCACAAGGCCTCGCGGGCGATGCCGCTACGAGTGCGCAAGATATCGGCGAGCACCGCCAGGGCGATCTCCGCCGGCGTCTTGCTGCCCAGGTTGAGGCCGATGGGGGCATGGATGCGCGCCATCTCGGCATCGCCGAGCCCGCCGATACGGCGCAGGCGTTCACGGCGTTTTTCCGAGGTGGCCCGCGAGCCCATCACGCCAATGTAGAACGCTTCGGTGTGTACCGCTTCGAGCATGGCCAGGTCGTCGATCTTCGGGTCGTGGGTGAGCGCCACCACCGCCGTGTCGCGGTGGCAACCACCGTTGGCGATGAACAGCGAGGGCAGTTCCCGACGGATTTCTATCCCGTCGAGCACCACGTTGTCCATCACCTCGTCGCGAGGGTCGCACAGCACCACCTCGAAGCCCAGGCCCTTGCCGAACTCGGCGCAGAAGTGCGCGACGCTCGAGTAGCCGGCCAGCAACAGGCGTTGGGCGGCGCCGACGCGCAAGCGCACGGATTCGCCGCCCTGCTCCACCCGTGGCCCCTGGCTGTGGTCATCCAGCACGCGACGTTCGCCCGTGCGCAGGTCGACCTCGCGCAGCAGCCGGCGACGGCCCAGCAAGGCCGCCTCCAGCTCACCGAGGTGCGCCTGGGTCGCGCAGTCGCCCGGCAGGTTCTCCACCAGCACATCGAGGATGCCGCCGCAGGGCAGGCGGATGTTGCCGCGGGTGTCGCTGCCGTCGCCATAGCGCACCACGGCGACGGCCCCGGCGAACTCGCCAGCGGCGACGCGCTCGAGGAAGTCCTCCTCGACGCAGCCGCCGGACAGCGAGCCGACCCAGTGCCCCTGCTCGTTGACCGCCAGCAGCGAGCCCGGCGCGCGCGGCGCCGAGCCGTAGGTGCAGAGCACCGTGCACAGCCACACGCGCAAGCCGTCACGCGACCACTGCGCCGCCTGGCGCACCACCTGCAGGTCGAGATGCTGCACGGGTCAGTCCGCCTTCAGCTGGGCCAGCTGCTGGGTGGTCAGGTCGCCCGGCAGGCCGCCCCAGGCTTCGCGCAGGTAGTTGACCATGTCGGTCAGCTGCCGGTCGTCGAGCTTGTCGGCGAAGCCCGGCATCGGCTGCATGCGCTCGAAGCCAGTGAATTGCTGCTCGCGGATGCCGTCGACGATGGCCTTGACCAGATTGCGCGAGTCGGCCTGACGCAGCACGGTGTTGCCGCGCATGGCCACGGCGATGTGCGGCTTGCCCTCGCCCTCGACACCGTGGCAGCCGGCGCAGACGTTGAGGTACTGCTGGCGGCCGCGCTTGGCGCTCTCGCCCATGGTCTCGTGGGCGACTGCCTGCACCACCTTGGCCGCCGGCGGCTGGTCGCCGAGCAGGTAGGTGGCCATGGCCGACAGGTCGCTGTCTTCCAGATGCTGGGTGCTGTGGTGCACCACCGGGTACATCTCGTTGAACATGCTGCCCTGGGCGCTGACACCGTGCTTGAGGAAGGTCGCCAGGTCCGCATGGTTCCAACCGCGGTCGGCCAGGTCCTGGGCCAGCAGGCTCGGCGCCAGGTAGCCCAGCAGCAGGCCGCCGGTCAGGCGCTTGTCCTGCTGCAGCGCGCCAATCGGGTTGCGCGGGGTGTGGCACTCGCCGCAGTGGCCAAGCACCTCGACCATGTACTGGCCGCGCTTCCACGCCTCGCTGTTGCCCTTGCCCTCCTCCAGCTGCACGCTCTTGCCGTACAGCAGGTTCCAGCCGATCAGGCCGGTGCGCACGTTGAACGGGAAGCTCAGGCTGGTTTCCGGGGCCGGACGGTTGATCGGCGCCACGCTCATCAGGTAGGCATGGATCGCGTCGGAATCCTCGCGCTTGACCAGGTGGTACGAGGTGTACGGCATGGCCGGGTACAGGTTGGCACCGTCCTTGCGCTTGCCCTCGGTGAGGGCGGCGAAGAACTCGTCGCGGCTGTAGTTGCCGATACCGTACTGCTTGTCCGGGGTGATGTTGGTACCGTAGATGGTGCCGAACGGCGAATGGATCGGCAGGCCGCCGGCATACGGCGCGCCGCCTTCGGCGGTGTGGCAGGCCATGCAGTCGGCGGCGCGGGCGAGGTATTCGCCGCGCTTGATCAAGGCCTCGTCCGCCGCCTGGGCGTTGAAGGTGACCAGTGCGCCAATGGCCAGGGCCAGGCTGCTCAGAACGCGCGTCATGCTCAACCCTCCTTGACCAGGCCGAGGTCGCCCAGCACTTCGCGGGTCGCCTCGTAGTAACGCACGTAGCCGGTGCAGCGGCACACATGGTGGCCGAGGCTGGCCTCGATGGCGCCCTCCAGCTCGCTCTGCTTCAGCGGCTTGCGCTGGGCCTTTTCCACCAGCACCGTGGCGGCGTTGACGAAGCCCGGCGCGCAGTAGCTGCACTGGAAGGCGAAGCGGTCGACGAACTTCTGCTGGATCGGGTTCAGCTCGCCGGGGTTGCCGGCTTCGTCGAGCTTGGCGTGGCCTTCGATGGTGCGGACTTTCTTGCCCTCGAAGTAATGCGCGCCGGTGATGCAGGTGCGCACTTCCTCGCTGGTGCCGTCGGGGTTGTCGACGATCACCACGCAGGCGTGGCAGATACCCTGGCCGCAGCCCAGGCGGGAGCCTGTGAGGTTCTGGTATTCGTGCAGGAAGTCGATCATCGCCAGGTCATCGGGGACCACTTCGGTGACGACAGGTTGACCGTTGAGGGTCAGTTGCAGCTTGCGGTCAGCCATTGAGGGCCTCCTTGACTCGGGCGGGGGTGATGGGCAGGTCGCGTACGCGCTTGCCGATGGCATGGGCCACGGCGTTGCCGATGGCGCCGACCACCGGGATCATCACCACTTCGGCGATACCCTTGGATGGGTCGGTCGGCGACAGCGGCGGCAGGATCTCCGAGGTCTGCTTCCACACCGCCACATGCCTGGCCATCGGCAGGCGGTAGCGGTTGAAGTTCCAGTCGCCCTCACCCGGGCCACCCTCGTACAGCGGCATTTCCTCCAGCAGCGCGTGGCCGATGCCCATGGCGATACCGCCCTCGAGCTGGCCCTTGACCAGCTCCGGCACCAGCACCCGGCCGCACTCGACCCAGCTGTGGTGGTTGAGCACCGTCACCTCGCCGCTGCCCTTGTTGACCTTGACCTCGACGATGGTCGCCACCGGGCTGTAGTAGGTGACCATGGCGTTGTTCAGCTGGGTGGCCGGGTATTCGGCGTTCTGCCGGTCGAGCAGGTGGAAGCCGGCGCTGTTCATCTGCGCCTTCTTCGCGTTCACCGCACCGTCACCGTATTTCACCGCCACGGCATCGAGCGGCAGGCGCTCGCGCACGCCATCGATGACGAAGTCGGCCTCGGCCCAGCTCCAGCGGTTGAAGCCGTGCACGCTGACACCGGTGACCAGGCCCATTTCGTGGGCTTTCTTGGCCAGCGTGGCGAACGGGATCGGCGCCAGGCCGTTGCCGGTCAGCTCACCGTTGACCCACACCGCGTTCTCACGGCGCACCACCAGCGGGTTGGCCTGGCCGCCATACGGGCCCTGGCTCCACAGGGCCATGGCCGCCGGCCACAGGCCGTGGTTGAACAGCACACGGGCCGCTTCGCGGGTGGCGTGGCTGAAGTAGAACGCCGAGTTGGTCGCCGACGAAGGCGAAGCCAGCTTGCCGACCCAGCGCGGGTTGCGCAGCGCGGCGTCCTGCTCGGCCTGGCTGATCAGGTAGGGGTTGCCGCTGGTGGTCAGCGCCAGCTCCGGCCATTCGGTCTGGGCGGTCATCACCTCGTCGGCGACACGGCCGAGGAAGTCGCTGACCACCAGGGCCTGGGAGGTGGACATGCCAGTGCCCAGCTCGGTGCCGATATGGCGCAGGCTGATGCGACCGTCAGCGCTGAACTCGACCGCCGCCATCGGCGCCTCGGAGCCGGTGCCGAAGTCTTTCTGGGTGATGGCAAAGCCCACGCCGTACCAGTTGTCGTGGTCCTTGGCGTCCTCGGCCTGCTTGCGCGCGTGGCGGTTCTTCCACCAGTCGTGCGCGGCGGCCTTGTCGAGGATCTCGTGCAGACGCAAGGCACCGGCGGGCACTGCGCCCTGGGTGTTCTTCATGCCTGACTTGAGCGCGTTCTTGCGTCGCAGCTCGATGGCGTCAACGCCCAGGCGGTCGGCGATCTCGTCGACCATCATCTCGGTGGCGGCCATGCTCTGCAGGGTGCCGTAGCCGCGCATGGAGCCGGCCTCGACGCCACGGGAATGGTAAGCGGTCACCGACAGGTCGTTCTGCGGCATGTAGTAGATCGACTGCGCCGCGGTGGCGCCCACGGCGGCCACCGACGGGCTGTAGTTGATGCGCCCGCCGCCGTCGACGCTCATGTCGGCGCGGAAGATCTTGAAGCTCATGTCCTTCTTGTCGACGGCCAGCTGGTAGCGGATGTCGAACGGGTGGCGCTTGATGCCGCTCTGGAACTGCTCGTAGCGGTCGTTGGCCAGGCGGATCGGCACGCCTGCGCCGTACAGCGCGGCGACGGCGGCGTAGAACACGAAGATGTTGTTGTCCTTGGAACCGTAGCCGACGGTGTAGCCCGGGTGCATGTTCAGGTGCTTCAGGCCGAAGCGCGACGGCTTGATCATGTGCACGCATTCCTGCGCCACTTCGAACGGGCACTGGGTGGCCACGACGAAATGCAGGGTGCCGGTGGCCGGGTCGAACCAGCCGTTGCCGTTGTCCGGCTCGAGGGCCGCGGGCTCGATCGACGGGGTCTTGTAGCGCTCGTCGAACAGCAGCCAGTCTTCCGGCGGCTGCTTGAGCTGCTCGTCGATGCGCTGGGCGTAGAACATGCCCTGCTCGGTGAGGGTGCCGTGCTGCTTGGGCTCGGCGGTCCATACCGGCTTGCGCGCCAGGATGGTGGGGAACAGCATGGTGTTCTTCAGGCTCGAGTATTCGTCCTCGTCGAACGGCGTCTTGCCGCCCACGCGCACGAAACGGAAGCTGCCGTAGGGGTCGCGCTGGTACAGCGGGGCCTGGGCGCCGTAGCGGATCGCCTGGTCGTTGAATTGCAGCTTGAGCTTGGCCTTGCGGAAACGCTCGAAGTCGTTCCAGATCAGGATCGCCACCGGGTGGCCGATGAACATCGGCACCTGGCCCGGGGGCAGCAGCGGGTCCGGCGAATGGGCTTCGGGCCAGGCGATGCCGTCCTTCTTCAGGTCGTCGGCGGTGACGATGCGGTCCGGCTGCAGCTCGGCGCCCAGCAGGGACAGGTCGTAGCCTGCGTAGAGGCGGTCGGCCTTGGTGGCCTTGAGCAGCATGGCGTGGCCCTGCTGCTGCGGCCAGCCGGGCATGTCCTTGGCGCGGATGTCGCGGGCGAACACTTTGTTGCCACAGACCTTGGACAGCGCGTCGTTACGGAAGCGCGCCTTGCCGTCGTGGTTCATCCACTTCTGCGGCGAGGTGGTGACCTTGTTTTCCATCAGGGCGGCGAAGGCCTGGCTGCCGAGCGGCGCCAGGGTCACGCCGACACCGGCGATCAGCCCGCCTTGCAGGAACGAGCGCCGGGAAATATCACGGTTGGACATGGTTGATCCTCTGGGTAGCTCTTGGGCTGCCCATGCTTTTTCTGGTGCTTGAGAAACTGGGAGGGCGCGCACGATCACAAAAACTGACTACGAAGTCAAGTTAACGATCGTAGGATGCCTCTGCAAGTCAAGCAGACAACTTGTCGCGGGGTGAGGCCTTCGATTGGATAGGGCCCATGGCGAGGGCAACCGAGGAATCGCTACTGCTTGGCACGGGCGTTGCCCGTGATCGCGGGACAAGCCCGCTCCTGCAGGTGGGGGCGTAATCGGGGGCAAAAAAAGGCGCCTCATCAGAGGCGCCAAGACATTCACCTGTAACCAAAGGAGCACGTGGGCTTCTCAAGGTGAATTCGGGAAATACTCAGAGGATCGACAGTGGGTACTCGACGATCACCCGCACCTCGTCCAGGTCCGATTCGAAGGCCGTGGCCCGGGTGGTGGCTTGGCGCACGCGCAGCGAAAGGTCCTTGGCCGCGCCGGTCTGCACCACGTACTTGACCTCGATGTCGCGCTCCCAGCGCTTCTGGTCGGTGAGCGGGTCGCCGTTGTCGTCGCGGCGCATGTAGTAGGCGTTGGCATGGCTGTAGTCGGCGTCGCTGCCACGGCCGTAGCGGGTCATGAACGACAGCCCCGGCACACCGTAGGCGGCCATGTTCAGGTCGTAGCGCAGCATCCATGAGCGCTCCTTCGGCGAGTTGAAGTCGCTGTACTGGATGGAGTTGTCGAGGAAGATCGAGTCGGACTGGCGCAGGTAGTCGAAATCGTCGTCGCCGTTGTTGCGCTGGTGGGTCAGCGCGAGGGTGTGGGCGCCGTAGCGCACGCCGAGCTTGGCGCTCCAGATGTCGTTGTCGAACTGCCCCAGGCGCTGACGCCCTTCATCCTTGGCATTGTAGAAATTGAACCCGCCGATCAGCGCCAGTTCGTCCGACAACGGCCAGGTCACGCTGGTGCCGGCGTAGTACTGGTTCCACACGTCCTTCAGGCGGCTGCCAAACAGGCTCACGCTGACGTTTTCGTTGATCGCGTAGTCGCCGCCGCCGTAGGCGATCCATGGCGAGTCCACCGGGCCGCCGTAGAAGGTCACGAAGTTCTCGCGCAGGTCGCTGGACACCGGCTGGCTCATGGCGTGCAGGCGCCCGGCCTGCAGCGTCAAGCCTTGCAGGCTGGTGTTCTCCAGGGTCACCCCGCGAAAGCTTTCCGGCAGCAGCCGCGAGTCGCCGGCAGCGACCACCGGGTTGACCGGGAACACATCGCCCACCCGCAGCACGGTGTCGAACAGGCGCACCTTGGCCGCGCCCCCGACCTTGCTGTATTCGTCGCGGGCCTGGCCATCACGGTCCACCGGCAGCACGTCGAACGAACTGCGCCCGCCGTTGCGTCCGCCACCAGTATCGAGCTTGAGCCCGAGCATGGCGAAGGCATCCACGCCGACACCCACCGTGCCCTGGGTGAAGCCGGATTCGAAGCGGGTGATGATGGCGTGGGCCCAGGCTTCGGAGTAGCCGTTGTCGCTGGCCTTGCCGGGGTTGTAGGTGGGCGCGCGACCGTCGCGATGGTCTCGATTGAAGTAGTAATTGCGGTTGAGCACGCTCAGGCGGCTGCCCTCGATGAAGCCCTCCTGCTGCTCTTGCGCGGCCCAGGCCGCCGGGCCGAAGCCGGCCAGCGCCACCAGGGCGGCCAGGGAAAGTGTTGGATTGCTTGTCATCCGATGCTCCTTCGATTGCGGCTGTTCTTGTTGTCGGGCCTTGGCGCTGGAGCGTCCCTGGTCTGGCCAGATGCGTGCGCACCCAGCCCCGTTGGCCGAGCCTGATGCTCGCCGCTGGCGGATAACGGGAAGGTGATGGGAGGATTACAATCGTGTCATTCGCGGCCGTGGAATCGGCATCCCCGGCCACCTTTCATATCTGTAACCCGGGCGTCATGCCGCTGTCGGCTGCCCATCGCTAGCGTGGACTGCGAAACGAACCTTTCGGAGACACGCACCATGCTACGACCGACCCTGATCGCCGCCCTGCTGGCGCTTTCCCTTTCGGCCCAGGCCACGGGCTTTTCCAGGCAAGACAGCGAGCAGCTGCTCGAAGACCACCAGCAGGCCGTGGCGGCCTACGCGGCGCAACGCGCCAAGCCGATGCCGGAGATCGTCGACTACCGCTATGGCATGAAGCTCGACGTCGCCCGCCTCGTGCGCCAGTCGGGCGACCCGCGCACCTGCGAGGTGGTACCCCGGCTGATGACCTTCGAGGACAGCCAGGGCACCCTGCGCACCGTGCGCTACTCGGTGCAGTCGCAATGCATCAACAACAAGTAGCTCAGCCGCGCAGCCCGTCCACCAACTGCAGGCTGTTGCGCCCGCCGCGCTTGGAGGCGTACAGCAGCACGTCCCCCTGCTCGATCAGGGCCGCCAGGCTGGCCGGTGGGCGGTCGAACAGATTGGCGCCAATGCTCAGGGTCACCGCCTCGGGGGTGCGGAACGATTGCTCGGCCGTGGCCTGGAACTGCCGGCGCAAGGTATCGGCCAGCTGTTCAATGGCCTGGCGCGAAGCATCACCCAGCAGGATGACGAACTCGTCACCGCCCAGGCGCGCGGCGATCGCCCGCTCCGGCAGCAATGCCCGGATCATCTCGCTCAAGGCCACCAGCAGGCGGTCGCCGGCGGCGTGTCCGTGCAGGTCGTTGACCAGCTTGAAATGGTCGATATCGATCAGCAGCAAGGCGCCCGGACGTTGCGGCGAGACCTCCTTCAGCAGGTTCGCCGCCCGCACCTCCAGGGCGCGACGGTTGTACAGCGCGGTCAGCGGATCGCGCGCGGCCAGGCGCTCGATGCGTTCCTCGCGGCGGTAGCGCACGGTGCCGGTCATCGACAGGGCGATCAGCATGATTGCCATGGCACCCTCCACCAGCGACGCCTGGATGATCTGCCCACGGAACGCCGTGAGGTCGATCAGCGTCCCCGGCAGCAGCGCCGGCAAGGTCTTGGCCAGGTAGAACAGGCCGTGCAGCAGCAGGATGTAGCGCAACTGCACCGCCCCCACGCTCAGGGACTTACCGTGCGGGCGCAGCAACGCGCTGGCGTACAGGGTGAAGCTGGCGACCAGCAGCGAGTTGAGCACCAGGAAAGTCTTCGACCACAGCGGCCATTGCGGCAGCAGCAACAGGCCCGACCAGAGCAGCGGTGCCAGGTAGCAGGCCCGTGACAGCCGCGTCTCGGTGAAGCGCGACACCCCCAGCAAAAACAGCCAGTGAGCGGCGACCAGCATGCCGTTGGCAAACCAGATGCCGACGAACAGATAACCGCTGCCGCGCAGCAGGGCAAGCGAGGAGCCGACGCTGATGGTGGCGAAGCTGGCGCTCCAGCACAACAAGGAGGACTCGCGCACGCTGATCCATTCCACGGCCAGGTACAAGGCGGCGACCGCGGCCAGGGCAATGGAGAGGGTCAGCAGGGTGGAAGCGTCGAACGCCATGGGTGGGGGTGGCCTGTGTATTACCGTTCAGAGCGCTGATTGTATGCGCTCGACGGCGTTTGCACAGGCACATTTGATATCCAAATGATGGCATCCTGACGAACAACCCATCCGCCCGCGCTATTGCCCGGAAAGGAAGTTCACCAGCTGCCGCCCATGGGAGCTCAGCGCCTCCCAGCCACGGAAGCAGATGCGCAGTTCCAGGGTCGCCCAACGCTCCTCCAGTGCCACCCGGCGCACCGCCAGTTCCTGCTCGGCGCGCACCGCGGCGGTCTCGGGCAACATGGCGATGCCGGCGTGCTGGGCCACCAGCTGGGCGATGGCTTCGAAGCTGGGCGCGCGCACCCGCACCTTCAGCGGCATGGCCAGGTTCATCGCCAGCTCCTCGACGAAACGCTGCATGGCGCGCTCGGCCGGCAGGCAGACGAAGGGAAACCCCAGGGCATCCGCCAGGCGCAGCTGGCCACGCCCGGCCAACGGGTGATCGAGCGGCACCAGCAGCACCAGGCGCTCGGTGCGAAACGGCAGCGACACCAGGCCATCGTTGACCAGGTTGCCGTCGTACACGCCGATCTCGCACTCCCCGGCCAGCACCACCCGCAGCACATCGATGCTCTTGTGCTCGACCAGTTGCAGGTCCACTTCCGGGTAATCGGCCAGGAACGGCCCGAGCACCGCCGGCAGCAAGGTGCTGTTGGTCACCGTGGAGGCCGCCAGGTGCAGGGTGATGCGTCGCTGGCCGGCCAACTCGCCGAGGGTGTCGTGCAGTTTCTGCGCCTCGCCCAGCACGCCGCGTGCCGACTCCAGCACCAGGCGCCCGGCGGGGGTCAGCTGCATGCCGTCGGCCTTGCGCAGGAACAGGGTCAAGCCACAGCGCGCCTCGAACAGGCGCAGCCGGGTGCTGGCGGCCGACACCGCTACCGGAAAGGTCGCCGCCGCCTTGCTCAGGCTGCCGGTCGCGGCAATGGCCGCGAGCAGGCGCAGGTCCGCCAGGTCAAAGTGCATCAGGGCTTCTCCAAATCAGAACGCCATGTTCGAGAAAAAGCGATTCTAGCCTGCCTGCGTTCTGCGCAGAATAAGCCACGCCCCCTTGCCGTCACGGACCTGTCATGACCCGCCTGCCCGCCCCGCTCCACCGCGCCCTCGCCAACGGCAGCCTGTATGCCGTGCTCGCGGCCCTGGGTTTCAGCTTCAAGGCCATCTTCGTCAAGCTCGCCTATGCCGCCGGCCCCGTGGACGCCATCAGCCTGCTGGCGCTGCGCATGGCCTTGTCGCTGCCGCTGTTCGCCTGGCTGGTGTGGGCCAGCCGCGGCCAGGGCGGCGCGCCGCTGAGCGCCGGCGATGGCCTGCGGGTGGCCCTGCTCGGCCTGTTTGGCTACTACCTGGCCAGCCTGTTCGACTTCTATGGGCTGCAGTTCATCAGCGCCGGTCTCGAGCGCCTGATCCTGTTCACTTACCCGACCCTGGTGCTGGTGATCCAGGCCGTTGTTCAACGCGAACGCCCCACCCTGCGTACGCTGGCGGCCATGGGCCTGTG
Source organism: Pseudomonas sp. BW16M2 (assembly GCF_014268865.1). Classification (NCBI taxonomy): domain Bacteria; kingdom Pseudomonadati; phylum Pseudomonadota; class Gammaproteobacteria; order Pseudomonadales; family Pseudomonadaceae; genus Pseudomonas; species Pseudomonas sp. BW16M2. Next base: position 105,225 of record NZ_JABWRI010000014.1, on the reverse strand, counting down.
CTACCTCGGGTTGGGCATTGCCTTCGTGCATGACATCGGCAGCACGGGCGCCGGCAACCAGGTGCTGGTCGGCTCGCTGTGGGTGTTCGCCAGCGCGGTGACCTACGCCCTGTACTATTCCGGCACCGGGATGATGCTCAAGCGCATGAACTCGATGCGCCTGGCCGGCCTGTGCGGCAGCGCCTCGTCGCTGATGGTGCTGGCCCACTACCTGCTGGTGGCGGATGTCGCGCCGTTGCTGCAGTTGCCGAGCACGGTGTGGCTCAACGCGACGCTGATGGCGTTGTTCTCCACCGTGCTGCCGATCTACTGGGTGGCCCTGGCGATCCAGCGCATGGGCCCCACGCACACGGCGGCGGTGGGCAACCTGGGGCCGGTGCTGACCATGCTGGCGTCGTGGCTGATCCTCAGCGAGGCTGTTTCACTGTACCAGGTGGCCGGGTTGGTGCTGGTGCTGTTCGGGGTGTCGCGGCTCAAGCCTGCGAAAAAGCCCGAGCCCCAGGCAGCAGCCCCTGCACGGTCCCTGTAGGAGCGGCCTTGTGTCGCTCCTACAAAGAGCATGTCGCGCTTGTGACAATTGGCGAAACCATGGCATAGAAAGCAGTCCACCTGCATAGCGCCTACTTGGAGACTCCCCATGAGCAAGCCCTACGTTCCGCCCAAGGTCTGGACCTTCGAGGCGCCCTCCGGCGGCCAGTTCGCCAGCATCAACCGCCCGGTGGCCGGCCCCTCCCACGACAAGCCGCTGCCCACCGGCAAGCACCCGCTGCAGCTGTATTCCCTGGCCACGCCCAATGGCGTCAAGGTCACCATCCTCCTGGAAGAACTGCTGGCCCTCGGCCACGGCGGCGCCGAATACGACGCCTGGCTGATCCGCATCGGCGAGGGCGACCAGTTCGGCAGCGGCTTCGTGCAGGTCAACCCCAACTCGAAGATTCCCGCCCTGCTCGACCACGGCATCGAACCGCCGGTACGGGTGTTCGAGTCCGGCGCAATCCTGCTGTACCTGGCGGAAAAGTTCGACGCCTTCCTGCCCAAGGACCTCGCCACGCGCACCGAAACCCTCAACTGGCTGTTCTGGCAGATGGGCTCGGCGCCTTACCTGGGCGGTGGTTTCGGCCATTTCTACGTCTACGCGCCGGAAAAGTTCGAGTACGCCATCAACCGCTTCACCATGGAAGCCAAGCGCCAGCTCGACGTACTCGACCGCCGCCTGGCCGAAAGCGCCTACCTGGGCGGCCCCGAGTACAGCATCGCCGACATCGCCGTGTGGCCCTGGTATGGCCAGCTGGTGCGCGGCAACCTGTACGGCGCGGCGGAGTTCCTCGCGGTACACGAATACCCGAACGTGCAGCGCTGGGCCGAAGCCATCGCCCAGCGCCCGGCCGTACAACGCGGCACCCGGGTCAATCGGACCTGGGGCGACGAAGCCAGCCAGGTGGCGGAACGCCATTCGGCGGCGGACCTTGCCTGATATCGAACGGGGTCGATTGCCGGCCCTGCTCCCAGGGCAATATCAATTTAATATCACTGCATCCTAAAGTTCCCTGCAACGCGGCCGTCATCCTGCTCAGATTTCAAACCTGCGCAAGGGAGTCCCACGTTGAACACACTGCTGCGAGCCGCCACCCTGGCGGCTCTGCTGTCCATGACCGGTTGCATTTCCTATAACGTCACCGGCCCCGTCGGCACCCCGCCACACCCTGCCACCATCACCAGCCCACGCACCGCGCAGATTGCCGATGTGGTGGTGTCCGCCCCCGGCATCGACGAAGCCACGCGCACCACCATCAGCCGCTCGCTGACCAGCCAGCTCGGCCAGTATGTGGAAAAAGGCGGCTACTTCAAGGCAATCAGCGAGTACCCCACCCGCCTTGACGAGCAGGACGTGTTGCTGAAATTCGACATGACCTCCCTCAAGGGTCGTCGCGCCCCGCATCCGGGCTACTTCCCCGGCGCCTTGCTGACGCTGACGCTGTGGATCTGGGTCAATGGCCCGATCTATGTCGACAGTTTCGATGTCGCCGGCGACCTGGTCATCGTCGACCGCAACGGTACCGAGCTGGCCAGGGCCAAGGACCAGGTCAAGCTCGAGCGCAATGTCGGCCTGTATGGCCGCGAATACTGGGCACCGACCATGGGTTCGAAACAGCTCAACCAGCTGGTGACCGAGCTGATGGATACCGCCACCGTGCAACTGGCCAAACGTTGAAAGCAGGGATCGCCCCATGAACGGCTTCAAACACCTGCTGCTGCTCGGCGCACTGCTGCTTGGCGGCTGCGTCTCCTACTCCACCGGCGACCTCGCCCCGGTCGACACCTGGCCGCCCAAGGCCAGCATCGAGGCGGTCAAGCCCAATGCCTACCTGCGCAACACGTCGCTCTTCAAGGCCAACAACAACCCGGCTACCGCCGCCGCCGGCGCGCAGGCGCAGATGTGGGAAAAGACCCTCACCGAGACTTACCAGGAGTCCGGACGCTTCACCCAGGTGACCACGCAGAAAGGCACGGCCGACCTGTACGCCGAATCGACCCTGACCAACCATGAGCAGTTCGTCGTGGCCTCGGCGTTCATCACTGGCTTCACCTTCTTCATCGTGCCGTCGACCGCCAAGAACACCTTCACCCTGGAGACCGTGTTCAAGGACAAGGACGGCAAGGAAATCGGCCGTGTCAGCAAGAGCGAGTCGGTGCGTACCTGGATGCAACTGGTGCTGATCGTCGGCCTGCCATTCCAGGCCGATACCCGCGACGTGGTCCGCGAACTGGCCCGCAGCACCCTGGACGAGGCGGTACAGCGCAAGTTGCTGTAATCACCAAAGCCCATCGATAACGGGGGAGCGGCGGTTCGCCGCTTCCCCGTTATTCTGCCCTGCCCCGCAAGCGCCTGAATGCCGCGCTGCAACGAAGCATTTCCCCGCTGCATGCCTGCGCCCATCAGGACCTTCTTGCTACACTCGCGCCATGATTTTTCCACCTGCACAACTGTGGTGACAGCATGATCGAGGTAACCGAGGTTTCCATTGCCGAGCTGCGCGACGCGCTCGAGTCCGGCCGCACGACCGCCGTCGAGCTGGTCAAGGCCTACCTGGCGCGCATCGACGCCTACGATGGCAAGGACACCGCCACCGCACTCAATGCCGTGGTCGTCCGCAACCCTGAAGCGCTCAAGGAGGCCGAAGCCTCCGACGCCCGCCGCGCCCGTGGCGAGACCCTCGGCCCGCTGGACGGCATTCCCTACACCGCCAAGGACAGCTACCTGGTCAAGGGCCTGACCGCCGCCTCCGGCAGCCCGGCGTTCAAGGACCTGGTCGCCCAGCGTGACGCCTTCACCGTCGAGCGCCTGCGCGCCGGCGGCGCCATCTGCCTGGGCAAGACCAACATGCCGCCCATGGCCAACGGCGGTATGCAGCGCGGCGTCTACGGCCGCGCCGAAAGCCCGTACAACGCCGCCTACCTGACCGCGCCCTTCGCCTCCGGCTCGTCCAACGGCGCCGGCACGGCCACCGCCGCCAGCTACAGCGCCTTCGGCCTGGCCGAGGAAACCTGGTCCAGTGGCCGTGGCCCGGCCTCGAACAACGGACTGTGCGCCTACACCCCGTCGCGCGGGGTGATCTCGGTGCGCGGCAACTGGCCGCTGACGCCGACCATGGACGTGGTCGTGCCCTACGCCCGGACCATGGCCGACCTGCTGGAGATCCTCGACGTGGTGGTGGCCGACGACGCCGACAGCCGCGGCGACCTGTGGCGCCTGCAGCCGTGGGTGCCGATCCCGGCCGCCTCGAGCGTGCGTCCGCAGTCGTACCTGGACCTCGCCGTGGGCGCCGAGTCGCTCAAGGGCAAGCGCTTCGCCGTGCCACGCATGTACATCAACGCCGACACCGAAGCCGGTACCTCGGAAAAACCCGGCATCGGCGGCCCGACCGGCCAGCGCATCAACACCCGCGCCAGTGTGATCGAACTGTGGCAGCAGGCCCGCCAGGCCCTGGAAGCGGCCGGCGCCGAAGTGGTCGAGACCGACTTCCCGCTGGTCTCCAACTGCGAGGGCGACCGCCCGGGCGCGCCGACCGTGTTCACCCGCGGCATCGTCAGCAAGGAATTCCTCCATGACGAACTGTGGGAGCTGTCCGGCTGGGCCTTCGACGACTTCCTGCGCGCCAACGACGATCCCAAGCTCAACCGCCTGGCCGATGTCGACGGCCCGCAGATCTTCCCCCACGACCCAGGCACCCTGCCCAACCGTGAGGACGACCTGGCCGCCGGCATGGACGAATACGTCAACATGGCCAAGCGCGGCCTGAAGACCTGGGACCAGATCGCCACCGTGCCCGATGGCTTGCGCGGCCTGGAAGCCACCCGCAAGCTCGACCTGGAAGACTGGATGGACGCCCAGGGCCTGGACGCGGTGCTGTTCCCCACCGTGGCCGACGTCGGCCCGGCGGACGCCGACGTGAACCCCGCATCGGCGGACATCGCCTGGAGCAACGGTATCTGGGTGGCCAACGGCAACCTGGCGATCCGTCACCTGGGTGTGCCGACCGTGACCGTGCCGATGGGCGTGATGGCCGATATCGGCATGCCGGTGGGGCTGACCTTCGCCGGCAAGGCGTACAGTGACAACAATCTGTTGAAATTCGCTGCCGCCTTCGAGTCGACCGGCTCGCGCCGCATGATCCCGCCGCGCACGCCCAAGCTGGCCTGATCGCTAGACATCGCGGGGCAATCTCCGCTCCCAAACGCACAATTGCGTGGGAGCGGGCTTGCCCCGCGATGCTTTCTACCTCAGTGGAATTTTTCAACAAGGCATGCAAAAATCAACTAACTGTTGATAATGCGATGCCACCATGACGCCTTCCCAAGAACGCCAACTCACCCTGACAGTCCTCCAGGCCACCCTGCAGGCCCTGGGCAGTGTCGTCCCACGCAACGTCGAAATCCTTCTGCATAACCTCGAGCACCCGGAGCGCTCGGTGGTGGCGATCGTCAACGGCCATCTCTCCGGCCGCCGCGTCGGCAGCCCGATTCTCGCCGCACCCGAGCAGGACCAGGGCTTCAAGGCGCTGATGCAGGCCTCGGCCGACCAACAGGGCTCTGCGCCAGTGGTGCTGCCCGACTACCCCACCACCCTCAAGGGTCGCAGCCTGCGCAGCGCCACGGCGATCTTCCGTGATCGCGATGGCCAACCCTTCGCCAGCCTGTGCGTGAACACCGACGTCACCGGCCTGGACGCGGCCATGGCCTTTCTCCAGCACTTCCAGCCACTGGGCGCCACACCGGCGGTGGTCGACGAGGCGGCCGACATGCCCGCGCTGATGGCCGGGATCATCCAGGACGCGCTGCAACGCAGCGGCCAGGGGCGGATGAACAAGCAGGCCAAGGTCGAGGCCGTGCGCATCATGCAGGAGCGCGGCCTGTTCATCGTCAAGGGTGGCGTGGAGAAAGCCGCCGAAGCCCTCGGCGTGACCCGCTATACCGTCTACAACTACCTGGAGCAGCTGCGCGGCGAGCCCGCCACGGCTGCCCGCGACTGAACCCCGGAGCCCCTCATGCCGCTGCACATTCCTACCCCGCTGATCGAATCCCGCCCGCTGTCCCTGAGCGCCGGCCGCCCGGTGTGGCTCAAGCTCGAAGCCCTGCAACCGTGCGGCTCGTTCAAGCTGCGCGGCGTCGGCCATGCCTGCGAGGTCCACCATGCCCGGGGTGCCCGGCATTTCGTCTCGTCGTCCGGTGGCAATGCCGGCCTGGCGGTGGCTTATGCCGGCCGCAAGCTCGGCGTGCCGGTGACCGTGGTGGTGCCCGAGACCACCACCGAACGGGCCAGGGAACTGCTGCGCCTGGAAGACGCCAGCGTGGTCGTGCGCGGCAGTTCCTGGCAGGAAGCCAATGAACACGCCCAGACCCTGGTCGGCGCGGACGACGCCTTCATCCACCCGTTCGACGATCCGCTGCTGTGGACCGGCCACGCCAGCATGATCGACGAAGTCGCCGCAGCAGGTTTCAAGCCCGACGCGGTGGTGCTTTCGGTGGGCGGCGGCGGCCTGCTCCGCGGGGTGGTCGAGGGCTTGCAGCGCAACGGCTGGCACGACGTGCCGGTACTGGCGGTGGAGACCGATGGCGCGGCGTCGCTGCATGCCGCCATGGCCGCCGGACATACCGTGGAACTGCCGCGCATCGCTTCAGTGGCCACTTCGCTGGGCGCCAAGCGGGTCGCCGAGCAGGCGTTGGCCTGCACCCGCCAGCACCCGGTACTCAGCCACCTGGTCAGTGACCGCGAAGCCCTCGATGCCTGCGAGCGACTGCTGCGCGACCATCGCCTGCTGGTGGAGCCGGCCTGCGGCGCCGCGCTGGCCCTGCTCGAGCGCCCCGAGGCCATCGCGGCCTACGGCAATGTGCTGGTGATCGTCTGCGGCGGCGCCACCGCCACGCTGGAACAGATCCGCGCCTGGCGAGCGGCCTGCTGATCCAGGCTGAATCTGCGCAGCTGTCGGCGAACACGTTATCGATATATACTTTTGAACATATCGATTCAGAAGTACGTGTTTGCCATGCCCAGTATCCGTGACCGCAACCTGCAACTGATCCTCGCCGCCGCCAGCGAAGAGTTCGCCCATCACGGCTTCGCCGCCGCCCGGGTCGATGACATCGCCGCCCGCGCCGGCCTGCCCCGGGCCAATGTGTTCTATTACTTTCGCAACAAGCGCCTGCTCTACGCGGCCGTGCTCGACCTGGTGATGGAGCCCCTGCTGCGCGCCGCGCGCAGCCTGGTGCCGGACGCCCACCCCGAGCAGGCCCTGCCCCGCTACTTCAAGGCCAAGGCCGAGGTGGCGCGGCGTCATCCCGGTGCCGTGCGGGTCTGGCTCAAGGAAATGCTGCATGGCGCCCGGCAACTGCCAAGCGAGCGCGCCGAACTGCTGCAGCAGAGTGCCCGGCAGACCCTGGCCTGCCTGGCGCAGTGGATGGACCGGGGGCTGATCGTGCGGACCGCGCCGGAACATCTGCTGCTGTTCCTCTGGTCCACGTCGCTGGCGACCTTCCGCTTCGGCATGGCCCCCGGCAGTTCGGGCCAGATCAAGCCGACCCACGCATCCACCCAGGCCCAGGCCGACCTGCTGCTGCGCAGCCTGCGCCCGGAACCGTGGCCACTGGGCAGGATCGCCTGAACGCTATATCGCTAGAAACATAACGATCACCCTGTCCGCCAAGCATTGAGTGATCGCTCTCTTCCCGCGCTCATCGGATTCTCCCTGCGCCCGGGAACAGCCGATTACGATAGTCACATTTGTTTGTTCGACTTGCCGATGCCCCAGCAGGAAAAGGCTGTCGGTCGGCCATCGCGGCACGGACCGGTCCGGCACCAGGGACGGCACAGCCACGGGCCTGATGGCGCTTCGCCAACGAAGTGCGCGCGCAACTCGGACGAAATGCGCCTCGCGCCCTTTCGTAGCGCGGCAAGTGAAGGCACAATGCGTGTCCTTTTTTTGGCCGGCCTGGCCGGGGGCCTTTAAATGATCAAGACGCCGTACTACCTCATCGATAAACAGAAACTGCTGGGCAACATGGAAAAGATTGCCTACGTGCGCCAGCAGTCCGGGGCCAAGGCCCTGCTCGCCCTCAAATGCTTCGCCACCTGGTCGGTATTCGACCTGATGCAGCAGTACATGGACGGCACCACCTCGTCCTCGCTGTACGAGCTCAAGCTCGGCCGCCAGAAGTTCGCCGGCGAAACCCACGCCTACAGCGTGGCCTGGGCCGACGATGAAGTCGAAGAGATGCTCGAGAACTGCGACAAGATCATCTTCAACTCCATCGGCCAGCTCGAGCGCTTCGCCGAGCAGTCCGAGGGCAAGGTGCGCGGCCTGCGCGTCAACCCGCAGGTGAGCAGCTCCGACTACCTGCTGGCCGACCCGGCACGCCCGTTCAGCCGCCTCGGTGAGTGGGACCCTGAGAAGATCGAGAAGGTGATCGAGAAGATCTCCGGTTTCATGTTCCACAACAACTGCGAGAACGGCGACTTCGGCCTGTTCGACAAGATGCTCACGCACATCGAGGAGCGCTTCGGCCACCTGCTGCACAAGGTCGAGTGGGTCAGCCTCGGTGGCGGCATCCATTTCACCGGCGAAGACTACGCGGTGGACGCGTTCTGCGCGCGCCTGAAAGCCTTCTCGCAACAGTACGGCGTGCAGGTCTACCTGGAGCCGGGCGAAGCGGCCATCACCAACAGCGCCTCGCTGGAAGTGACCGTGCTCGACACCCTGTACAACGGCAAGCACCTGGCCGTGGTCGACAGCTCGATCGAGGCACACCTGCTCGACCTGCTGATCTACCGCCTCAACGCCAAGATGGCGCCCAACGACGGCGCGCATACCTACATGGTCTGCGGCAAGTCGTGCCTGGCCGGCGATATCTTCGGCGAGTATCAGTTCGACAAACCGCTGCAGATCGGTGACCGCCTGTCGTTCGTTGACACCGCCGGTTACACCATGGTCAAGAAAAACTGGTTCAACGGTCTGAAAATGCCGTCCATCGCGGTCAAGCAACTCGACGGCAGCGTCGAGGTGGTGCGCGAGTTCGGGTTCGAAGACTACGTTTCGAGCCTGTCGTAAGACAGGCTTTCATGAAGGAGAAAAGCTGAATTGAAGAAGAACGTTCTTATCATTGGTGCAGGAGGTGTCGCCAAGGTGGTGGCCCACAAGTGCGCACAGCATAACGACGAACTGGGTCGTATTGCGATTGCGTCACGGAACATCTCCAAATGCCAGGCCATCATCGACAGCGTCAAGGCCAAGGGTAGCCTCAAGGTACCCGCCGACATCCAGGCCTTCTCGCTCAACGCCCTCGATGTCGAGGCAACCAAGGCACTGATCCGCGAGACCGAATCGCAGATCGTGATCAACGTTGGTTCCGCCTTCCTCAACATGTCGGTGCTGCGTGCCTGCATCGATACCGGTGTCGCTTATCTTGACACCGCGATTCACGAAGAACCGGGCAAGATCTGCGAAACCCCGCCCTGGTATGGCAACTACGAGTGGAAGCATCTCGAAGAGTGCCAGCAGAAGAACATTACCGCCATTCTCGGTGTCGGCTTCGACCCGGGTGTGGTGAACAGCTACGCGAAACTCGCGCAGCAGCAGTATTTCGACCGCATTGATTCAATCGACATCCTCGACGTCAATGCCGGTTCCCACGGCAAGTACTTCGCCACCAACTTCGACCCGGAAATCAACTTCCGCGAGTTCACCGGGCAAGTCTGGAGCTGGCAGAACAGCCAGTGGACCAGCAACACCATGTTCGAGGTCAAGCGCACCGACGACCTGCCGGTGGTGGGTTCGCAGAACCTGTACCTGACCGGCCACGACGAAGTGCACTCGATCTCGAAGAACCTGAACGTACCGAACGTGCGTTTCTGGATGAGCTTCGGCGAGCACTACATCAACGTGTTCACCGTGCTGAAGAACCTCGGCCTGCTTTCCGAGCAGCCGGTGAAGACCGCCGAAGGCCTGGAAGTGGTACCGCTGAAAGTGGTCAAGGCCGTGCTGCCGGATCCGGCTTCGCTGGCCCCGGGCTACACCGGCAAGACCTGCATCGGTGACCTGGTCAAGGGCACCAAGGACGGTCAGCCGCGCGAGGTGTTCATCTACAACGTGGCCGACCACGAGGAAGCCTACGCCGAGACCGACAGCCAGGGCATCTCCTACACCGCCGGCGTGCCGCCGGTGGCCGCGGCGCTGCTGGTTGCCCGTGGCGAGTGGGACGCAGGGCGCATGGTCAACGTCGAGGAGCTGCCGGCCGAGCCGTTCCTCAAGGCGCTGGACGTGATGGGCCTGCCGACCCGCGTCAAGGATGAAAAAGGCGATCGTCCGTGGGACGCTGAAGCCTAAGCTGCACGACGAAGGGGCGCCAGATGGCGCCCCTTCTGTTTTTACGGCACCGCGCGCTGCACGGTCCCGACAATGATGCCCTGCTCGCGCAATTGTCGCAGCAAGAGCAGCCCCTCCTGCAGATGCTGATCGCCCAGCGCGCGCAAGCGCTCGCGGCCAGTGCCGGGCAGCCCCATCAGCAGCTGCCAGGCCAGCGGCGCCAAGCGGGCGAAACGCACCTGCAGGCCGGCGTCGCGGTACACCAGCAACAAGGTGGGTTGGTCCGCTGCCTCGTTCGGCTGGTGGTCCGGGCCGATGCGCTCCACTGGCCAACGGTAGGCCAGCACCCGTGCCACGCACGACAACAATGGCTCGCCTTCGAGCAGGTCACCCTCAGGATCGTGCGGCGGATCCTCGGCATCGCTCAGGTACAGCTGCGCCTCGATCCATTCATAGTGCGCCAGTTCCAGCTGCCAGGGCGTATCGGGCTCGACACCCTGCAGGTAGTCGATGAATGCCTCGGCGACTTCGGTGAACAGCGGTGTCTGGCTGCGGTAATGGGCGTAGAAATCGCGCACCCGCGCATGCCAGCGCTGATCGCCCAAGGTCCGACGCAGCACCGGGAAGCTACCGGCCAGCAGCCCTTCGATGGCGCCGTAGAACAGCTCGCGATAGACCTTCAGACGCCGTGCCTCGATGCCGGGCGGCGGCGGGTTGGCGGTCGGGTCGCGCAGGTGGCGCGCCAGGGTGAACTGCTGGGTGCGCAGGGTCTCAGTCATGGCCTGGCGCTCCATGGGCACGTTGCAGGCTGCGGATCCGCGCCGTCTCGGCCAGCAGCTCGGCCAGCGGCGGGTAGTTGAAGTCGCGCTCGAGCACGGTGGGCTGTGCCCCGAAGCGCCGGCAGGCGTCGGCGAACAGCACCCAGACATCCTCCTTGACCGGCGCGCCGTGGGTGTCGACCTTCAGGTCCGGCGCCTCGTCGTAATGACCGGCCACATGCATGCCCACCACCCGCTCACGGGGGATGCCGGCGAGGAAGGTTCGGGCGTCGTAGCGGTGGTTGCAGGCATTGACGAAGACATTGTTCACGTCCAGCAGCAGGTCGCAGTCGGCCTCGTCGAGCACGGCTCGGACGAAGTCCAGTTCGGGCATCGCCTGGTACGGCGCAGCGTAGTAACTGATGTTCTCCACGGCGATGCGCCGGCCTAACACATCCTGGGCCTGGCGGATGCGTGCGGACACATGGTGGACGGCTTCTTCGGTGAACGGGATCGGCATCAGGTCGTAGAGGTGGCCGTCGTCGCTGCAGTAGCTCAGGTGCTCGCTGTACATCCGCACCTGGTGGCGGTCGAGGAACTGGCGGGTGCGCTCTAGGAACCCCTGGTCCAGCGGCGCGGTACCGCCCAGTGACAACGACAGGCCATGGCAGGCGATGGGAAATCGCTCCGCCAGGCGCGCCAGGCCCTGGCCGAAGGCGCCGCCGACGCCGATCCAGTTTTCCGGGGCGCACTCGAGAAAGTCCACCGCGCCCGCCTCCATCGTCAGCAGGTCGGGCAGCAGGCCACGGCGCAGGCCGAGGCCGGTGTGCAATTGGGGATGGGGCATGATTGCAGGGCTCCGTGAGGCGTTGAGCGGCATCGCGGGGCCAGCCCGCTCCCACGCATGGCAGTGTGGAAGCGGGCTGGCCCCGCGATAAGCTTCAGGACTTGCTGGTCAGATGGCTGAACAGCCCATCAGGCATGGCCTTGCCGTTGGCCTTGTAGATCGCCGCCAGGTGATCGTGGGCCTCCTGCTCGGAGATGAAGCCGTCGTGATTGCGGTCGATCTTGTCGAAGTCGGCCGCGCGGTCCTTGGCCACGGCCAGGAATTCCTCGCGGGAGACCTTGCCGTCGTGATTGCTGTCAGTGCGGGCGAACGAGGCGTCGCCGCACTTGCCCTCACCGCACTTGCCCTCGGCTCCGGCCTTGGCGCTGGCGCCACACTTGCCTTCGCCGCACTTGCCTTCACTCTGCGTGGCCTTGCCGCCGGCACCACACTTGCCCTCGCCGCACTTGCCTTCGCCCGGGGTCTTGGCGGCGGCCAGCTGGTAGCCTTGGGCCAGGGGTTCTACGGCAAAAGCACTGTTGCCCAATACCATGCCGCCGAGCAGGGTGGCGCCGAGCAGGCCGAGGGTTTGACGGGTCGTTTTCATGGTGTCGCTCCACTGTGGTTGGAAAGTGGAACCATTGAGCCGCAGCGGTGTGTCGCGGATGTATCGAGGCAGGCGATGTTTTGTATGCCAATGGGTCGAGGCGAAGCGCAGATACACAGTGATACATGAACGACCCCCTGATTGCGCAGAGGGCCGTGATAGAGCGGTCAGTCCTCCAGCGGCTTGGGCGGTGCGGCCGGCTTGGCGGGCTTGGCCTTGCTGTCCTTGGTCTTGCTGTCCTTGGCCTTGGGCTCCTCGGGTGCGGCGGCGACGGGCTCGGGCGCGGTGACTGCCTTCTCGCTGGCCGGCAGTTCGTCGACCGCCTTGAAGATCACCTGCGGGTCGAGCTTCGCGCCGCTGTCGTCGTCCTTGAGCACATGGCGCTCGCCGTCCTTGCCCACCAGGATCACCTTGGTGCCCTTGCTCGCACCCAGCTTGAGCTCGCGGATCAGGGCCATGGTGGTCTGCTGCTCGAGGTTCTTGTCCTCGCGCTTGCCCATCATGTTGGCGACGCTGTACAGCACCAGGTTGCGCTCCTTGAAGCCGGCCTGGGTGGCGGAGTCTTTCAGTGCCTCTTCCAGGCCGCGCAGGGTCGGGTCGGCGGAACTCGGGGCAATGACCACCAGGGGCCTGGCCTTGCCCAGTTCCTTGGCCAGGGGCGCGTCGCTGTCGGCGGCGTACAGAGGGCCGGCGACGGCGAGCAGGGTAGCGAGGGTCAGTGACCGGACGAGCATGGGCATCTCCTTATTCTCTCGATAAAACCAAAGACTGCGGATCAGGGAGAAAGATCCGACGCGCGGGAGCCTAAACCACCCGGGCAGGCCGGTGCTTGGGCTAAAGGTAACTTGCCATTACCGGATCCTTCCTGACTGGCCGTTGCCTCCCGGAAACCGTCTACGGCTGAGCTGAGCATAGTTCAATGCCCGCACCCGTGAGGCGCTTCAATGCAGCGGCACCTGCCAGGTCCGCGCGTTCCTGGCCAGGGCCTCGCGGGTCAGCGCCACCAGGGTGTCGTGCTCGCGCCGCAGGATCCGCGCATGCAGGCGGTCGATGGCCTCCTCCGGGGCATCCAGGGCCAGCAGGTCGTCCAGGGTGTCGTGGTCGGCCTGGGGAACCCGCAGGCGTTCGGCAAAGGTCGTTTCCAGGTATTGCCGCCAGAAGCGCAGACCCACCATCCACTCGCTGATCGCATTCTCGGTCTGCGCCGCCCGGATCCAGTTGCGCGCCCAGGCCAGATCCGCCGGCTTGAGGTTGGCCACACCGCGGTAGAGCATGTCGCTGAGCTCGACCGGCAAGTCTAGCTCGTCGCGCAGGTCGATCCGATAGGCCAGCGCCACCTCCAGCGACTCCACGCCCGCGGTCGGCATGAGCTCGGCGTGGGTCCAGGCCAGTTCGTCGAGTCGCTGCAGGCGCCAGAGCTGGCCGCCCAGATGCAGCAGGGCCTGTTCGCGCTGGCCAGGCAACTTGCCCTGTTCGGCCTGCCAGACTTTCAGCCGTACCTCCAGGTCACTGAAGCGAAACGTCGCGCTGTCCTCGCAGCGGGTCACCACCGAGTTGTCGAACAGTTCGTCTCGCAACGCCGGGCTCTCCTGCATCGCCTGCAACATGCGCAACAGTCGCGCCGCCAGGTAGCGAGCAGCGAACTCGCCTTGAAAGTCCGCAGAATCGGTGAGTTCGGCCAGCAGGTTGAAGAACTCTGCGGAGTTGGCCTGCCCCTCCAGTTGAGTCCAGAGCGCCGCCATGTGGTCGCGCACGTCGCGGTCCACCAGATCAAGCCAGCGCAACTGATAAGGCACCCGGGTCTGCGAGACAGGGTTCCAGGCATTCACCGCATCCGCGCTCGCGGCCAGGAGATTGCCGAACAGCCTTACCCTGCCCTCGCGCCACAGGTGGGATTGGTAAAAGTCTTCGGGCAGCGTCTCGATACCATTGTCGCTGAGGTCCAGCGTGTGCAGGCGCGGAGCTTGCAGAACCCCATCGGGCAAAGCGGTCGCCTCCGTGTTGCTGAGCAGCAAGGCATTGAGCTGCGGCATGCCCCGGACAGAGAACGACCTGCGCAGCGGGTTGTACGACAGGTTCAGGTAGAACAGCGATCTGCAGTTGGCCAGGGTCCGTTCCTGCTCGGCATCCAGGGTGATCCGGTTACCGGACAGATCTAGCACTTCCAATCGCTCGTTCAGCGACGCCGGCAACTGCTGCAGCTTGCAGTAGGTAATCTCCAGAGTTCGCAAATTGGGAAAGGCGTGCAGAAACGCGTCGGGAATCTCACGTAGCCGCATGGCCCGCAGCGCCAGGCTCGACACATGGGGAAAACTGACCTGGGCTGGGAGTGTCGGCAGTTGTTGCAGGCGACTGCGGGTCTGGGTCAGCAGATAGCCTCCCGTCGGCTGCGCGGCATTGGCCTGTTCGGGAATCAGGAACCGCCAGCAATCCATCAACCCGCGCCCCAGGTCGCGTCGCGCCTCCCATTCGGTGGTGGCGAACGCCTTGCGCTTCCAGGTGGTCAGTGTCTTCTTCAGCAGGGCATGCTGCTGCTCCAGCTCACCCAGCGCGGTATCGGCATCCCGGCCGGTCTGCTGCAATTGTTCGAGCCATTGCTGGAGCTGGGTATCGCTGTACGCTGGATACAGATCGCGCAGTCTGGCCGTCAATGCGCGCGGCCGGTTGTTGCTGATGCCCAACCAGCGGCGCCAGCCGCTGAGTGGATAACCGAGGCGACCGTCCTCGAGCCGTTGTGGGACCATGAACGAAACCGGGGCGCGATCCAGGCCCAGTAGGCTCGCGACGGACTGACGTTGCTGCAACGCCTGCCGGGCCAGCGCCGCCTGCAGGAGCTCGGCGAACGGTTCACCAACACCAGTCGCCGCCCGCTGATCGGCGTCGTAACCCTGAGCCAGCACCGCGAACAGCTCACCCGGCTGGCCAATGGCGGCACCGTTGTGGTCCGCGAGCTGGAAGTCGCCGTCGCGATGCACCAGTTGCCACGCCCTTCCCGCGCCCTGCGTGCCAAGCAAGGGCTCACCGGCAGCACCATCGTAAAGCCGCCAGGCCGGTGCCATGACCGAGCCGGGCATCTTGTCGAGCAGCATCAGGACAACCTTTGCCAGGTCGAGATTCTGCGGCGTATCGAAGGTCAGCGCCTCCAGCACCCTGGCCAGGCGAATGCGCCGAACCCGCGTGCTGGCCGCCTGGGCCATCGCCAGGGGCACCTGGCGATCAGCGAGCAGCCGTTGCCGGTCGCTGTCGCTCGCCTCACGCAGCAACGCCTGCGCGGATGGCTGATGCAGGCTGGCGAAGTCCCGACGCAAAAGCCGCGTGGCTTCCGTACCGAGATGCGGTTCATCGTACAGCTGCCGGAACACGATCCGGCGCCCCCTCCAGAGATGCTCCGCCAACTCCTGTTGGCTCATTTGGCCGGCGCCCGGCAGGCCTCTGGCTTTCTCCAGCACGTCTGTATCGACAACCTGAGCGCCCGTACGCAATTGAGCGACCACATCCTGAATCCGTTCGGCAAGCACCAGGCGCTCCACCGTATCGACCAGTTCCGCCTGCGGTGCCCTGCCGTAGACATGCACGCCTCGCAGATGACTGCCATCCAGGCCGTGAATCGCCAAGGCCTGGTCGATCCGCGCATCGTCCAGGCGCTCGAATACACCGCCAAGTCGGCGAAACATCCGGTGCCAGTCCTCCCACTCGCCCGGTGACTCACTCCACAGCCGCCAGGCACCCGCGCCGTTATGACGCAGCAAGGGTCCATGGCCCTGGCGCGGGCGCAACTGCCATTGCTCGTCGCTCGCCCGCCAGCGCACCGGATAGTAGTGCCGCTCCATGCGGATCCAGCAGTGCTCGCCCAGCCGCAAGACGCCCTGCTCGTCCATTTGCGCCGCTGCGGGGGGTGCTTTACTGCGAAAAGGCGCAAGCTCGCCGTTCCACAGTTTCTCGCTGCCATCCTCCAGCCGTGCCGGCACCAGTTCGTCCACCCAGCTCCAGGCCCGCCGCACCGCCACCACGCCGGCCACTGTCGCCCCCACCAGTGCCATGCTCCTGCCCACCGTCAACAGGTGCTCCAAGGCGGCGCTGGTATCGCCTTCACGCCAGTCCTCGACGGCCTGGAAGGTCTCTTTCAGCAGGTCCCAGGCCATGACCGCCAGTAGCGCGATACCGACCTGGGGTATGAACAACCCGGCCAGCCCAAGCAAGGTCCAGCCTTCGGCCGCCAGGCGTTTGTCGTGCTCGACCTGCATCGCACGGTCAAGCTGGGCCACGGGCGGCGCGATCATCGCGGCGTCGTCCTTGATCTGGGCGATACGGGCGCTGGCCAGGTGCTCGAACAATGCACCGGGGTAGGCCTGCATGTGCTCGTCCAGGTCCCGGGTCGCCCAGTCGGCTAAGTCCCCCAGCCGCTCCTGGACCTTGGTGAAGAAGGCCTGGCTATCGCGCCTGCGCACAAAACGTCGGAAAAAGCGTTGGTATTCGACTTCACGCAGGCGCTTGCCGAGCACTCGTCGGGCAAAATCCTCCAGGTCCCCACGGGCGCTCCAGGGGCCGTGGGGGTCGCCCGGGATATACACCAGCACGCGCTTGCTGGTATCGCGCAGCCAACCCTTGTCGATCACATCCAGCACGACGATCTGCTGCAGGTCGCAACCGAATGCCCTCATCTGTTTGGCGACCACCGGAGCACCGGCGAGCGTGCCCGGCTTGTCATCGTGATAGAGGCCGATGATCAACGTCAGCTCGGCCTCGGTGAGTACACCCTCGGCCCTGGCCTTGCAGGCATCTACCAGCAGGTTGGCCCCCTGCGATTGCCTGAGCAGCGCCTTGACGTTCTGCCCGGCGGCAGTTGAATCCAGTACTCCGGCGAGATGGCGTTGATACTGCGCACCCAGGTCGAGCGCGCGGCACAAGGCGGCAAAACCCTTGGCGTCTGGAGCAGCCAGAGCCGTTCCCGCGTCGTCGACCACCGCATTGCGCCGCGGCTGCCCGTTGACGCCAGCTTCCTGTGCGGTGAAGTTGCACAAGGCCGCTTCCAGCAAGGGAATCTCGTAGTCACTCGTGCCCTGCAACGGGTAGCGCCCGGCAATCAGGCCACCTTCATTGGCAAAGTGGAAATACTGTCGGCGAAAGAACAAGGTATCGACATCCTGCACGACACCCTGCCGGTCGCGCAGCGCCTGTTGCAGCAAAGGCCTGGCGAAGTGATCGATGCCCTGGATTCGAGCAAGCGCCTTGCTCAAGCCCTGTCGGCAGCGCAGGCTGGTCTTGAGCGCTTCGCCCAGCACGGCGAGCTGCGCCTGGTTCAGCCCACGCAGCCATGACGGCAGGTGCCGGGCGACCAGGCGGTCCTGATAGGCCTGCTCGATGGCCAGCGTATCGATCTGCCTTGTTGCCCCTTTGACTGCGCTGCCCATGTCGTTACTCCGCCTCGGAAAGGTGTAGGAGCCTAACGGACACATCGGCTAACCTGGCGCTAGCTAATTACCACCTTTACGCATTCCAGTTTGCTCATGAAGCGCCCAACGATATTGTCCTGGTCCGGCCCATGGCCTCGCGAGTCAACTGCAGCATCACCTCATGCTCCCGTTGCTGGTTGTCGATATGCAGACGTGCGATCTCCTGTTCCCTGTCGCCCAGATCCATAAGCCGTTGCAGCTCTTCATGCATGCCAGATGGCACCCTGAGCCGTCCGGCATAGTTGGCCCGCAGGTGATCCTGCCAAAACGGTTGCCTGGCCAGGTACTGAGCAAGGTTGTTCGCCGATTGCTCGGCGATGACAGCATGCGTGGCATTGTGCAGGTCCCAGGGAGTGAGGTTGGGAATGCCAAAGTAGAGCATGTCATCCTGCTGGATCGGCAGGTCGAGCTTGCTGCGCAGCGCAATGCGATAGGCCAGGGCGAACTCGATCGACTCGTTGCTCGCGCCCGCCCTGAGCGCATGCTCGGCGGCGAATTGATCCAGCACGTTCATCCGCCAGAGTTGCCCGCCCAGGTGCAGCAGTGCCTGTTCCGGCTGGCGCGCCAATTCACTGTGCCGCGCACGCCACACCCGTACACGCAATTCGAGGTCGGTGAAGCGGATAGTCGCGTTATCCTGGCAATCGGTCACGGCGGCGTTGTCGAACAACTCCCGCTTGAGCACAGGGTCCCGACTCATGAATTCGAACATGTCCAGCAGGCGCACCGCGAAATTCCTGGCCAATGGCGCCGACTTGAAGTTACCCGATGAAGTCAGCGCGGCCAGCGTGTTGA
Source organism: Pseudomonas sp. BW16M2 (assembly GCF_014268865.1). NCBI lineage: Bacteria > Pseudomonadati > Pseudomonadota > Gammaproteobacteria > Pseudomonadales > Pseudomonadaceae > Pseudomonas > Pseudomonas sp. BW16M2. The sequence goes on along the minus strand of NZ_JABWRI010000014.1, from coordinate 86,929 downwards.
AAAAGTCGGCAGAGCCCTGTTCCGTTTCCAGCTGCGTCCACAAGGCAGACATATCGTCGCGCCTTTCGGCTGGCACGACATCCAGCCAGCGCAGGCGGTAAGGCACGCGACTGGCTTCCAGCCAATGCCATCGACTCAAGGATTCCGGCGCTGCGGCGAACAGGTTGCCACGCAGGTTCACCCTGCCCACCCGCCACAGATCCGACTGGTGAAAATCCTCAGGCAACTCATAAAGCGCGTTGTCCCTGAGGTCCAGTGTGTGCAGCTCCGGGCTGTCCATGACGCCGTAGGGAAAGGTGTCCAGCTGGCTGGCTTGAAGGTGCAAGGCATTGAGCCTGGGCATGCCGAAGACCGAAAAGCTCCTGCCCAGTGGATTGAACGAGAGATTGAGGTACACCAGCGACTGGCAGCTGGCCAGGACCAGGGCTTGCCCCTCATCCAGGGCAATCTGGTTCCCCGACAGGTCAAGCACCTCCAACTGCGCGGCCAGGGTTTGCGGCAGGGGCAGGCGCTTGAGCCGGCACTGGGTGATTTCCAGACTACGCAAATTGGGGAATGCCTGCAGAAAGTCATCCGCAATCACCTCCAGACGCATGGCATGCAATCCGAGGATAGAGATATGGGGAAAACTGACTGACGGCGGAATGCTCGGCAAGCGCTGCAGCCGACTGCGGGCCTGAAACAACATGAAGCGTCGTGGTTCCTCCAGGCCACCCTGCATCTCCGGGACCAGCCAGCGCCAGCAGTCGATCAGGCCCTTGCGAAATGCACGCCGGGCCAACAGTTCGAACGTGGGAAATGCTCCGCGAACCCACTGATTCAGGTGGGTATTCAGTACGTTGTACTGTTGCTCCAGCGCTTCCAGGCGCGCCTGCGCGCCCTCTCCTTCAAGCCAGCGTCCGATCTGCTCGTCGCTGAACGCCGGATACAGGTCTCGCAGCCGCGCCTGAAGGGCCCGCGGCGGGCGTTGACCCATGGTTGCCCAGAATCTGCCGCCGCTCAACGGATAGCCGACCCTGCCGTCACCAAGCGGCAACGGGGCCAGAAACGCACTGCTTGGCTGATCCGCGCCAAGCCACGTCGCGATCAAGTTCCGCAGGCTGCCGGCATCCGTCGCCAGTCGTGCGCGCAATACGGACGCATGGGGCTCGTCAAACCCCAGCGAGGCCCACTGCTCGTTACCGTAGGCTTTGGCCAGGATGTCGAACAGATCACCCTCGGTCGCCTGGGGCTCAGCGCCTGTCATACGACAGCTGAACACGCCATTGCGGTGGATCAGATCGAACGGTGTTCCATGCCCCGCAATGCTCAACAACGGTTGGTCGGCATCGCCATCGTACAGCCGCCAGCCAGGCCTGGTCGCAGCCCCCGGCAAACGGCCGAGCAGATTCAGAACGACCCGTCCGAGGTCCAGTGTCTGCGGTGTGTCGAATAGCAGCGCTTCGTACACACGCGCCATACGGATGCCCATGACCTGGCGCCTGGCGGACTGTGCCATGGACAATGGTACACGCCGCGTGTCCAGCAAGGCCGCCTGGTCGTCGGCACTGGCCATGCGCCAGACCTCGTCTGCCGCCAGACGGTGCAGGCTGGCAAAACTGCCGCGCAGGATGGAACTGGCTTCGGTATCGGGAAAATCCGAGTCATACCATTGCTGCAGCAGGACACGGCGCTGACGCCATACCACCTCGGCCAGGGACTGACCGTCCTGCCCCTCTGCCCCAGGCAGGCTACGCGCGCGCCGAAGCAGCGTGGCGTCGGTGATGGCCGCGCCACTGCGCAACTGCTGAGCCAGTTCACCGATGCGGCTTGCCAGCAGGATGCGACTGGCCGTGTCGGTCAGTGCCGCGTCCGGGCGGCGGCCATAGACATGCAAGGCCCGCAGGTGGTCTTCTTGCACATCGTGAATGGCCATGACGTGGTCGATCTGTTGCTCATCGAGCGAACTGAACGGCCTGCCTAGCCGGCGAAACATCATGTGCGAACCGCTCCACTCGACCGGTTGCTCGTGCCAGAGCCGCCAAGCCCCCGCACCGTTGTGACGCAGCTGCGGGCGGTGTCCGCGATAAGGCAATAGCCGCCAAGGCTCGCCAGCACGGTCCTGGCCGACCCGATACCAGTACCCCTGCATCTCGATCCAGCGGTTCGCTCGATGCCGGTGGATTCCTTGCTCGTCGATGACGGCGTCACTCGGCGGCCCTTGGTCGCGGTAGGGCTGCAGATCACCGTTCCACAGTTTTTCACTGCCATCGTCCAGCCGCGCCGAGACCAAGCGGTCCACTTTGCTCCAGCCGCGGCGAACCACGGTGACGGTTGCCGCAGTCGCAGCCAGCGTCACCACGCCCTTGCCAACGTTCAACCAGTGTTCGAGTGCGGCATCACGCTCGTCGTTGCGCCAGTCGTCGATGGCTTGAAAGGACTCGCGCAGCAACTCGTAGACCATCAGCGCCGCCAGCGCCGCGCCAAGCAATGGCACGAACAGTCCGGCCACGGTCAGCAACATCCAGCCTTCGGCCCGCAGGCGCCTGTCGTGTTCAGCCTGCACCTGACGGTCCAGTTGCGCCACGGGCGGGGCGATCATCACAGCGTCATCCTTGATCTGTGCAATCCAGGCGTCCGCCAGATGATCAAACAGCGGCAGCTGGTAGCCTGTGGTCTGCTCGTCGAGATCGCGGGTCGCCCAATCCGCCACGTCATCCAGACGCTGGCTGAGCGCGGTAAATACCCGATGGCTGTCGCGACGGCGCACAAAGCGGCTGAAGAATCGACGGTAGTCCTTGTTGCGCAGCCGTTTGCCAAGCACGTGACGTGTGTAATCCTCAAGATCGTCATTGGCGCTCCAGGCACCCCGCGAATCACCCGGGACATACACCAGTACCCGCTTGCTGGTATTGAAGACCCATCCCTCATCAATGACATCCAGCACCACGACACGCTGCACCGGGCAACCGAAGATCTTCAGTTGCCGGGCATGCACCGACGCACCCTCCAGGCTGCCAAGCTTGTCATCGCGGCACAGGCCGATCACCAGTTGCAGCTCGGCCTCGCTCAGCCCCCCTTGCGCCTTGGCCTGCAAGGCATCGGCAAGCATGCTGCTGCGCAGGAACTGCGCCAGCAGTGTCTTGACACTGTGGGCGCCTGTGCCTGCGAGCAGAATCGAATCCAGGTGATCCTGATACTGCTTCCCCATGTCGAGCGTTCGACACAGTCTGGCGAAGGTCAACGCGGATAGCCCCCCCTGACGAACACCTTTGCCATCTACCACGGCATTGCGCCGAGGTTGCTGTCGACTCTCAGTTTCAGGGAAGTTGTAGAGCGCGGCCTCCAGCAATGGCAAATCGTAATAGTCACTGTCCGGAACGAGCACACGACCTGCCAGGTAGCTGACCGTGTTTGCCTCGTAGACATACCAGCGCCGAAAGTACATCGCCCCGGGATCAAGGTTGCCGTGAGCTTTGAGCGCCTGTTGCAACAAGGGCTTGGCGAAGACATCGATATTGCTGATCCGGGCAAAAGCGGCCGAAAGCTTTTGCTCGCAGTCCAGGAGACTGCGCAGGGGATCACTGAGCAGCGTGAACTCGGCCTCGCTCAACCGCGTGACCCACTCAGGCAGACGCTTGACGATCAGTTGGTCCTGGTAGGCCTGGGCCACCGCCAGGGTATCGACTGCAACCGATGGCTGCTGGTTACTGCTCTGCATGCTGACCTCCGTAGTGCGTGGAGGCCCGAGGCTAGGCTAAGCGAGGCGATAGCAATGATTAGATAGCTAACACCCGCTCAGAACAGCAGCAGTTGTCGATCAGTCAGACGGGTGAAATCATCGTTGACGAACGGCAGGATGGCATCCGCCACTGGCTGCAGCTGGCGGCTCAGGTAATGCTGGTAGTCGATCGGTGCCTGCAAATCTTCCAGCGGTTGCGGGCCGGCGGTGGTGATCAGGTAGCTGATCCAGCCGCCGCGCTGGTACTGCAAGGGCCGGCCGAGACGGCTGTTGTAATCGTCCGCCAGCCTCGCCGCGCGCACATGCGGCGGCACGTTGCGCTGGTAATCGGCCAGCGGCCTGCGCAGGCGCTTGCGGTAGATCAGCAGCTCGTCCTGTTCGCCGGCCAGGGTGCGTTCGACGTAACCACGCACATAGTCACGGTACGGCTGGCCACGGAACACCCGGCCGTACAGCTCCTGCTGGAACTGGCGGGCCAGCGGCGACCAGTCGGTGCGTACCGATTCCAGGCCCTTGTAGACCATCTCCTCACTGCCGTCGGCGCGGCGTACCAGGCCGGCGTAGCGCTTCTTGCTGCCCTCGTCGGTGCCGCGGATGGTCGGCATGAGAAAACGCCGGTAGTGGGTTTCGTACTGCAACTCCAGGGCACTCTCCAGGCCGAGGGTATCGGCCAGGTGCTGCTGCCACCATTGGTTGACCTCGGCCACCAACCCGCGGCCGATGCGCGCGGCGGCATCCTCGTCCTGGGCCCCCTTGAGCCAGACGAAGGTGGAGTCGGTGTCACCGTAGATCACATCAAATCCCCGCGCCTCGATCAGCGCCCGGGTCTGGCGCATGATCTGGTGCCCGCGCAGGGTGATCGACGAGGCCAGGCGTGGGTCGAAGAAGCGACAGCCACTGGAGCCGAGCACACCGTAGAAGGCGTTCATGATGATCTTCAGTGCCTGCGAAAGCGCCGCGTTGCCCGCGCGCTTGGCCGCCTCGCGCCCCTGCCAGACGCGCTCGACAATCGCCGGCAGGCAATGCTGGCTGCGCGAGAACCGTCCACCGCGAAAACCCTCCACCGAGTGTGCGTCGTCCGGCTGGCGCAGGCCCTCGACCAGGCCCACCGGGTCGATGAGGAAGGTGCGGATGATCGAGGGGTACAGGCTCTTGTAGTCGAGCACCAGCACCGAGTCGTACAGTCCTGGCCGCGAGTCCATGACGAAACCGCCTGGGCTGGCCTCGCCCTCGCCGCCGACGAGGTTCGGCGCGACATAGCCCAGGCGGTGCATGTGCGGGATGTACAGGTGGCAGAACGCGGCCACCGACCCGCCGCTGCGGTCCACCGCCAGGCCGGTGACCGAGGCGCGTTCAAGGAGGAAGTCCAGCAAGCGGGTATGGGCGAAGATCCGCGTCACCAGCTCGCAGTCCTTGAGGTTGTAGCGGGCCAGGGCCGGCTTGTCCTCGGCGAAGCGGCGGTTGATCTCTTCCATGCGCTGGTACGGTGTGTCGATGGCCTTGCCCTCGCCCAGCAACTGTTGCGCGACGCTCTCCAGGCTGAACGAGGGGAAACTCCAGGTCGCCGAGCGCAAGGCCTCGATGCCGTCGATCAGCAATCGGCCTGGGGCCTCGGCAAAAAAGTGGCTACGGCTGCCGTGCTCGCGCAGGTGCATCGGCGCGCCGTCACGGCCCAGGCACAGCGGCACCTTAAGGCGCTGGGCATGCTCGTGCAGCAGGCGCAGGTCGAACTGCACCAGGTTCCAGCCGATGATCGCGTCGGGGTCGTGGCGGGCCAGCCACTGGTTGAGGCAGACGATCAGCTCGGCGCGGTCGGCGCAGTAGTGCAGGTCGAAGTCCAGCTCGTCCGCCTCGCCATTGGCCGGACCGAGCATGTAGACCTGGCGTTGGCCACAACCTTCCAGGGCGATGCTGTACAGCTCGCCGCGTTCGCTGGTCTCGATGTCCAGCGACACCAGGCGCAGCGGCGGGCGGTAGTCCGGGTCGGGCTTGAGCTGGGCATCGTGCAGGACGCCCTGGCTGTCGGGGCGGCCATCGAAAAGCACCGGGGCGGTGATGAAGCGCTCCATCAGATAGCGTTCCGGGGGGCGGATGTCGGCTTCGAACACCTCGACACCGGCAGCGCGCAGGCGCTTTTCAAGGGTGATCAGCTGGCGGTGCTGGCGGCAGTACAGGCCCATTACCGGGCGCAGATCGAAGTCGCGCAGTTGCAGCGGCTTGAGTTCGACGCCCTGTTCATCGGCCAGCAGCGCCCGGGCGTAGGCGGCCTGGGCCGCGGCGATGAACGCCACCGAGGGCTGGGCGGCCAGGCGCAGGCGCCGTGGGCCCTGGTCGGTGGCCAGCCAGAATTCCACGCAGGTGCCCTCGGGCGTGTCATGCCAGTGGCGGGTCAGGACGAAGCCTTGTTGCAACGGCACTGCGGGGACCTCGGATCGCTGCTTTTCTCACATAGGCCGATTGTACCGTTCCTCTTGCCATAAAGGGGTATTTCCAGGTCTGGCCCTATCGCGGGGCAAGCCCGCTCCCACGCCCTGCCAGGATTCGAACGTGGGAGCGGGCTTGCCCCGCGATTGCGTCCGATCAGGCTAACGTGCGCCCGCGACGAACCCGGTCCGCCGCCCGCTCAACACCAGCAGCCACGCCAGCGCCACCAACCCCAGCACCACCGCACCAAACGACCCGACCCCGGCGCCGACCAGCAGCAGCCCGCCAACAACCCCGCCCAGGGCAATCGCGCTGTTCCACACCGTCACCAGCATCGACTGCGCCACATCCCCGCCCTCACCCGCCGCATCGGCACAGGCGGTCTGCAACAGCGTCGGCGCACCGCCATAGGTCATCCCCCACAGCGCCACGCTGACATGCACCAGCCAGGCAGCACCCTGCGCCTGCCCCAAGGCCAGGGTCGCCAGGGCGAACCCGGCCAGGCACAGCAACACCAGCCCGCGCAGATGACGGTCGACACCCAGGCCCACCAGCACGATGCCGGCCAGCGAGGCCAGGCCGAAAGTCATCAGCACCTGGCCCACCTCGGCTGCCATGCTCGCCGCCGCCAGCAGCGGCACGATGTAGGTGTAGAGGATGTTGTGCCCGAGGATCCACGCCAGGATCACCAGCAACACCCGCGCCACGCCCGGCGTGCGCAGCACCGCCAGTGCCGCGGGGCGCTTGCCGGTGGCCTGGCCGGGGAAATCCGGCACCGCCCGCACCACCCAGACGGTCAGCAGCAACGCCGCGACCGTGACCACCACGAAGGCCGCGCGCCAGCCCAGCCAGGCGCCGAGCCAGGTGCCGATGGGCAGGCCCAGCGACAGCGCGATGGGCTGGCCCAGCATCGCCACCGCCATGGCCCTGCCCTGCTGGGCCGGCGCCACCATGCGTCGTGCATGGCCGGCAATCAGCCCCCAGGCCAGCCCGGCGGCGGCACCGGTGAGAAAGCGCAGGCACAGGGTGAGGGTGTTGTCCGGCGACACGGCGGTCAGCCCGTTGAACAGGACAAAGCCGGCGATCGCCAGCAGCAGTGCGCGGCGTCGCCACCAGCCCTGGGTCAGGGTTACCAGCGGAATGGCGGTGAGCAGCGAACCCAGGGCATAGGCCGTGACCCACTGCCCGGCCATGGCCTGGCTGATCTGCATGCCGTCGGCGATCTGGTCGAGCAGGCCGGCCGGCAGGGTTTCGCTGAGGATGGCGATGAAGCCGGTCAGGGCCAGGGCCAGCAGGCCACTCAGGGGCAGGCGCGTGGCGCTGGCGGGGGATGCGGCGACGCTCGCGGTCGGGGAAGGTGAATGCATGGTTGTCTCCGGCTATCGATCAAGGCAGGCATGGTGCGCCGCTGAGGTATTGCGGAAAAAGCCGGGTACAATTCCACTCAGTCAGGACATCAATGTCCGCAATCGGAGAGCAGCATGGACAGCCTCAGCGGCTTCATGATCTTCAACCGGGTCGCCGAGACCCGCAGTTTCGTCGCCGCCGGCCAGTCGCTGGGGATCAGCGCCTCCGCCGTGGGCAAGCGCGTGGCGCGGCTGGAAGAACGCCTGGGCGTGCGCCTGTTCCACCGCAGCACGCGCAGCATCACCCTGACCGCCGAGGGCACGCTGTTCCTCGAACGCAGCCGGCGCATCCTCGCCGAAATCGAAGCCACCGAACAGGAACTGTCCCAGGCCAGCGGCGCGCCTCGCGGCCGTCTGCGGGTGAGCCTGCCGCAGGTGACCGGGCTGGTGATGCCGGCGCTGGCCGAGTTCATGGCGCGCTATCCCGAGATCGAACTGGACCTGGACTTCAGCGACCGCATGGTGGACATCGTCGGCGAAGGCTTCGACGTGGTGATGCGCGGTGGCCAGCCGCTGGATTCGCGGCTCAACGCCAAGTTCCTCGGGCACTTCCAGCATCGCCTGGTGGCGTCCCCGGAGTACCTGCGCGAGCGCGGCACGCCGCAGCATCCCCGTGAACTGGCCGGGCACAGCTGCCTGCACTACCGCTTCCCCAGCAGCGGCAAGCTGGAGGCCTGGCCGCTGCGCCGGGAGCACCCCGAGCAGGACTACGCGATTCCCATCTCGATGGTCTGCAACCACGTCGAGACGCGCATCTGCTTCGCCCTCAACCACCGTGGCATCACCTGCCTGCCGGACTTCAGCGTGCGCAAGGAACTGGCGGCAGGCAGCCTGGTGAGCGTGCTCGACAGCTTCATGGAGCGGCGCGGCAGCTTCTACCTGCTGTGGCCATCGGGTCGGCAGATGCCGCCCAAGCTGCGGGTGTTCATCGACTTCATGCTCGAACGCGTGCTGCCCGCCACCGACCTCAGCCGTACAGGTAGCTGATGTCCTTGTGCGACAACGCCGGCACCTGCGCCACCAGGTAGTCGCGCAGCTTGTGCATCTGGTGGGCCTTGGGGCTGGCCTTGAGCCAGGTCATGTAGTAGCCGTCGCCGGTGGCCACTGCGTGGGGGAACGGCGTGACCAGGTTGCCCGCGGCCAGGTCGGCGCTGGCCAGCACCAGGTCGACCACCGAGATACCCAACCCCTGCTGGGCGGCCGAGATGCCTTGGTCGAGGGTGTCGAATACCTGGCCCTGGTCGATGCTGATGTCCAGCGCGTCCATGCGCGCCAGCCAGCGCCGCCAGTCGCGGCGGTCCGGCGAGGGGTGGAGGAACTCGCAGCCGGAGAGCACCGACAGTTCCGGTCGGGCCTGCTCGAGGTAGCTCGGGTGGCACACCGGGATCAGCCATTCATCGAACAGCTTCAGGCTCTCCACGTCTGCCGGGAAGCGCCCGTTGCCCAGCAGGATGGCGCAGTCATAGGGTTCGGAATAGAAGTCCACCGCGTCGATGTCCATCCACACGCTGGACAGTTGCACCGAGCAGCTGTTGTCGACCCGCTTGAAGCCGTCCAGGGCCCTGAGCAGCCAGCGCACGGTGAGCGTGGACGGCGCCTTCAGGCGCACGCCGTAGCGGTCCTGGCGCAACAGCGCGCAGGCGTTCTCGATGATCTTGAAGCCGACCTTGAGTTCCTGGGCCAGCAGCCGGCCATGCTCGGTCAGGCGCAGCTTGGGGCCGCGACGCTCGAACAGGTCGCAGCCGAACAGGGCTTCGAGGGTCTTGATGTGGTGGCTGACCGCGCCCTGGGTCAGGGCCAGCTCCTGGGCCGCGCGGGTGAAGGAGCCGTAGCGCGAGGCCACTTCGAAGGCGCGCAGGGCGTGCAAGGCTTGAATCCGTTCCGACATGGCGCCTTCCAGAGCATGAGTTAAGCTAATAGTAGGTCATAGATCCAGGCGTTTTACAACGCGCGAACCATCTCGGAAAATGCCGGTAAATAACAATTAAATATAGCAAACCGGCTGAGATGTAACGAAAACGATCTATTGAACGAGAAGTCCTACTAAACACTGCATACGGATATGCCTGGGGAAATCATGTTTACGGGTTATGGAAACTGCTACCGCCTGGATGCGCTGGAGCTCGCCGATGAACATGTCCAGAACCGCCACCACTGGACGCACAAGACCATAGAACATTTCAAGGAAACCCTCGCCAACCCCGACTTCCCGTGCCTGTTCGGGCGCAAGGCGGTCAATGCGCGCACCTGCCATATCGTCTTCGCCCGTGCCGATCGGCTGGCCGACGATATCGCCCGGGGCCTGGGCGACTACATCCGCACCATCGAACCGATTCCGCTCAAGCAGCGCATCGGCAACCCGCTGATGGTGTTCCTCGAAACGGCGCCCGACACAACGCTGCAGGCGCAGCAGGCACTGGCGTGGGATGTGCTGAACCAGGTCCATGCACGCGACCCGCAGCCCTGGCCCGAAGAGGTACCGCAGGACCCGCACGACACGCGCTGGTCGTTCTGCTTCGCCGGCATGCCGCTGTTCATCAACATGAGCTTCCCCGCCCACCGCTTGATGAAAAGCCGCAACCTGGGCCGGCACATCGCCTTCGTCATCAACCCGCGGGAAAGCTTCGACGAGGTCGCCAGCGCCAGCACCGAAAGCGGCCAGCGCATCCGCGCACGCATCCGCGATCGGGTGCGCCACTACAACGACGGCGTCATGCCCGACACCCTGGGCTTCTTCGGCCAGGACGACAACTTCGAATGGAAGCAGTACCAACTGCAGGAGCCCGGTTCGCCGAGCCCGGCGCGCTGCCCGTTCCATGCCCACGCAACCGCTGCAACCCTCACCGAGAACTGATCGTGAATACCGCACTGACCGCCACCTACGCCCTCACCGTCCTGCTGCTGATCGCCACACCCGGCCCGGTGGTGGCCCTGATCGTCAACACCGCCGCCGCCTCGGGCTCGCGCAAGGCCCTGTTCACCGCCGTCGGCACCAACTGGGCGTCACTGGTGCTGATCGGCGCGGCCGCCTGGATCATTCTCACCAGCGCGGCCATCGACAAGACCTGGCTCAGCGCCATGAGCCTGCTGGGCTGCCTGTTCATCGGCTACATCGCCCTGGGCACCCTGCGCGAGGCGCTGCAGGCCCCGGTCGACAGCTCCCCGCAGGCCCCGGCCAGCACGCAAGCGGGCCGCGGGGGCCTGCTGCAGGGCTTCATGGTCGGTATCTCCAACCCCAAGGACATCATCTTCTTCATCGCCTTCTTCCCGCAGTTCATCCAGATCACCGAGTCGTTCGGCAAGAGCATGGTGGTGCTGTCGGCGCTGTGGATCGCCATCGATTTCGCCGTGCTCAGCCTGTACATCTTCGCCATCGGCAAGATCGCCTCGCCGCGCAGCAACCGGGTGATCAGCCTGGCCTCGGGCGTCGCCCTGCTGCTGATCGCCGCCGTCGGCCTGGCCTACAACCTCAAGGAGCTGGCCGCCTGAGCCAACCCCGAAAAGAAGGAGCGCCCATGACCCCGATCGACCCCGCCGCCACCGGCAGCATGGGCACATCCGACCCCCTGGCGCAGGATTACCAGCGTTTCCTGCAGTTGGGCAGCCGCCGCGCGCCGCACACGCTGTACGTGCACGAGCGCGGCTATCGCTCCGGCACCATCAACACCGATGCCCTGGGCATGCGCTACAGCCATTGCGCCGGCAAGCGCTTCTCGGTGGCCGAGCGCGGTGGCGCGGCGCGGGTCAACCTGCTGGTGGGCGGCTCCACCGCCATGGGCATCGGCGCCAGTTCCGACGAACACACCGTGGCCTCGTACCTGTCGGTGCTGACCGGCGAGATCTGGCTGAGCCTGGCCGGCTGCGGGCTCAACGCCACCCAGGAACTGCTGATGTTCCTCACCCATCAGCACCGTTTCGGCCAGATCGGCCACGTGGTGGTGCTCAGCGGCCTGAACACGCTGGCCCAGGAGGCCCTCGCCGAGGTGCTGTCCGGCGCGCAGGACCCGCACCGGGCGCAGGCCTACCAGGATTTCCTCAACCGTTTCAACGAAGGCGTGCAAACGCCAGGCGAAGCGCGCCGCGAATCATTCTGGCAACGCCTGGGCCAGCTCCTGGCGCCGGCCCGGGAGGCACACTGGCCGCAGGTGGAGCCGCTGTCGAGCCCGGACAAACGCCTGATCCGCGCCGCCGATGCCGTGGGCCGTACCCTGCGCCAGTGGGACCGCCTGCTGGCGGACGGCCACACCACCCTCACCTTCATCCTGCAACCGCTGCTGCCCTGGTGCCGCGAGGCATTGCCCAGGGCGGAACAGGCCATGCTCGCAAATCTTGAGCGCCAGCCGTCGAATTTCGACCGCCTGCTCGGCGACACCTTCGACAGCCAGTTGCACATGGCCTTCTTCCGTCGCATCAAGAGCCAGGCCGACCCGGTTCCCTGCTACGACATGAACAGCATGCTCAGCAGCTCGCCGGTGTTCGCCGAGCACCTGTTCGTCGACCGCCTGCACTTCAATGATTTGGGTAACAACGCACTGGCCAAGGTGATTACCGCCAAGCTGGGGCTGGCCCAGGAAAGACAGGCCCTGCGCAAGGTCGCGCCGATAAAGCTGGTCTGATGAGCGGACACCGGGCTTTCGGGGAAGGCACGCGGACGGATAGAATAGGCCGTCGTCGCTCCTGATTCGCCCGAGGCACCGTGTAACTGCCATGACCATTCCCGCCGTCCCCTCGCTTCTGGCCCGCCCCCGCGCCTGTCTGGTCGCGTCGTTGCCGTTGCTGCTGGCCGCCACAGGCGCCCAGGCCCTGGACGTGAACATCGACCCCCATGCCGACCTGCTCTATCGCCAGGCATTGCCGCTGCTGGAGCAGGCTGACAGCCAGGACGACGGCGCCAGCCCGCTGCGCACCGCCGGCGGCGACCCCGAGCTCAGCCGCCAAGGCCAGGCGATGGCCCACACGCTGCCAACGGCGGTGGCCCTGCTGAAGAGGTCCGTGGCCCTCGGCCACCCGGTGGCGCAGTACCGCCTGGCGCTGTACTACACCACCTATCTGCCGGCAGGACAGATCGCCGAGGCCGCCTGCCCGTTGCTGGAGGCCAGCCTCAAGCAAGGCTTCGCCCCGCCTGCACTGGCCATCGCCCACTGGTGTTCACCGTACAATACCAGCCCCGCCTACCGCGAGGCCCTGGAGGCGGTCCCCAGCATGGCCACCCTGTACGCCGCCTACTACCCCCAGCCGGCCACCCGCCTGGCGTGCAGCCGCACCCGCCCGCAAGGCCTGCAAATGCAGTGGGGGCGCCAGCGCGACTACCAGGCCGAGATCTACCGGCTGCTCGGTGAGCTCGACCCCCGCCAGCGCCAGGCCTTCCTGCAGAAGGCGGTGGACATCAACGGCTGCGCGGCGGCGCAACAGCGCCTGACCAGCAACCGCTAAGCCTCGCTACACAGCGATACATAAACCCATCGCTCCCGACACACTGCCGATACCCCCGCCCTACACACTCCCGGCCACAACAGCGCGACGGCACCCCGCCGTTGCCGCCTGCACCGGGAAGCCTACCCATGAAAGCCCTGCCACTGTTTGCTGAATGGAAGCTGTTCAACGCCCTTGATCACACCGGCAACTGGAGCGCCGACCTGCCACTGCGCCTGTTCCTGGCCTGGGAGTTCTTCGAATCGGGCCTGGAGAAGTTCAACGGCGCCAACTGGTTCGCCGACCTGCAAGGTAGTTTTCCGTTCCCGTTCAACCTGCTGCCGGCAGACCTCAACTGGCAGCTGTCGATGTGGGCCGAATTGATCTGCCCGCTGCTCCTGCTGTTGGGGCTCGGTACCCGGCTGGCCTCGGCGGTGCTGATGATGGTGACGGTGGTGGCGATTGCCGCGGTGCACTGGCCGAGCCAGTGGTCGAGCCTGGCGGAACTGGGACGGGGGTATGCGATCACCGACCAGGGCTTTGGCAACTTCAAGCTGCCGCTGATCTACCTGGTGGCGTTGCTGCCGTTGCTGTTGAAGGGGGCTGGCAGGTTGAGCCTGGATCACTGGCTGTGGCGGCGGCGCTAAAACCATCGCGGGGCAAGCCCGCTCCCACGAAGCGACACCTTCGTGGAAGCGGGCTTCGTGGGAGCGGGCTTGCCCCGCGAAAGGGCCCTACGCTACCCCTGGTTCATCCCGCCGATGCGCCCACTGATACAACGCCGGCAACACCAGCAAGGTCAGCGCCGTCGACGACAGGATCCCGCCGATCACCACCGTCGCCAGCGGCCGCTGCACCTCGGCGCCGGTGCCGGTGGCCAGGGCCATGGGAATGAACCCCAGCGACGCCACCAGCGCGGTCATCAGCACCGGCCGCAGACGTGTCAACGCACCCTCTTCCACTGCCGCGCGCAGGCCCCGGCCTTCCTCGCGCAGGTTGCGAATGAAGGCAATCATCACCAGGCCGTTGAGCACCGCCACGCCCGACAACGCAATAAAGCCCACCCCCGCCGAGATCGACAGCGGGATATCCCGCAGCCACAGCGCCAACACCCCGCCGGTCAAGGCGAAGGGGATACCGGTGAACACCAGCAGGCCATCCTTGAGATTGTTGAACATCATCAGCAGCAAGGCCATGACCAGCAGCAACGAGACCGGCACCACTACCCGCAGGCGCTCGGCCGCCGACTGCAGCTGCTCGAACTGGCCACCCCAGCGGGTCCAGTAACCCGGCAGGATCTGCACCTGGTCGATCAGCGTCTGCGAGGCCTGTTCGACGAACGAGCCCAGGTCACGCCCGCGCACGTTGGCGCTGACCACCACCACGCGCTTGCCATCCTCGCGGCTGACCTGGTTGGGGCCCAGTTGCAGGTTCAGGGTAGCCACCTGCGACAGCGGGATGAAGCCGATCTGCGAGGCACCGGCGGCCGCGCTGGCCGGAACCGGTATAAGCAGGCCAGACAAGCCGTCGACATCGGTGCGCAGCGCCTCCGACAGGCGCACCACCATGTCGAAACGGCGGTCGCCTTCGTATAGGGTGCCGGCAGTGCGCCCCCCCACGGCGATGGCGATGGCGTCCTGCACGTCGCCCACGTTCAGGCCGTAACGGGCCGCCTTGTCACGGTCGATATCGATGGTCAGCACCGGCAGGCCTGTGGTCTGCTCGACCTTCACCTCGGAGGCTCCCGGCACCTGCTGCAGGCTCGCGGCGATCTGCGCGGCGGTACGGTTGAGCACCTCCATGTCGTCGCCGAACACCTTCACCGCGACATCGCTGCGCACCCCGGAGATCAGTTCGTTGAAGCGCAGCTGGATCGGCTGCGACAGCTCGTAGTTGCTGCCCGGCACGCTGGCGGCGGCGCGCTGCACCTCGGCGATCAGCTCATCGCGCGGCTTGCCCGGGTCCTGCCATTGCTCGCGGGGCTTGAGCATCACGTAGGCATCGGAGATGTTCGGTGGCATCGGGTCGGAGGCGATCTCGGCGGTGCCGGTGCGGGCGAACACCCGCTCGACTTCCGGCACCTGGGCGATGATGGTCTTCTCCAGGCGCTGCTGCATGTCCACCGACTGCGACAGGCTGGTGCCCGGTACACGCAGGGCCTGCAGGGCGAAATCGCCCTCGCTGAGGCTGGGGATGAACTCGCTGCCCATGCGGCTGGCCAGCACACCGGACAGCAGTACCAGAGTGGCGGCGCCGGCGAAGGCCAGGTTGCGCCGGCCCAGCACCCAGTCCAGCACCGGGGCGTAGCGGCGGCGGGCGGTGCGCATGACCACGCCCTCCTCCTCCTTCACCTTGCCGGTGACGAACAGCGCCAGGGCCGCCGGCACGAAGGTCACCGAGAGGATCATCGCCCCCAGCAGCGCCATTACCACGGTGAAGGCCATGGGATGGAACATCTTGCCCTCGACCCCGGTCAGGGCAAAGATCGGCAGGTACACCACCATGATGATCAGTTGCCCGTAGATCAGCGGGCGGCGCGCCTCGCGGGCGGCGGCGAACACTTCGTGGAAGCGCTCGGAACGGGTCAGCATGCGGCCATGATGCTGCTGGGCATGGGCCAGGCGGCGGATGGCGTTCTCGACGATCACCACCGCGCCGTCGACGATGATGCCGAAGTCCAGCGCACCCAGGCTCATCAGGTTGGCGCTGACCTTGTTGCTGAACATGCCGGTGAAGGTGAACAGCATCGACAGCGGGATGACCATGGCGGTGATCAGCGCCGCGCGGATGTTGCCCAGGAACAGGAACAATACGGCGATGACCAGGATCGCGCCTTCGATGAGGTTCTTCTTCACCGTGGCGATGGCTTTTTCCACCAGGTTGGTGCGGTCATAGACGGTGATCGCCACCACGCCCTTGGGCAGGCTGCGGTTGATCTCCTCGAGCTTGGCCGCTACCGCCTGGGATACCGTGCGGCTGTTCTCGCCGATCAGCATGAACACCGTGCCCAGCACCACCTCGCGACCATTCTCGGTGGCCGCGCCCGAGCGCAGCTCCTGGCCCAGGCCGACCTGGGCGACATGGCTGACGCGGATCGGCGTGCCATCGACGCTGGAGATGACGATGTTGGCGATGTCCTCGGCCGAGGCCACCTGGCCCGGGGCACGGATCAGCAACTGCTCGCCGTTGCGCTCGATGTAGCCGGCGCCGACGTTGGCGTTGTTGCGCTCGAGCGCCGCGACCAGGTCGTTGAGGGTCAGCTTGTAGGCCGCCAGGCGCTTGGGCTCGGGGGCAATCAGGTACTGCTTGGCATGGCCGCCGATACTGTTCACCTCGGCCACGCCCGGCACGTTGCGCAGTTGCGGCTTGATGATCCAGTCCTGGATCACCCGCAGGTCAGTGGCGGTATAGGGCGTGCCGTCATCCTTCAGCGCGCCCTCCTTGGCCTCGACCGTCCACAGGAAGATCTCGCCAAGGCCGGTGGAGATCGGCCCCATGGCCGCCTCGATGCCTTCGGGCAACTGCTCGCGGGCCACCTGCAGGCGCTCGTTGACCAGCTGGCGGGCGAAGAAGATGTCGGTGCCGTCATCGAAGATCACCGTCACCTGGGACAGCCCCGAACGCGACAGCGAGCGGGTCTGCTTGAGGCCCGGCAGGCCGGCCATGGCGGTCTCGATGGCGAAGGTGATGCGCTGCTCGGTCTCCAGCGGCGAGTAGCCGGGCGCGGCGGTGTTGATCTGCACCTGCACGTTGGTGATGTCGGGCACGGCGTCGATGGGCAGCTTCTGGTAGCTGTGGATGCCCACGGCGGCCATCAGCACCACGGCGAGCATCACCACCAGGCGTTGCTCGATGGCGAACTGGATAAGACGTTCGAACATGAATGGCGTCCCCGGTCAGTGGCTGTGTTCGGCCGAGCCTTTGCCCAGCTCGGACTTGAGGACGAAGCTGCCAGCGGCGGCGACCACGGTGCCGGCGGCCAGCCCTTCGCGCACTTCCACCTGGCCGGCGTCGCGACGCCCGGTCTTCACCGGGCGGGCCTCGAAGCCCTCGTCGGTGCGGGCGAACACCACGGTCTGCTCTTCCCAGGTCTGCAGGGCGCTTTCCGGCACCACCACGGCGGCGTCGAAACGCTCGACGGTGACCGCGATGTTGACGAACAGCCCGGGGCGCCAGGCACCATTGGGATTGGCCAGGGTGGCGCGCACGGTGGCGGCGCGGTTCTGCTCGCCGAGCAGGCTGCCGACGTAGTTGACCTTGCCCTCCACCTGGGCACCGAGGTCCGGCGCGCTGACGCTGACGCCACGGCCGCTGACCACCTTGTCCAGGTCGCGTGGAGCAACGGCGAAGGTGGCCCAGACCCGACTGAGGTCAGACAGCGTGAAGGCGTTGCTGGTCTCGTCCACCACCTCGCCCACGGTCAGGTGCTTTTCCACCACCACCGCGTCGAACGGCGCGCGCAACTCGTAGCGGTTGCCCTTGCCGGCCGGCGCCACGGCGGCGACCTTCTGCCCGGCGTTGGCGGCGGCGATCTCGGCCTCCTGCAGCGCCTGGCGGGCCTGCAGGTAGTCCTGCTCGGCGCTGATGCGCTCCTGCCACAGCTGCTTCTCGCGCTCGAAGGTCAGGCGCGCCAGCTCCAGGCGGCGCTGGGCGGCCTGCTGCTCGCTGCGCAGTTCGGAGATCTGCTGGCTGGCGATCACCGCCAGCACCTGACCGCGCTTGACCGCCTGACCTAGCTCGGCCTGGACCGACTCGACCACGCCGGGGACGCGGGGCACCACGTGGGCGGTGCGGTCCTCGTCGAAGCGGATCTCACCGGGGAAGCTGATGGCGGTGCCCAGGGTGCGCGGGCCGGCGGTGGCCAGCTGCACGCCGGCGGCCTGGATCTGCTCGGCGGAGAGGTGCAGCTGGCCCTCTTCGTCGGCATGCTCCTCTGCCTTTCCTTCTTCATG
Source organism: Pseudomonas sp. BW16M2 (assembly GCF_014268865.1). Lineage (NCBI taxonomy): Bacteria > Pseudomonadati > Pseudomonadota > Gammaproteobacteria > Pseudomonadales > Pseudomonadaceae > Pseudomonas > Pseudomonas sp. BW16M2. The sequence goes on along the minus strand of NZ_JABWRI010000014.1, from coordinate 69,014 downwards.
GCCATGGCCTTCCTCGCCATGGTCGTCGTGCTGGGCCTGGTCGCTGCCGGCCTTGCCGAGGGTGCCGGTCCAGGCCGCGCCACCGAGGCCGAGAACGGCCAGGGCAGCGGCGAGGATGGCGAGCTTGCGTGGGTTGGTCATTGTTGCTCCTGCTGGAAAAGTCGTTGCAGTTCAGGGCCCATCGCGGGGCAAGCCCGCTCCCACGCATTCCCGTGGGAGCGGGCTTGCCCCGCGATGGGTCGAAGCTCAAAGCTCGCCGTAGATTCGTTCCACCTGCGCCCGGGCATCGGTCGCCTGGGCCAGCGCCTCGAGGTACAGCCCGCGTGCCTCAATCAGCGTGCGCTGGGCATCGAGCACATCGAGGAAGGCGAACTTGCCCATCTCGAAGCCACGGGTGGCGGTGTCCACCGCCTGCTGGGCGGCGGGCAGGATGGTGCGGTCGTAGGCCTGGACCTCACCCATGGCCGTGCCCCACTGCTCCAGGGCGCTGCGGGTTTCGCTGCGCAAGCGCAGATCCACGGCGTTGCGCAGGTCGCGGGCCTGGTCGGCGCGGCGGGCGGCGGCCAGCACGTTGCCCTGGTTGCGGTCGAACAGCGGCAGCGGCATCGACAGCCCGACCACGTTGACCCGCTCACGGTCCTCGCGGCTGTACTGGCTGCCCAGGCTGACGGTCAGGTTGGGAATGCGCTGGGCCTTCTCGGAACCGAGGCTGGCATCGCCACGCTCGACCTGCGCTGCGGCCAGGCGCCATTCGGCGGTCTGCTCGACCTTGGCCAGCAGGGGCTCGCTCTGCGGCGCCGGGCCGGGCGAGAGATTACTCGCGTCGAGCCGCTCGAAGCGGGCCTCGGCACTGCCCGTCAGGCGCGCCAGGGCCTGGTTGGCCACGCCTCGTTCGGTGCGTGCCCGACGCACTGCCGCCTCGGCCTGGGCCAACTGGACCTGGGCACGGGTGGCCTCCACCGGCGAGGACTGCCCGGCCCGCACCCGCCCTTCCACCACCCGCAGGCCGCGTTCGGTCAGCGCCTGCGACTGTTGTGCCAGATCCAGCGCGGTCTGTGCCCGCAAGGCGGCATGGAAGGCCTGGATCACATCGGCGCGCAGGCTGTTGCGCTGGCGTTCGAGCTCCAGCCGGGCGATCGCCTGGCCGGCCTCGGCGACTTCGATCCGCGCGCCGCGCTTGCCGCCCAGCTCCAGGGCCTGGCTGAGGGTCACGGTGGTGGTGCTGGTGTCGCGGCGGGTGTCCTCGACCTCCCAGGACAGCTCTGGGTTGGGGATCAGCCCGGCCTGGCGGCGCTCGCCCTCGGCGATGCCGATTTCGCGGCCGATGGCGGCGAAGTCCGGGTTCTGGGCGAAGGCGGCGTCGAGCGCCTGGTCCAGGCTCAGGCCCTGGGCACCGGCGGGGCCGGCCAGCAACAGGCAGAGCAAGGCGATCTTGCGGGGGATGGGCACGGCGGAAGTCCTCGTCGACAAGCGGCGGAATGCTTTGGCGAGGGACTTTAGGCAGGGGTGGTTATCGGGGGGGTGGCGGGAAGATTACAATTTTGTAATCAGGGATGCCGAGGGTGGATCGCCTTGAGATGAGGGTCTTTCAGGGGGTTCGACGTTAGAGTTGCAGCGCCTATCAGATCGAGCGCCGCGCGGGCGGCGCTCGATCTGATAGGCGCTACAGAACTCTCGCCAGGCACCTCTGTGCCATCACGCAATCAAAACCCGCCCGCAAACACTTGCCATCAGCTCAATCTCGAAATACTGTATGAATAAACAGTAATCTCGGGCAATCCCATGCAGCTCATCGCCAAGCTCGGCATCCTCGCCGACGCCGCCAAGTACGACGCGTCCTGCGCCAGCAGCGGCGCCCCCAAGCGCAGCTCCCGTGGTCGCGACGGCCTCGGCGCCACCGACGGCATGGGCATCTGCCACAGCTACACCCCCGACGGGCGCTGCGTGTCGCTGCTCAAGGTACTGCTGACCAACTTCTGCCTGTACGACTGCCAGTACTGCGTCAACCGCCGTTCCAGCAACGTGCCGCGGGCGCGCTTCAGCCCCGAGGAAGTGGTGCGCCTGACCTTGGACTTCTACCGGCGCAACTGCATCAGCGGCCTTTTTCTCAGCTCCGGCATCATCCGCTCGACCGACTACACCATGGAGCAGTTGATCCGGGTGGCCCGCCTGCTGCGCGAAGAACATGACTTTCGCGGCTACATCCACCTCAAGACCATCCCCGACGCCGACCGGCTGCTGATCGAGGAAGCCGGGCGCCTGGCCGACCGCCTGAGCGTGAACATCGAGCTGCCCACCGACGCCAGCCTCGAACGCCTGGCCCCGGAAAAACGCGCCAGCACCATCCGCCAGGCCATGGGCGTGATCCACCACGGCCAACTGGCCGTCGCCGGCGAACCAAGGGCGCCACGCTTCACCCCCGCCGGGCAGAGCACCCAGGTCATCGTCGGTGCCGACGCCACCGATGACAGCTCCCTGCTGCGCAACGCCGAGTCGCTGTACCAGGGCTATGGCCTCAGACGCGTCTACTACTCCGCCTTCAGCCCGATCCCCGACAGCCCGTCCAGCGTGCCCCTGGCCGCCCCGCCGCTGCTGCGCGAACACCGCCTGTACCAGGCCGATTTCCTCCTGCGCGGCTACGGCTACAAGGCCGGCGAACTGCTGGGCGAAACCGGCAACCTGGCCCTGGATATCGACCCCAAGCTGGCCTGGGCGCTGGCCAACCGCGAGGTGTTCCCGCTCGACGTCAACCGCGCCGAGCCGGCCCTGCTGGCGCGCATCCCCGGTATCGGCCTGCGCAGCGTGCAGCGCCTGGTGGCCCTGCGCCGCGAGCGGCGCATCCGCTACGACGACCTGATCCAGTTGCGCTGCGTGCTGGACAAGGCCCGCCCGTTCATCGTCACCAGCGACTACCGCCCGGCCCAGGCCGAACTGCGCAGCGGCCTGCTGCGCGCCCGCCTGCGCGAACCCCAGGCACCGGTGCAGATGGGCCTGTGGGGATGATTGCGCTGGATTGCGGTGACGACTTCGCCACCTGGCGCGACCAGGCGCGGCAACTGCTCGGCCATGGCATCGACCCGGCCACGGTGACCTGGGGCCAGGCGCGTATGGACGACCTGCTGGCCGTGCCCACGCCCCTGCCCGCCGGCCCCGGTCCGTTCCGCGCCCGCGTGCCGGCGGCGCTGCTGGCCCAGTTGGAACAGGCCGGTCGCTACCGCGGCGAGCAACGCTGGAACCTGTTGTACGAAGTGCTGTGGCGCGTCGCCCATGGCGACCGCACCGCCATGCTCGCCGGCGACCGCCTGGGCAGCGAGATGCAGCGGCGCATTCGCCAGGTCGGCCGCGAAGCCCATCACCTGCATGCCTTCGTGCGCTTCGTGCCGCTGCCCGAGGCACTGGCCAAGCAGTTGCAACTGGACCTGGTGGCCTACCACGAACCGGCCCACGATATCCTCGACAGCGCCTGTGGGCATTTCGCCGATCGCCTGGGGCGTCAGCGCTGGTTGATCGCCACGCCCCTCGACGGCGTGCGCTTCGACGGCCAGCATTTGGACTACCGACGCCAATGCCCGGAGCAATGGCGGCAGTGGGCGCGCAACGCCGAGGACCCCGGTGCCGAGCTGTGGCTGGCCTACTACCGGCACACCTTCAACCCCGCCCGGCTCAACCCCGGCGCTTTGCGCCAGCACCTGCCCGGGCGCTTCTGGCGTCATCTGCCGGAGGGCCCGCTGATCCCCGAACTGGTCGGCCAGGCGCGGCATGGCAAGCAGCGTGACGGACAGGCGCTGGAGGTCGGGCGCCAGCGGGGAAAACGGATTGCCTCATGGAGCCACTCAACCAATCCAAATGAATTGAATTTGTGAAAAACTCATCATTTCCAGCTTCGAATGCATTGTTGCGGGCCTGACAATCCGACACACTTATTGCTAATTATTCTCATAAGCACTAGCAATAAGGATAAAGCCCGGCATGTCACTGCACGTCTCCCCTCACCGCTTTACGCCCACCCGCAACCTGCTGGCCATGGCCATCTGCATGACGACCCTCACCCCGGCGCTGGCCGAGGAGCAAGCGCCGGCCGTGATCGAGCTGGGCGCAACGGCCATCAACGACAGCAGCTTGGGCAGCACCACCGAGGGGTCGAAGTCGTACACCACCGGCTCCATGGCCACCGCCACCAAGCTGCCGCTGACCATGCGCGAAACGCCCCAGGCGGTGACCGTGATCACCCGCCAGCGCATGGACGACCAGGGCATGACCAGCATCAACGATGTGGCCAGGTACACGCCGGGGCTGTTCCTCAACCAGTCCAACGGTCCGGGGCGGCAGACCTACAAGGCCCGCGGCTTCGACGTCGACAACATCATGTACGACGGCATCCCCAGCGCCTACACCGGCTGGGTGGTCGGCGCCCAGCCCAACCTGGCGATGTTCGACCGGGTCGAGGTGGTGCGCGGCGCCACCGGCCTGGTCACCGGTTCCGGCACGCCATCGGCGGCCATCAACCTGGTGCGCAAGCGCCCGCTGGCGGAGCAGAAAGTCACCCTCACCGGCGCCGCCGGCAGCTGGGACAACTACCGCGGCGAACTCGACGCCTCCAGCCCGCTCAACGACAGCGGCACCCTGCGCGGCCGCGTGGTGGCCTCGTACCGCGACGCCAACGGTTTCCGTGACGGGCAGCAGGAAGACCACGGGCTGTTCTACGCGATCACCGAGGCCGACCTGGGCGAGGACACCACCCTGACGCTTGGTCTCTCCCACCAGAAGGACAAGACCAACGTGTTCTGGGGCGCAATCCCCACCGACCTCAATGGCCACCACCAGGACCTGCCGCGCTCGTACAACCCAGCCACCGATTGGGAGGTCAAGGACCAGGAGATCAACACCCTGTTCGCCGAGCTGCGCCAACGCCTGGCCAATGACTGGAAGCTGCAGGTCAATGCCATCTACAGCGAGCAAAACGCGCTGTTCCGCGGCTCGTACCAATCGCGCTGGGACCTGGCCAAGCCGCTGAGCCGCACGGTCTACCAATCGGCCCACGACGAGAACCAGCTGGGCCTGGACACCTTCGCCAGCGGCCCGTTCGAGGCCTTCGGCCGCAGCCACGAGCTGGTGGTCGGTGCCAGCAAGCGCATCTACGACATGACCGAACGCAACTACAGCCCCTACGACCTGGACTACCCCATCGATGGCGGCAAACCGGACTTCCTGCACACTAGCAGCAGCCGCTACCTGATCAACCAGGAAGGCGTGTACACCACCACCCGCCTGAGCCTGGCCGACCCGCTCAAGCTGATCCTCGGCGGGCGTCTTGACTGGTACGACTACGACCAGCGCGGCAGCAACGAGGGCGACTACAAGGTGACCCGCAACGTCACCCGCTATGCCGGACTGATCTACGAGCTGGACGAGCACCACTCGCTGTACACCAGCTACACCGACATCTTCCAGCCTCAGGACAACAAGGACCCCAGCGGCACGCCGGTGCGGCCGATCGAAGGCAAGAACTACGAGGTGGGCATCAAGGGCGAGTACTTCGACGGCGCGCTCAACGCCAGCCTCGCGGTGTTCCGCATTGATCAGGAGAACCGCGCGGTCGAGGTGGACAAGAGCCTGTGCCGGGCCGGCCAGTTCGCCTGCTACGAGGCCTCCGGCGAAGTGCGCAGCCAGGGTATCGACTTCGAGCTGCAGGGCGCGTTGACCGAGCAGTGGCAGATCGGCGCCGGCTATACCTATGCCCGTGTGCACACGGTCAAGGACGCGAAGAACCCGGACAAGGTCAACAAGCCGTTCGAATCCGACACGCCGCAGCACCAGTTGAAACTGTTCACCACCTACCACTTCCAGGGCCCGCTGGAGAAACTACGGGTCGGTGGTGGCGTCACCTGGCAGAGCCGCATGTACAACGACTTCACCGTGGCCGACGGCAGCAGCTACCGCCTCGAGCAGGGCGCCTACGCCGTCACCGACCTGATGGCCGGCTACGCGGTCAACCAGCACCTGGACCTGCAGCTCAACGCCAACAACGTGTTCGACCGCAAGTACTACTCGTCGATCTCCAAGTCGGTGAACTATGGCGGCGATACCTTTGGCGATCCGCGCAACCTGATGCTGACGGCCAAGTACAGCTTCTGAATCCGAGGGTGCAGGGGAGCACTGGTCGCCAACTTTCAGGCTCCACGCGTTCCCCTGTAGGAGCGGCCTTGTGCCGCGAAAGGGCCGCAAAGCGGCCCCAGCGATCTTTGCATCAATACCGAAATCCTGGGGCCGCTACGCAGCCCTTTCGCGGCACAAGGCCGCTCCTACAGGCTTCAAGCATGCACCCAGCGCCGATGCAGCCCGCGCGCCAGGGCATCGAGCATGAACCCCAACACACCGATCAGCAGCACCATCGCCATCAGCTCCGAGTAGGCCAGCCGATCGCGGGTATCGAGGATGAAGTAACCCAACCCGGCGCTGACCCCGAGCATCTCGCACGGCACCAGCACGATCCACAAAATGCCGATGGCCAGGCGCACGCCGGTCAGCACATGGCCGATCACCCCAGGGATGATCACCTTGCACAAGGTCTCCCAGCGCGTGGCGCTGAGGCTGCGGCTCAACTGCAGCCAGCGCGGGTCGAGCTGACGCACTCCGGCGGCGGTGTTGAGCAAAATCGGCCACAGCGCGGCGAAGGCCAGCAGGAAGTAGATCGGCTGGTCGCCCACGCCCATCAGCATCACCACCACCGGCATCCACGACAACGGCGAAATCATGCGCAGGAACTGGAACGCCGGCGTGGTCGCCGCCTCCAGGTGCCGGTAGCTGCCCACCAGCAAGCCCAGCGGCACGCCGATCAGCAGCGCCAGCAGCAGGCCGATGAGGATGCGCTTCAAGCTCACCCAGATATGCCCGTAGACCTCGCCCTGCCCCAGCAGCTCCACCAGGCTCTGCAGCGTGGCCTGGGGCGCGAAGCGCGCCGACAGGCCATCGGCGGCGCCGAACAGGCGCACGCCCGCCCACCACAGCAACAGCAGCGCCGCCAGGCCCGCCAGGCCCAGGGCGCCATGCACGACATGCCTGCGCATCAGACCGCGAACTCCTCGCTACGCTGGAAGTTCTCGGCGATGCCGAACGCGGCCGGGCCGCCAACGGCGGCGATGGCATTGCGCACGAAGCGCTCGTCCACCAGGTCGCGGGCAGTCTGCGCCGGGTCCAGGCCAGCGAGGAAATCGCTCTCGCCGACGATCAGGGTGTTCTTCAGGCGCTTGACCAGTTCCTCGGTGTAGCTGGGGAACGGGTAAGGCTGGAAGTCAATGCGCTTCTCGTCCCACTGCTGGTGCTGGATCGCGCCGCTGGCGATGTAGCCGGCGCGGTCTTCGGCGGAAGGCGCCAGCACCTTGGTCAGCACCGCCGGCTCGTGCGGGGTGTACTTGTTGGGGCCGGCCTTGGACAGCAGCGCGGCGGCCTCGGCGCGGTGCTCGCGGGTCCACTGCTGGGCCTTGACGATGGCGTTGACTACCTTCTGCGACCACTCCGGGCGATTGTTCAGGTCATGCTCGTGCATGAACACCACGCAGCAGGCATGGTTGCGCCAGACATCGCCGGTGAAGCGCTGCACGCGGCCGACCTTTAAGTTCTCGGCCAGGGCGTTGAACGGCTCGGCGACGATATAGCCGGCGATGCGCTTGCTGGCCAGGGCCGGCGGCATGTCCGACGGCGGCAGCACCAGCAGGTTGACCTCGTTGTCCGCCAGTTGCGCGTCGGCCGGTTTGGACACGGGCTTGAGGCCATTGTCGCCGAGCATCTGCTGCAGCACCACGTTGTGGATCGAGTACCAGAACGGAATGGCCACGGTCTTGCCGCCGAGCTGCTTCATCTCGGTGATGTCCGGGGCCACGGTCAGGCCCGAGCCGCCGACGTGGTTCCAGGCCACGACCTTGGCTGGTACCTTGCTGCCATAGCGTGCCCACACGGTCATCGGCGACAGCAGGTGGATGACGTTGACCTGGCCGGAGATGAACGCCTCGATCACCTGTGCCCAGCTGCGCAGCAGCACCGGGCGCTCGGCCTTGATGCCCTCGGCCTCGAACAGGCCGTTGTTGTGCGCCACCAGCAAGGGCGTGGCGTCGGTGATCGGCAGGTAGCCGATGCGCACCGGCGCGTCCGGCTCGGCGGCGGCGCGGGCCTGCAGGCTCGACAGCAGCGGCACGGCGCCGGCGGCGGTGAGCATGGCGCTCAGCTTGAGAAAATCGCGACGGGACGTCGTGGAACAGCAGTCATCCATGCACATGGACAGCCTCCGAGGGCAAGGGGGATGGAGTGGGTTCGGCTGTGCGGCTTGCCCGCCGAAGGGTTTTCAGGATCTCGATGCGCAGCGCGCCCAGTTCCTCGACCCGCTGCGCGCGCGGCTGCGGCAGGTCGATGTGCCACTGGCCGAGGGTGCGCGCCGGGTGGTTGCCCAGTAGCAGCACGCGATCGGACAGCAGCAGGGCTTCGTCGATGTCGTGGGTGATCAGCACGGCGGCAGTGTTGTGGGTGGCGATCAGCTGCAGCAGCAGTTGCTGCATGTCGGCCCGGGTCACCTCGTCCAGCGCGCCGAAGGGTTCGTCCAGCAACAGCACCTCGGGCTGGCGCGCCAGGCAGCGGGCCAGCGCGGTGCGCTGGGCCATGCCGCCGGACAGCTGCGCCGGGTACTGGCCACGGGCGTGAGCCAGGCCCACCGCGTCGATGGCGTGGTCGATCCGTGCGCGCCGCTCGGCCGCCGGCAGCTTGGGCTGGAGGGCGAAGTCGAGGCCGAAGGCGACGTTCTTCTCAAGGCTCAGCCAGGGCAGCAGGCTGGGGTCCTGGAATGCCACCGCCAGTCGCGGATGCGGCCCCTGCAACGGCTCGCCGCGCAACTGCACGCTACCGCCACGGGCCTGCTGCAGGCCGGCCAGCACGCGCAGCAGGCTGGACTTGCCGACCCCGCTGGGGCCGAGGATGCTGACCACCTCCCCCGGCGCCAGCGCCAGGTCGAACTGCTCCAGCACCGCCTGCCAGCCACCCTCGCGCGGGTAGCCCAGGCTGATGTCGCGGGCTTCGAGTAGCACCTCGGTCATGCAGAGGCCGCCTGGCGTTGCAGCTCGGCGCGCAGTTGCACCAGGCTCGGGGTGACGATCGGCACGAACGCCGACTCGCGCCAGCGGCGGGCAAAGCCCTCGCCGTAGGCCGTCAGGTAGGCCTTGCCACCGCTGGCCTGCAGCTCCAGCTGCACGGCGTCGGCGGCGCATTCGGCGAGGGTGATGCGCAGTTTGAACAAGGCGGCCGGCTGGCTCTGGAAACGGTCGTCGAGCAGCCCCTGCTTGAGTTCGGCGACAGTGTTCTCCAAGCGCTCGGCGAGCACCTGGCGGGCCTCATCAAGGAACGCGCCGCGCCCCTGCAGGTGTGCCTGTGCCTCCTCAAGGGCGCGGCGAGCCAGGCCGATGGCCATGCCGCACTGCAGCGCCAGGAACGCCGGACGCACCCTGGGCAGGAACACACGGGCGTTGTCATGCAGCAGCCAGTCGCGGGCCAAGGGTACCTGGTGGAAGGCCAGCGCCGCGGTGTTGCTCGATTGCAGGCCCATCAGCTGCAGGTCGTCGGAGCGCTCCAGGCCCGGCGCGTTCGACGGGATGGCGACCACGAACGGCGCGCCGCCGGCGTCGTCCTCGATGGCCGCGGCCACCACGAAGCCGCGCTTGCGCAGGTTGGTCACCCAGTGCAGGCGCCCCTCCAGGTTCCAGCCGTCGCTCGCGGCGCGGCCACGCACCTGCAAGGCCTCGATGCCGGAGAGGAACTTCATGGCGTTGGACAGGCCGGTGGCCCCGGCCAGTTCGCCCTTCAGCAGGTCGGGCAGCAGCCGTTCGCACAGCGCCCGGTTGGGGCTTTGCAGCAGGTATTCGATGAAGGCGCGCTGGCCCCAGCAGACAAAGGCCGCGGCCAGCGAACGGCTGGCGATGGCGGCGATGGCCTCGACCGCCGCGCTGACGTCGCCACCCGAGCCGCCCAGGCCCGGGTCGACGCCGATGCGCAGCAGTTGCGATTCGGCGATATGCGCCAGCACCAGGTGTGGATCGCACTGGCCCTGGTCGATGGCCTCGGCATTGGCATCCAGCCAATGTCGAAATGCATGATCAAGCATGTCCCTACTCCTGTTGAAACGCCGGGCTCGCCGGCATCAGGCCCCGATCAGGCCGAAGGCTGCCAGCGGTACTTGCCGAGCTCGTCGTTGAGCGGCGTCTGGGCGAACACATTAGCAAAGTTGCACAGGGTTGCGAGGCTCACCCCGAGAATCACTTCCAGGGCGTTGCCTTCGCTGAAACCGGCATCGCGGAACGCCTGGTAGGTGGCGTCGGAGACATTGCCACGCGTGGCGATCACCTCACGGGCGAAGGCGGCCAGGGTCTCGTAGCGGGCATCGGGCAGTTCGCCACGGGCGCGCAGGGCATCGACCACCTCCTGGGGCAGCTTGGCCTTGTTCAGCGCCACGGCGGTGTGGCCGGCGACGCAGAAATCGCAGCCATGCTGGGTGGCGGCGATCAGTTGCACCACTTCGCGCTCGGCCAGGGTCAGCTCGGACTTGCCGTTGAGCGCCGAGACGGTGACGTAGGTTTCCAGCGCCGCCGGGGCGTTGGCCAGGATCCCCAGCAGGTTGGGGATGAAGCCGGAGTTCTTCTGTGCGTTCTCAAGGAACGGGCGGGCGGCTTCCGGAGCGGTCTGCAGGCTGTGTAGAGTGATGCGCGCGGACATGGAGTGGTCTCCTTTGATGTAGGTCGCTACAGTCTGTTGGTTATAAGAAGTAGCATCCATATTCATCAGTCGCCTTTCCTTGCTCCAGAGTCCTTGCATTAGATGATTTCTTCCAGCCCCCTCGTCGATTGGTTATTAGAGAGCCTGGAGCTCGACGCCAGCCTGTTCCATGTCGGCCGCTACTGCGGCGGCTGGCACGCGAGCACCCAAGGTATGGGCCGGGCCAGTTTCCACCTGGTGGTGCAGGGCCATTGCTGGCTGCATATCGATGGCCAGGCGCAGCCGCTGCGCCTGGAGAGCGGCGATGCGGTGTTCCTGTTGCGCGACCTGGCCTATCGACTGTCCGGCGACGAGCATGCCGCCGATGCCTGCGCCCAGCCGCGCCGGAGCATGCAGGCGTTGGATCTGGAAGCCGGGGACGGCGTGGGGCTGGTGTGCGGCTTCTTCCACTTCCAGTCGGGGTTGTCGTCGCTGATCGTCGACGGGCTGGCGGACTGGATCCTGCTGCGCGCCAACGACCCAGCCGCCGGCGCGGCGCGGGCATTGTTCGGGCTGATCCTCGAGGAATGCCGACGCCCGCAACCTTCGCAGGCGCTGCTCGAACGCCTTACGCACCTGTTGTTCCTCTACGTGTTGCGCCAGCAGGTGCATGCCGGCCTGTCACTCGGTGGCCTGGTCGCCCTCGCCCGCCAGCCGGCCTTCGCCGGCTTGCTGGAACGCCTGATCGAGGAGCCGGGACAGCCCTGGACGCTGGAAAGCATGGCCGCCTGTACGGGGCTGTCGCGTTCGGCATTCTTCAAGCGCTTCAATGAACTGGCCGGGCAGTCGCCCGGGCAAGTGTTGCTGGCGCTGCGCATGCGCCATGCCTGCCAGTTGCTCAAGGCGGGCAATACCGTCGAACAGGTGGGCGCGCAGGCGGGCTATCAGTCGGTGGCGGCGTTCACCCGGGCGTTCGCCAAGGCGGTCGGCGTGCAGCCGGGGGCCTATCGCAAACAGCAGGGTGCGGGTTAAAGGCTTACCCCTCAGGCCCGTCGCTGCATCCAGGCCGCCCCCAGCCCGCTGAGGCAGATCACCGCGATGCCGACCAGGCTCGTGCCGTCCGGCACCTGGCCGAACACCACCAGCCCCAGCAACCCGGCGAACACGATCTGGCAATAGCTGAACGGCGCCAGCAACGCCGGCGCGGCATGGCGGAACGCCTGGGTCAGTAACAGGTGCGCGGTCATTCCGCAGCCGCCCAGCGCCAGCATCAGCGGCATATGGGGCCATTGCGGCGCCTGCCAGAAGAACGGCATCAATGCCGTCAGGATCAGGGTGTTGCACAACCCTGCGTAGAAGTTGCTGGTGGTCGGGCTGTCGTGGGCCGCCAGCTTGCGCGTCAGCAACTGGTAGAAGCAGAACCCCAGCGCCGAGCCGAAGGGAAACAGGATGGCCGGGGTGAACATTGCCCCGCCCGGATGCACCACCACCAGCACCCCGATGAACCCCAGCACCACCGCCGCCCACTGGCCAGGCGTCACCCGCTCCTTGAGCAGCGGCACCGACAGTGCGGTGACCAGCACCGGCGCGAGGAAGTTGACCGAGGTCGCCTCCGCCAGCGGCAGGTACTGCAGCCCGGCGGTGAACAGCAGGCTGGTGCTGAGCAGGCTCAGCGCGCGCAGGGTCTGCAATAACGGCCGACGAGTACGCAGCACCGCCAGGCCCGCCTTGGGCAGGAAGATCCCGGCCATCAGCAAGGTGTGCACCAGGTAACGCACCCAGACCACCATGATGATCGGGTAGATCCCACCGAGGAATTTCGACAGCGCGTCGTGGCTGGCGAACAGGAAGGTAGCCACCACCACCAGGGCGATGCCGCGCAGCGGCTGGTTGACTCCGGACAGCGGAGAACTGGAACTCATGAGGCTCTCGGGCGATGGCCCCGGCATGGTGCCGGGGCATGGCCGGATTCTAGAAGAGATCCCGTGGGCGCGACAAAGCCTTGTGGTCCAACTGGTACATTTTGTTCGCTGATCGACCACTTTTGCCTAAGCGCTGCATGGCCTCTGTAGGAGCGCGCAGCCCCCCTGTCAGGCTCGCGGCAGCACCTGCGTCAAACGCTCGCTCGCCGGCGCTGGCCGGCCGTACAGATAACCCTGGAAATGCGAGCACCCCTCCGCCAGCAGACGCTCCATCTGCTCGGCCGACTCCACCCCTTCGGCCGTGGTCTTGATCATCAGGCTGTTGGACAGCTCGGTGATGGCGCGGATGATCGACATCGCCTCGCGGCTTTCGCACATGTCGTGGACGAACGACTTGTCGATCTTGATCCGGTCGAACGGGAACGAGCGCAGGTAGCCGAGCGAGGAATACCCCGTGCCGAAATCATCGAGGGAAATCGACACACCCAGATCCTTCAATGCCCGCAGGGTGCGTACGTTCTCCTCGCTGTTGCCCAGCAGCACCGACTCGGTGATCTCCAGTTCCAGGCGCGTGGCCGGCAGCCCCGAGTCAGCCAGGGCCAGAGCCACGGTGTGCACCAGGTTGGCGTTCTTGAACTGCACCGCCGACAGGTTGACCGACACCGTCTGCTCGGTGCCCCAGCTGGCCGCCTCCTGGCACGCCAGGTTCAGCGCCCGGGCGCCGATCTCATGGATCAGGCCGGTCTCTTCGGCGATGGGGATGAAGTCCATGGGCATGATCATGCCGCGGCTCGGGTGCTCCCAGCGCAGCAGGGCCTCGTAGCCGGTGACGCTGGCGCTCTGCTGGTCCACCACCGGCTGGTAGTGCAGTTGCAGCTGGCCCAGGTGCAGCGCGGTGCGCAAATCAGTCTCGACCAGGCGGCGCTGGCGGGCGGCGACATCCAGTTCGACATGGAAGCACTCGTAACGGTTGCGGCCATTGCGCTTGGCCTCGTACAGGGCCATGTCGGCGTAGCCCAGCAACTGCTCGGCCTGGTCGTGGTCGTCGGGCGCGATCGCCACGCCGATGCTCACCCCCACGCTGAACTGATGCCCTTCGATGTGGAACGGCGGGCAGATCGCCTCGATCAGGCGTTGGGCGGTATTGCGCGCCGCATCGCCAGTCTCCAGGCCCGACAGCACCACGGCGAACTCGTCGCCACCGAGCCGGGCCAGGGTATCGTGCTCGCGCAGCTCGCGGCGCAGGCGCTTGCCCAGAGCGCGCAGCAGCTTGTCGCCGAAAGCGTGGCCAAGGGTGTCGTTGATGTTCTTGAAGTTGTCCAGGTCCAGGCACAAGGCGGCGGTCAGCTTGCCGCTGTCCTCGCCGCGCAGCAGCGCCTGCTTGAGACGCTCGTGGAACAGGGTGCGGTTGGGCAGCCCGGTCAGGGCGTCGTGGTGGGCCATGTGGTGGATCTGGGCATGGGCGGCCAGTTCCTCGGTGGCGTCCTCGGCGACGAACAGCACGTAGTCCCCCTGCCCTTCACGGTTGTCGCAGAGCGTGGCACGGCTGCGCAGGGTGCGCGGCCCCATGGCGGTGTCGACCCGGGTTTCGGCGGCGTAGCCCTTGGTGCTGCGAGCCCCGCGCGCCAGCTGCTGTTCGAGGTAGTCGACGGCCGCCGGCACCAGGCACTGGCCCGGCAACTGGCCGACCATGCGCGTGCCCTGGCGGCCGAACAGGCGCTCGGCCTGCTGGTTGGCCAGGAGGATCTGCTGGCTCTGCAGGTCCTGGACGATGACGCTGGCGGGGATGTTGGCAATCACCGAGTCGAGGAACTGCGACAGGGTGGTCATCTCCTGGCTGTACTGCTCGGCCAGCTCCTTGGCCTTGAGCAGCTCCAGCTCATGCTGGCGGCGCTCGGACATGTCGCGGGTGATCTTGGCATAGCCGATCAGCTGACCGCTGTGCTCATCCTTGATCGGCTCGATCACCACGCTGGTCCAGAAGTGCGAACCGTCCTTGCGCTGGCGCAGCCCTTCGGCCTGGAAGCGTCCTTCGTTGCGCGCGGTGTCCAGGCTGAGCGCCGGCAGGCCGGCATGGCGGTCCTCGTCGGTATAGAACACCGAGAAGTGCTGGCCGATGATCTCCTCGGCCTGGTAGCCCTTGGCCCGCTGCGCGCCCGGGTTCCAGTTGGCGACGATACCCTCGGGGGTAAGCTGGTAGATGGCGTAGTCCGCCACGCTCTGGATCAACAACCGGTACATCATGTCGGGATTGGCGGCGAGCGGCATGGGAATGACCTGAATCCTTCACTGCAGGAATAGGAAACCTCCGGACCGTACGTCGGAACAGTCCGAAATAACGAAGTGCTGGCATTATGCCGCTCGACGCAGGGTTTTTGTGAGGTGCGTCACAAAAATTCTGCGGGAGCGTCAGTGCCGCTGCCGGGTCACCAGAAAGTTGCGCAGTGGCGGCTCGTCATCCAGCGTGATCTCCCGCACCGCACGCGGCAGGTCCGCCAGCACTGCCTGGCAGAACGCCAGGGCCGGGGCATCCCCGGGATAGCAACGCACCAGCCAGTCGCTGTCGCCTTGGCACAGTGTCTGGCGCGCCACCGCCAGGCCCACGCCCTGACGGCGGTACTTCTTGAGGATGAACAGGTCGGCCAGTTCGCAGGCCTCGATGCCGGGCAGTTCGCTGCGCTCGACAAGCATGAAGCCGGCGATGAAGCCGTCCACCAGGATCAGGCTGGCGCTCCAGCCGGGGGATTGCCAGTAGCGGGCGAAGTGCGGCTCGTGGATGTAGAAGCGCCCGTCCACCTCGACGTCCTCCTGCTCCCAGTCGGAGGACTCGTAGGCATAGAACTGGTAGAGGTTGCGCACCAGTTCGGCGTGCTCGGGGCCGGTCTGGTGCAGTTCGACAGGGACGGTCATGGCGCAGGCTCGATCGATTGGCAAATCGCGAGTCTATCAGTCCACCGTGGGCCAGGGCTTGCACGCTCCTACAGGGATTGTGCAGGGCCGATCGCTCACGCCTCAGGCAGCGCCGCCACCGCATCCACTTCCACCAGCATCCCGTCCAGCGCCAAACGCGGGACCGGAATCAGCGTGCAGGTCGGCGTCATCCTGCCACCCCAGGCGCGCTCGGCCTCGGCCACCCACTGGCTCAGGCGCGCCTCGGAATGGTCGACCACCAGCAAGGTGAGCTTGAACACGTGCTCGAGGGTGGCCCCGCGGGAGGCCAGGGCGATCTTCAGGTTCACCAGGGCCTGGCGCGCCTGCTCGTCGAAACGCGCCGACAGGTTGCCCTGCAGGTCCTCGCCGCCCTGCCCGGCGATGTACAGCAGGCGGCTGCCGGCACGCACTTCGGCGACATGGGAATAGGCATTGCCACTGGGGTCGTAGAGGCCTTCGGGGTTGCTCAGGGCGAAGGCGGCTGGCTGGGTCATGGTATCGCTCCGTCGATGGAATGAGCGGCCGAGTATCAAACCTCAGGTTAAGTCGAGGTCAAGCCCCCAGTGCTTGTCGCCTTCGCACCCCACTGGCACAGTGACGCCCTCGCCCCGTCGTCCTGGAGCCCCCATGCCGTTCGATCCAACCTTGCTCGCCCAGGCCCGCCATGTGGTGGTGTTCACCGGCGCCGGCGTCTCAGCGGAAAGCGGCATCGCCACCTTCCGCGATAAGCTGACCGGGTTGTGGGAGCACTTCGACCCGGCGCAACTGGCGAGCGCCGAAGGTTTTCGCGCTGACCCGGCGCTGATCTGGGGCTGGTACCAGATGCGCCGCGCCGGGATCGCCCAGGCCACGCCCAACCCCGCCCACCTGGCCATCGCCGCGCTGGCGGCGCGGGTGCCGAAGCTGACCCTGGTGACGCAGAACGTCGACGACCTGCACGAGCGCGCCGGCAGCCAGGATGTGCTGCATTTGCATGGGCGGCTGGACGCGTTCCGCTGCCTGGACTGCTCACGCCCGGCGGACGGGCCTGTGGCCCTGCCCGAGGACGCCCTGCAAGGCCGGCGCATCGAGCCACCGCGCTGCAGCCGTTGCACCGGGCCGCTGCGGCCCGGGGTGGTGTGGTTCGGCGAGATGTTGCCGGAGCAGACGCTGGAGCGGGCGTTCGACGCCGCGCAGCAATGCGATGTGCTGTTGTCGGTGGGAACGTCCGGCGTGGTGCAGCCGGCGGCCTCGATTCCACGGCTGGCGCTGGCGGCGGGGGCGACGGTGGTGCATGTCAATCCGCAGCCGGCGAGCGAGGGGCATGCGCGGGAATTCGCGCTGGCCGGCAAGGCGGGCGAAGTGTTGCCTGAGTTGATGCGCCAGGCGTTTTCCTGAGTCTGCCGCACTGTCGCTGACGGCCCCGTCGCGGGGCCTTCGGTTCAGTGGCTGGCCTGCTCCAGCGCCGCTTTCAGGTCATCGGCAGCGGCATAGGTCTTCTGTCCGACCAGTACGCCCTTGTCCAGCGACAGCCACAGCACCTTGCCCTCCTCCCCGGCATAACGAGTGGCTACCTGACCTTCACGGTCCAGCAGCACCCGGTAGCTGTAGTCGCGCATGGCCGGGATGGCGAACAGCTTGCTGATCAGCGCCGGCATGCGCTGGATATCCGCGACGAACACCGCATTGCGTGCCTCCAGGTAGCCCTTGGGTTGCTCGGCCAGGGCCGCCTTCACCAGCTTGGCGCCGTCCATGTCGCGGGCGACCAGCAGAATGCGGGTGTCGCTGCCCAGGCTGTAGGGCTGATCGTACTGGTCGAGCAGGGTCCAGGGCGCGAGGGGTTCCCCGGTCTGCACGGCATGGGCCAGCAGTGGAAGCAGGCTGAGCAGGAGTGCGGCGGCGTATTTCATGGTTGGCGATTCCGATTCATGAGGGCCGTCAGCATAGCCCAAGCCGCCGCCGTTGACAGGTTCAGCGCAATTGCCCGGCAATCAGCTCCACGGCGATCAGGATCATCACGCCGCCGGACAACCGTCCCACCACCCGCGCCGCCGCGGGCCGAGTGCGCAGCACGGCCTTGGCGCCGTAGCCGACCATCAGGTAGATCACCAGCGAGCTGCCCAGGTGCACCAGCCCCAGCAGCAGGATCTGCAACGGCAACGGCCAGCTCGACTGCGGGTCGGTGAACTGCGGCAGCAACGCCAGGAACAGCAGGAAGACCTTGGGATTCAGCCCACTGACGCACAAACCCTTGAACGCCCAGCGCGACCCCGAGTCGCGCTCGCCGCCCTCGCCCGCCTCGGGCACCGCCGGGCTCAACAGCAGGTTGCCGCCCAGCCACAGCAGGTAGAGGCAGCCGGCCAGGGTGAGCAGGGTCAGCGCCAGCGGATGCCCCGCGAGCAGGCTGCCGACCCCGGCCGCCACCACCAGGGTGACGAGAAAATGCCCGGACAGCATGCCGGCCACCGCCGGCACCACCCAGCGCCCGCGCATGCCGGCCGAGATGGCATAGGCCCAGTCGGCACCGGGGGTGATCACGAACAGCAGGGAAACGGCCCAGAACGCCGCCAACACACTCATGGTCATATCGACCCTTCCTTTCACGCAGGTTTCGGTGAAAGAAAGACTACGGATATCGCCCGGGGATTTTCTTTCGTATATTCCCCAAATCAAACCAAACACTGGAAGATTCTTCCCCATGGATCGAACCGATCGAAAGATCCTTGCCGAGCTGCAAAAAGACGGACGCCTGTCGGTCACCGAACTGGCCGACCGCGTGGGCCTGAGCCTGTCGCCCTGCCACCGCCGCCTCAAGGCCCTGGAGGAATCCGGCGCCATCCTCGGTTACCACGCCCGGCTGGCCCCGGCGGCCCTGGGCCTGAACTTCGCCGCGTTGGTGTTCGTCACCCTGCGCGAAGTGACCCGCCAGCCGGTGGCGGACTTCGAGGCGGCGCTCGGGGAAATCCCGCAGATCGTCGAGGCCCAGCGCCTGTTCGGCGATCCGGATTACCTGCTGCATGTGGTGGCCAAGGACCTGCCGGCGTTCCAGAAGCTGTACGACGAACAGCTGACCAGCATTCCCAATGTCAAACGCCTGAGCTCGACGCTAGTGATGAAGGAGGTGATCCAGGACCGGTTGTTGCCGATGTAGCCGATCGCCCAGTCCGTTGGACTGCGCTATCGCGCAGGGAACAATGCTGCGAACATCACCAGCGTGGGAGCGGGCTTGCCCCGCCATCACTGCAATTGCCCGCCACCGGCATGCCCGGCTATCGTGCATCACGCACCACGACGGGGCCCCCGCACTACCCTCGCACAACGCCCAGTCCCCGCCCGTCAGGGCCTCCCGCCACTTGGCACCGTCCTTGCTCCCGTCCCCCGCTTAACCTTTTGCCAGCCTTAGGTTTTTTAAGGTTCATGAGCACAAATTTACTAATTTCTCGATACCCGCCCGCCCCGCATCATCGCTCCAACAAGAACGCGTCGCCCCTTGCCGGCACGCACCCGGGCCTCCCCCGATGCCCCACCTTGCCTTGGAGTCAGTCATGACCAGTGCAGCCAATTCGGCACCCCTCATCGAGAAACACACGATCGGCTACGTGCCGCCGCAAGACCGCCATGGAAAGGTAAGGGATCTGTTCACATTGTGGTTCGGCGGCAACATCGCGCCGTTGCCCATCGTCACCGGCGCCCTCGGCGTGCAGCTGTTCCACCTCAACCTGGTCTGGGGCATCGTCGCCATCCTCGTCGGCCACCTGGTCGGCGGTGTGCTCATGGCCCTGCACTCGGCCCAGGGCCCGCAGATGGGCATCCCGCAGATGATCCAGAGCCGTGCCCAGTTCGGCTCGCTCGGCGCCCTGCTGGTGGTGGTGATCGCCGGGGTCATGTACATCGGCTTCTTCGCCTCCAACATCGTCCTGGCCGGCAAGTCCCTGCACGGCGTGGTCGACAGCGTGCCGGTGCCGGTGGGCATCGTCATCGGTGCCCTGGGCTCGGGCATCATCGGCATCATCGGCTACCGCTTCATCCACGTGCTCAACCGCATCGGCACCTGGGTGCTGGGCATCGGCATCGTGGTCGGCTTCGGCTACATCTTCAGCCATGTGCAGAGCGACGACTTCCTCACCCGCGGCGGCTTCAACCTGGCCGGCTGGCTGGCCACCGTGTCGCTGGCGGCGCTGTGGCAGATCGCCTTCGCCCCCTACGTGTCGGACTACTCGCGCTACCTGCCGGCCGACGTGAAGGTGTCCTCGACCTTCTGGACCACCTACCTGGGCTCGGCCCTCGGCTCGAGCCTGTCGTTCATCTTCGGCGCGGTCGCGGTGCTGGCGATCCCGGCCGGGATGGACACCATGGACGCGGTCAAGCTCGCCACCGGCACCCTCGGCCCGCTGATGCTGGTGCTGTTCCTGCTCAGCGTGATCAGCCACAACGCCCTCAACCTGTACGGCGCGGTGCTGTCGATCATCACCCTGGTGCAGACCTTCGCCTACCGCTGGATCCCCACCGCCAAGAGCCGCGCCGTGCTGTCGCTGATCGTCCTGGCCGCCTGCTGCGTGGTGGCGGTGTTCGCCTCGGCGGACTTCATCGGCCACTTCGTCGACATGGTGCTGGTGCTGCTGGTGGTGCTGGTGCCGTGGACGGCGATCAACCTGATCGACTTCTATGTCATCCACAAGGGCGACTACGACATCGACTCGATCTTCAAGGTCGACGGCGGCATCTACGGCCGCTACAACCCCCAGGCGCTGATCGCCTACGCAGTGGGCATCGCGGTGCAGATCCCGTTCATGAACACGCCGCTGTATGTCGGGCCGGTGTCCGAACACATCAATGGCGCCGACCTGTCGTGGCTGGTGGGGCTGGCAATCACCTCGCCGCTGTACTGGTGGCTGGCCAGTCGCGACAGCGCGTATCGCCGTCGCCAGGTGAGTGCAAAGCTGGCGGCGGGGGTCTGAATCCGCCGGGCTGATGATCGACAGGAAGACCCGCCACGGCGGGTCTTCTGCCATTGCCAGGCATACTCACAACTCATCAAGAAACGTCCTACATAGCAAGCGGACCCAGCTGACTACTCCAGGCAAAACACCTTGGCGAGCATACGCACTTCCCGCACAAGGAGTGTCCCATGCAAAAATTGCCAGCCCCCGACTTCACGATCCTGCGCAAGAAACGCAAGCTGATTGCCGCCATCGTCCTGCCGGTGCTTGCCCTCGGCGCCATCGCCGCCGTGTTCAACGAAGTGTTCTTCTACAACGAAGCGGGCCAGATGACCCACGTGCGCACGATCTTCGGCGAGGAAAAGGTGGTCGAGGATGTCGGCTACGCGACAAAGTGGTTCGGCCGCAGCACGGTCTGGCGACGCACCATTGGCGTCCAGTCCGCCCTGCGGGTGGACAACCAGGAGGACAATCGCAGCGGACAACCCTCGGTGATCCTGGAAAACCTGCCGATCGTGTTTCTCGGCAACGTCGATGCCAAGGCCGAATTCAGTACCCAGTTCCGCCTGCCCTCGGGCGATGCCTTCCTGAAGATTGCCCAGGAGTACCGCACCCCCGACAACTTCCTGCAACGCGCCCTGCTGCCCGCCGTCAAGGAAACCCTGCAGGCCACCGCCTCGCTGATGAGCGCCGATGACTACTACGCCGGCAACCGCAGCCACTTCGGCGCCGAGTTCGAGAACCAGCTGCGCAACGGCCTGTACCTGACCAGCCGCAAGGAGATTCGCGTGCAGCGCGACAACCTGCCGGCACAGACCGCGATACTCCAGTCGGGCACCGACCAGGGCAGCTTCGGCGACAACTCCGCGACCCGCTTCGTCATCGAAAAGAAACTCGACAAGGATGGCCAGGAACTGCGCAAGCAACAGCAGTTCCGCCTGTTCGGCGTCGAGGTCGTCGATGCCCGGGTAACGCACATCGACCCCAACCCCCAGTACCAGGAGCGCATGGTGAGGGTGCAGCAGGCCCTGGCCGAACTGGCCGTGGCCCGGCAGAACCGGCTCAAGGAAGAAGAAGAGAAAGAGCTGGTGTCCGCCCGCGGCGCCAAGGACGTCGAGGCCAAGCGCCAGGAAAGCCTGCGCCAGCAGATCGAACGGACCACGGAAGCCGAGACCGAGAAGCAGCTCACGCTGATCAACGCCGAACGGGAAAAACGCCGCGCCGAAATCGACAAGCAAACCGCCGAGTTGCTTCGTGACAAGGCCAAGGTCAACGCCGAGGCCACCAAGATCACGGCCGATGCGGAAGCCTATGCACGCGAGGCCTCGCTCAAGGCCGACGGTGCCCTGCAGACCAAGCTCGACGCCCTGGTGCAGATCAACCGCGCCTGGGCCAACGCAGCAGCCCAGGCGCCGGTGCCCAGCGTGATGATGGGAGGCTCCGACGCGGTGCTTGGTCGTCAGGACGAGATGGGCAAACTGATGAGCGTGCTCGCGACCAAGGCGGCGAAGGATCTGGTGCTGGACCTCAAGACGCCTTGAGTAAACACGCCCCGCATGGGTACCTGAAACGCTACCAATGCGGGGTGTGCTGTTCGGACCGGTATGCTGTGCGAAGAGCAAGAAACTAGCAGCACTTTTCTCCTGTCGAGGGCAACAAGTCCCAGCTCGGGAAACGCCCTACATCAAAGCGCGAAACCTCCCCCATAGAATGGTCAGAGGAGACTTCCTTTCGTTGCATCAATGCCCGCTACGCAACATCTCCTTCGGCACATACTTGCCAATCTCATACTTGCCGATCGCCGCCCGGTGCACTTCATCCGGTCCGTCGGCCAGGCGTAGGGTGCGTTGCATCGCATACATGTACGCCAGCGGGAAATCACCGCTCACCCCGGCCCCGCCATGGATCTGGATGGCCCGGTCGATCACCTTCAGCGCAACATTCGGTGCCACCACCTTGATCTGGGCGATCTCGCTGCGCGCCACCTTGTTGCCGACGGAGTCCATCATGTAGGCGGCCTTGAGGGTCAGCAGGCGGGCCATGTCGATCTCCATCCGCGAGTCGGCGATCTTGTCGACGTTGCCCCCCAACCGCGCCAGGGGCCGGCCGAAGGCGGTGCGCTCGACCGAGCGTTTGCACATCAGCTCCAGGGCGCGCTCGGCCATGCCGACCGAACGCATGCAGTGGTGGATGCGACCCGGGCCGAGGCGGCCCTGGGCGATTTCGAAGCCGCGGCCCTCGCCGAGGAGCACGTTTTCATAGGGCACGCGCACGTTCTCGAACAGCACCTCGGCGTGGCCGTGGGGCGCGTCGTCGTAGCCGAACACCGGCAGCGGGCGGACGATCTTCACCCCAGGTGCGTCGGTGGGCACCAGGATCATCGAGTGCTGCTGGTGGCGCTGGCCGTCCGGGTTGGACAGGCCCATGAAGATCATCACCTTGCAGCGCGGGTCGCAGGCGCCGGAGGTCCACCACTTGCGGCCGTTGATCACCCATTCATCACCGTCGCGCACGGCGGTGGCGGCCATGTTGGTGGCGTCCGAGGAGGCCACGTCCGGCTCGGTCATGGCGAACGCCGAGCGGATCTCGCCGCGCAGCAGCGGCTCGAGCCACTGACGCTTCTGCGCCTCGCTGCCATAGCGCACCAGCACCTCCATGTTGCCGGTGTCCGGCGCCGAGCAGTTGAATGGCTCGGGCCCCAACAGCGAACGGCCCATGATCTCGGCCAGTGGCGCGTATTCGAGGTTGGTCAGCCCCGCGCCGTACTCCGACTCCGGCAGGAACAGGTTCCACAGCCCCTCGGCACGGGCCTTGGCCTTGAGTTCCTCGACGATCGCGGTGGGCTGCCAGCGGTCGCCCTCGGCGACCTGGCGCTCGAACACCGGCTCGGCCGGGTAGACGTATGCATCCATGAATGCGCTGACGCGCTCGCGCAGTGCCTGGACCTTGGGCGAATAGGCGAAATCCATCGGGGCTACCTTCAGTCAATGAAGAACATGGACCTGAGCCTAGAACAGCCACCCTTCATCCACCTAGTCTATTTTCTACGTGTATAAACATTCATAACCAATATATGATCACCCGATAACTCCAACAAAGAGCGGCGCCATGAACCTCAGCAAGGTCGACCTCAACTTGTTCATCGTCTTCGACGCCATCTACACCGAAGCCAACCTGACCCGCGCCGGGCAGATCGTCGGCATCACCCAGCCGGCGGTGTCCAACGCCCTGTCGCGCCTGCGCGAGACCTTCAACGACCCGCTGTTCGTGCGCACCGCCCAGGGCATGGTGCCCACGCCCATGGCGCAGAACATCATCGGCCCGGTGCGCAACGCGCTGTCGCTGCTGCGCACCTCGGTACAGGAAAGTCGCATCTTCACCCCGCTGCAGGCCAGCAAGACCTTCCGCATCAGCATGACCGACCTCACCGAGGCGGTGATCCTGCCGCCACTGTTCCAGCGCCTGCGCCGCCTGGCCCCGGCACTGGTGATCGAGAGCTTCCTGTGCAAGCGCCGCGAGACCACCAAGGAACTGGCCGCCGGGCGCCTGGACTTCGCCGTCGACGCGCCGCTGAACACCGACCCGCAGGTGCGTCACGTCAAGCTGATGCAGGACCGCTACGTCTGCGCCATGCGCCCCGGCCACCCGCAGGCCGACGGCAAGCTGACCCTGGACAGCTACCTGGCCATGACCCACATCCATATCTCCAGCCGCCGCAACGGCCTGGGTTATGTCGACCTGGCCCTGGGCAAGATGGGCGTGCAGCGCCGTGTCGCGCTGCGCTCGCAGCACTACCTGATGGCTTCGCAGGTGCTGCAGCAGACCGACATGGTCATGACCGTGCCCGAGCGTTTCGCCCGTCGCCACCAGCTGCGTCACCAGCCGCTGCCGGTGGAGGTGCCGGCGCTGGAGACCCACCTGTACTGGCACGAAAGCACCGACCAGGACCCGGCCAACCGCTGGATGCGCGAGCAGATCATCGAGCTGTGCGAACGGGTGGTGGCCCAGGATGAGCAGGAACAGGCGGATCCGGCCATGGCCTCGGCCTGAATCGCCTACACTGTCGGTGATTGCCTCTGAACCAGGGAGCCACTCATGGACGACCACCAACACGGCAAGCCACCGACCTTCTGGCAGATGCTGCAGAGCATCCTCGCCGCCGCCTTTGGCGTGCAGAGCGGCAAGAACCGCGCCCGCGACTTTACCTACGGCAAGGCCAGCCATTTCATCGTGATGGGGACGCTGTTCACGCTGATCTTCATCTTCGTGCTGATCGGCCTTGTGCAACTGGCGCTGCACCTGACGGCGCGCTAGCCGCGCGAGGGCTTGCGCCTCTTCAGACCATGCACGCCCCTCTGTGGGAGCGGCCTTGCGTCGCGAAAGGGGTGCGAAGCACCCCCACGATTCGTGCATCAAGCTGATATCGCATGGAGATGCATGCATCGACCCAAACGCAATCCGCCCGCGGATATCCCTTCCGCGGGCGGTTCAGGTGTTACTCACGGTCTCGAGCAGTTTTCCGCTACTGATGGCTGACCCAGTACACCGCAGTGACCACCACCAGCACGATCAGACACAGGATCGCCCAGGCATCGACACTGCTGTCAGCTTTGCGGACCTTGGTAGAGTTTCCCATTGCATTGCCTCTTGTAGTGGTTATGGGAATGCACTTCACAAGCAGCAGTTAAGTCCAGCAATGCCCTTCCCTCAAGCAGGGGCTTTCAGTAGTCGACGGGTGACGTGAGAAAGGGGTAACGAAAGTCCGTCGGCCTGCCCTCGGCACTGAAACGGTGGAAGTCGATGCCGTGGTTGTCCTGTTCCAGCAGCTTGAGCCAGCGTCGGGCCTTGTCCGCGTCGATCAACTGCAAGGCCGGCACGCTATGTTCACGCTGGCCGTCGCGCCCCACCGCCAGCCCCTGGGCGTCATCGTGCAACATGACCATGGCCCAGCCGCCCAGGGTGAAATGCCCGCCCATCAGCACGCTCAAGCGTCCGTCGATCCGCGCCCGCAGGGCCTCGGGCGAGCTGTTGACCGCACTGAACAGGGCATCGCGCCCCGGCACCTTGCCCAGCGCCTCGAACGCCTGCATGGCGCCGAACGCCATCTGGTCGTTGGCCGACCACACCAGGCGCGTGTCGGGATAGCGCTCCAGCAGCATCTGCGCCTGCTCGAAAGCACGCTGGCGGCTCCAGCCGCCATACACCACCTGGCGCAGGCGCACCTGGGGAAACTCCGCCAGCGCCCGGCGCATGCCTTGCACACGCAACTGCGAGGCCGGCGTGGTCTTGACCCCGGCGAAGGCCAGCAAATCAACCTGCCCCGCGTCAGCCGGCAGCTGCGCCGCCATCGCCTTGAGCATCTGGTAGCCGGCCTCCTCGTCGTTGCTGACCAGGGTACCGAGCACTTCGGGGTACTTGTCCGGCTGCGCCTGGATGCTGTGCGCCTGGCTGTCGGTGAGGCCGTTGTTGACCAGGAACAGCTTGACCCCGGTGCCCCGCGACAGGCGGATGATCTCCGGGGCGACATACTGCTCGTTGACCAGCACCAGGTAGTCCGGGCGCTGCGGTCCTTGCAGCACCTCGCGGGCCTGGGTCAGCGCGAGGTCGGCGCGGCGCTCGCTGTACTGCACGCGCAAGGCCATGCCCAGGTCGTTGGCGGCGGCCTGCATGAAGCGCGAGTAATCGACCCAGAACGTCTCGTTGGAATAGCCCGGGTTGAGGAACACCACGGACGCGGCCTGTGCGCTCGCTGCCAGTGGCAGGCTCAGGCACAGGCTCTGGCACAAGGCCTTGAGCATGCTGTTACTTCCCTGCGGAGCAAACCCCGGATTATAGCGCCGCGATGTACCGGCGCGGACAAATGCCAGTCAGTCTCACTTAGTCCAAATGGTTCTTTTCATATGCAAAAACATCACTTTAGCGCATAAACCCACTCTGCTATCGTGCCTCGGCTCCGACCCGGAGTGCGCGGCCGTGCGCGCGATTAGCTGCATGCTAGCCTGAGACAGGACTTATATGTACGTATACGACGAGTACGATCAGCGGATCATCGAGGACCGCGTCAAGCAGTTCCGTGATCAGACCCGCCGCTACCTGGCCGGTGAGCTGAGCGAAGAAGAATTCCGCCCTCTGCGCCTGCAGAACGGCCTGTATATCCAACGTTTCGCGCCGATGCTGCGTGTCGCCGTGCCCTATGGCCAGCTGAACGCCCGCCAGACCCGCATGCTGGCGAAGATCGCCCGCGACTACGACAAGGGCTACGCGCACATCAGCACCCGCCAGAACGTGCAGTACAACTGGCCGGCGCTGGAAGACATCCCGGAGATCCTCGCGGAGCTGGCCACCGTGCAGATGCACGCGATCCAGACCAGCGGCAACTGCCTGCGTAACGTCACCACCGACCAGTTCGCCGGTGTCGCCGCCGACGAGTTGGTGGACCCGCGCCCTTGGTGCGAGATCGTCCGCCAGTGGACCACCTTCCACCCGGAATTCGCCTACCTGCCGCGCAAGTTCAAGATCGCCGTCAACGGTTCCAGCGACGACCGCGCCGCCATCGAAGTGCACGACATTGGCCTGGAGCCGGTGCGCAACGCCGCCGGTGAGCTGGGCTTCCGCGTGCTGGTCGGCGGCGGCCTGGGCCGTACCCCGGTGATCGGCTCGTTCATCAACGAGTTCCTGCCCTGGCAGGACCTGCTCAGCTATCTGGACGCCATCCTGCGCGTGTACAACCGTTACGGCCGCCGTGACAACAAGTACAAGGCGCGGATCAAGATCCTGGTCAAGGCCCTCACCCCGGAAGTGTTCGCCGAGAAGGTCGAGGCCGAGATGGCCCACCTGCGCGGCGGCAGCACCACCCTGACCGAGGACGAAGTGCAGCGCGTTGCCCGCCACTTCGTCGACCCTGACTACCTGGCACTGGAAAACGTCGACTACAGCGCCCTGGACCAGGAACACCCGGGCTTCGCCCGCTGGCGCTCGCGCAACACCCGCGCGCACAAAAAGCCGGGTTATGTTGCCGTGACCCTGTCGCTCAAGCCCACCGGCGTCGCCCCGGGCGACCTGACCGACAAGCAGCTCGATGCTGTCGCGGACTTCGCCGAACGCTACAGCTTCGGCTACCTGCGCACCTCCCACGAGCAGAACATCATCCTCGCCGACGTCGAGCAGCGCCAGCTGCACGCGCTGTGGCTGGAACTGCGCGAGCAAGGCTTCGCCACCCCGAACATCGGCCTGCTGACCGACATCATCTGCTGCCCGGGCGGTGACTTCTGCTCGCTGGCCAACGCCAAGTCGATCCCGATCGCCGAATCCATCCAGCGCCGCTTCGACGACCTGGACTACCTGTTCGACATCGGCGAGCTCGACCTGAACATCTCCGGCTGCATGAACGCCTGCGGCCACCACCACGTCGGCCACATCGGCATCCTTGGCGTGGACAAGAAGGGCGAGGAGTTCTACCAGGTCTCGCTGGGCGGCAATGCTGCCCGCGACGCGAGCCTGGGCAAGATCCTCGGGCCCTCCTTCGCCCAGGACGACATGGCCGACGTGATCGAGAAGCTGATCAATGTGTACGTCGAGCAACGCACCGAAGACGAGCGCTTCATCGACACCTACCAGCGGATCGGCATCGACCCCTTCAAGGAACGCGTCTATGCAGCGAATCATTAAGAACAACCAGATCGTCGACGAAACCTGGCACCTGCTGCCCAAGGACGTCTCGATCGACGAGTTGACCAACTGCGACGACTACATCGTGCCGCTGCAGCTGTGGCGCGATCATCCGAGCCTGCTCAAGGCCCGCGATGGCGGTCTGGGCATCTGGCTGGACAGCGACGAGGAAGCCGAGGAAATCGGCGAGGACGTCGAGCACTTCCAGGTCATTGCCCTGAACTTCCCGGCCTTCACCGACGGGCGCAACTACTCCAACGCGCGCTTGCTGCGTGACCGCTACAAGTTCAAGGGCGAGCTGCGCGCCATCGGCGACGTGCTGCGCGACCAGCTGTTCTACATGGCCCGTTGCGGCTTCGACGCATTCGCCATCCGTGCCGACAAGGACCCGGAAGACGCGCTGCAGAGCCTGAAGGACTTCTCGGTGACCTACCAGGGCGCCACCGACGAGCCGCTGCCGCTGTTCCGCCGCCGCTGATCGTCGCTTGCAGTCCGCTCGGCCCGCCTTCTGGCGGGCCGATTCATTTCTGCGCCGGCAATCCGACTACTCCGGCTATGGCCGAGGAAAAGCCCTCACGCTCGCTCAGGTTTTCTGATGGCATGCCGATATCAGGGCATATCCTTTTCACTCCGCAAGGAAAGCGACGATGAGCCCGATCACTTCGGCACTGCGACTGACGCCGATCCAAACGCCACCCGCTCCCGCGCAGAACCTGATCGTTCGCCAGCCCGCGAGCGTCGCCAGCGCCCCTGGCACCCAGGTCAGCCTGGGTCAGGACACCCGCATTCCCGATAGCGAGACCTACACCTCGCGAGGCACGCTGGACAGCGCGCAGCCCAGCTACACCTGGGAACAGGACGGGCTGGACAAGCTGAGCATGTACATGTTCAGCGCGGTCAAGTCGTCCACCACCGCCGCCCGCTTCCAGGGCCTGGGCAGCGCCCTGGTGGAACAACTGGCGGCCAATGGCGGCCAGCGCGTCTCCCAATCCGCCTTGCAGCTTAACGAGACCGACACTACCCCACTGAGCCTGCAGCAGGCACGCCTGCGCGAGTTCGCCAGCAATACCGTCACCCTCAGCCTCACCACCGCCTCCGGCGCCACGGTGAAACTGGGCTTGTACAACGGTGAACGGGGCCTGGCGGTCGACGCCGAAGTCCAGGGCGGCGAGCTGAACGCCAACGAGCTCAAGGGCCTGGCCGCCCTGGCCGACGGTTTCCAGTCGGCGATCAATGGCCTGACCCGGCAACCGCCGAGCCTGCAGCTCGGCGCGCTGGTCAAGCTCGACCCGAGCCTGTTCAGCGGCCTGCAGATGAACGCCAAGCTGGATTTGCCCAGCGGTGGGCAACAGACCTTCGACTTGCGCCTGGACGGCTCCACCCGCAGCCTGAAACTCGATGGCCCGAGTGGCCAGGTACAGCTGGACCTCGATAGCCAGGGTGGCGCGCTGCTGGGCGGCAAGGCCCAGCGCCAGGCCGCCCTGGACAACTACCTGACCCAGTTCGACGAGGCGCAGAAACGCGGCAAGGGCGATGCGCAACTGACCTCGCTGCTCAAGGATGCCTTCAGCCAACTGAACAGCATCGACGACAACAGCCCACGCCCGGCGGGCCACAACGACGCGGTGAACACCTACAGCCGTGCGTTGCTCAGCGGCCTGGCCGACTTCAAGGCCTCGATCGTGCAACCGTCCAGCCGTCCGAACGCACGGCGCCTGGACGAGGAAGACCGCTTCGCCTACCAGGTGTCGCAATCGACCTCGACCAGTGGCCAGGGCACCACCATCGCCCGCCAGCAACGCCAGGAGGCCAAGCTGGACGCCGCCTGGCATTCGAGCCTGTCGTCCGCGGCCAAGCTCACCGAAGCGGATCCGTTCGACGAGAAAAACTACCGCTACCACACGCTCAGCGAAACGGCGAGCAGCACCACTGAGCTGTCGTTCGTCGACAACGTGCTCAAGGAAGCCAAGGCCACCCAGGAAGCCACCAGCAACAAGCGCGTATTCACCTACGAGGGTGGCAAGCTCGAGTCGGATGTCAGCACGCCCGAGTCGGTGAGCCGCTCGCGCAACCTGCTGAACCTGCTCGACGATCTGTTCAAGACCGATGAGAAGGCCCGGCGCAACGGCAGCCCGTACGACCTCGATGCGCAACTGGCGGCCCATGCCGGGCTGTGGCAGTTGCAAACCGACCCGGCGAAGATCCGCGACTGACCAAGGCGCCGCCGCGCAGACAAGCCCGCCCCCGCAAGGACTGCGGGGGCGGGCTTGTCTGCGCTCGGCCCTGGCGCTCAGCGCAACGGTACGTAGATATCCGTCTGCCACTGCTCCAGCGGCGTCTGCGGGTAGATGCTCAGGTAATGGAAGAACAGCGGATGATCGCGCAGCTCTTCGCCACTGGCCGGTAGCCAATCGCGGTAGATCGGGTATATCGTCTCGCCGATATGATCCGGTGAGCCGACATGCCGCACCACGGCGCAACGCCCGGCGGGCAGGCCCGACTCCAGCACGCCCTGGGCGTTGGGCGCCACCGCCTCGTGGACTTCCCCACAAATAGCGAAGCGAAAGTCCTCCGGTGCCGTGGTATCCGGGTTGTTGAAGGGGATGCCGAAACTGCGACTGCTGGCCACGGGCGATTGCCCGCTGCTCATACGCCAGTCGATGAAGCGGCGCACGGTCTCGCTGACCTGGCTGGCCGGCCCGCGATGCTCCAGCGCCGCAAGGCGCACCGCGGCGAAATCGACGATTCGTACCTGCATGGTGATGCTCCTGGAAAAATGAGGGATGGCAAACACCGTGTTCCATACCTGCCAGTCGGGCCGGCGGCGGAACGCGCTGGGCGCGTGCCCGAATGCCCGCCGGAACGCCCGACTGAACGCCTCCGGGCTTTCAAAGCCCGCCTCCAGCGCTGCCTCCAGCACCGAGTGCCCGGGCTGGCCGACCAGCCGATGCGCCGCACGACGCAAACGCATCAACTGCACATAGCGGGCCACCGGTACACCCACATAGGCGCTGAACTGGCGATGGAAGTGGAACACCGAAAAGTGCGCCACCACACTCAGGGCCTCCACCGACAGATCGCCTTCCAGGTTGTCCTGGATGTAAGCGAGCACAGTGTCGAAGCGGGTCTTGTAATGGGCATTGACGGACAAGCTCGGTTGCTCCTGGAATCACGGCAGGCCACAGGTTCGCCGATCCGTCCCTGGGCCCGCCTAGCCGTATTTGCTCAAACACCCCTTGGTAGTCGGGCTTGCCCCGCACCGAGAACCGTACCGACGAATCTCTACTTCCTGGCCTCCAGAATCAAGTTGAACGGCGTCTGCGTCGCCCTGCGGAACTGGCGGAACCCGGCCTCTTCGAACACCGCCCGCAGGCGCGCCTCGCCCGCCTGGGCCCCCAGTCCCAGTCCCACTTCCTGGGACAGCGAGTTGGGCGTGCAGATGAAGGTGGACGCCGCATAGAACAGCCTGCCGACCGGATTGATGTTGGCATCCAGCGTATCCTCTGCGAACGGCTCGACCAGCATCACCGTGCCGTCGTCCTTGAGCGCCCGGTAGGCATGCCGCGCCGCCCCCACCGGATCGCCCATGTCATGCAGGCAATCGAAGAAGCACACCAGGTCCAGGTCGCGGCCGGGATAGTCCTTGGCCGAGGCCTGCTGGAAGCTGACCCGGTCGGCCACGCCCGCGTCGCGGGCCCGTTCGCTGGCAGTTTGCACCGACGGTGCATGGTAGTCGTAGCCGGTAAAGCGCGAGGCCGGAAATGCCTCGGCCATGACGATGGTCGAGGCGCCGTGGCCACAGCCGACATCGGCCACCTGGGCGCCAGCCTGCAGCTTGGCCACCACCCCTTCCAGTGCCGGTAGCCAATCGGCCACCAGGAAGGTCCGATAGCCCGGCCTGAAGAAGCGTTCGGTACCGCTGAACATGCACGGATGATGATCGCCCCAGGCAAGCGCGCCGTCGCCGCGCATGGCCGCGACCAGCTTGTCCTTGTCATGGAACAGCGCCGCCAGCACCGAGGCGCCGCCGGCCATATAGACCGGGGAATCCTCCAGGGCCAGTGTCATGGCCTGCTCCTGCGGCAGGGTGAACTGCCCGTCGTGGTGCACCAGGTAACCCGCCGCGGCCTGGCCATTGAGCCATTCGCGCACCAGCCTTGGCTGGCAACCGGTGCGTTCGGCCAGCACCTCGGGGGTGACCGGCTGGCTGTCGGCCATGGCCCGGTACAGCCCGAGTTCATCCCCTAGAATGACATTGGCCAGCGTCGCCGCCGCGCCCATGTCGCCCACCAGCTTGCCCATGAATGCCTGAAGCCGTGCCTCGTCCATGACCTGCCCTCCTCTTGCCAGAAGGCCACCGTCGGCGACGTCCGGTCCGGGAGGCGGTGGTCGGATGGATGATCGGGCCGCGTCTGCAACCGACCCGGACTTTAAGTCTAGACCCGCCTGCGCTATCTTCGCCGCGCTGCCGGCAGCCCCGCCAATACCGGACGGCCGCGCCCGCGCAGCGAAGGAATTGCCTGCATGCTCTCCAGCCGTACCCTCGTCCTGATCCTCGGCGTCGCCTTCATCATGCTCGACCAGTGGGTGAAACTGATCGCCCTGGTCGCCCTGAACAACCACAGCTATGTGGTCGGCAACCAGTTCGTCTGGCTCGACCTGGTCCTGAGCCTGAACCCGGGCGCGTTCCTCAGCCTCGGCGCCAGTTTGTCGCCGGGCCTCAAGCAACTGATCTTCGTCGCCGCGGTGGGCGTGGCGTGCTGCTGGGCCGTGACCTGGGCGCTCAGGCACTGGCAGGCGACCCCGGTGAAGGCCGGCGCGGCCTACTTCATCGCCGTGGGCGGACTGGCCAACCTGATCGACCGGGTGCTGCGCGACGGGCATGTGGTCGACTACCTCGTGCTCAACCTTGGGCCGCTGCATACCGGCGTGTTCAACCTTGCCGACATCGCCATCATGGCGGGTGCGCTGGTGCTGGCGTTAGGTGCATTGAAGAAACCGGCCAGGATCTGATTCCCCCTTGCCAGGAGGTCGAGCGCCAGACAGCGTCCGACCTCCAAAATCGCTTGGCCAGATACTGGCCACACAAGCCCAGGAAACTTCCTTCAACTCTCAAGGCCCAGTCCGAGAGCAACTCGAGTTAACTTCACGCTACCTCAGTTTTCCTGCATTCGAGGGCAGCGCATGGACGGATGGCAACTGGCCGAGCTCGCCGGGCTCAAACAGGCCGCACGCGGGCAGATCACCCAGGACACCTGGCAGAAGAACAGCGCACGGGCCATTCGGCTGACAGTCGACGAGATCGATGAGCGCGCCATCCTGGCGCATGAAGCCTGGCACCCGGATCACTACGACTTCGGCTGGGACCGTATCCTGAAATGGAAAAACCGCCCCGCTCATGCCCGCGCACTCGATATCGCACTCTGGCATGACGATCAGCTCGCAGGCATGTGCTGGGCATCGCCCCAGGCCAGCAAGGAGAAGATCATGGTCCTCTATCTGCAGCGCAACCCCGACAGCACCCTGCCGACCAGAGGCTATGTCGCACCTCTCTGTCTGAGCGGCGTACGCTACTACGCACTGATGCTGGGCTTGCAATGGGTCGTCATCCGCAACCCTCTGCCTCAGGCGCGGGCTGCCTACGAACTGGATGGTTTCCGCCAGGTAAAAGGCATCGGCCTTGCCTACGAATTGACCCGTGGCTATGCTTCCCCCACTCTGGAGGGCCTTCCCAATGGTGAATGATCCCGGCGACTTCAACGCCAACGTGGCCCGTTTCAAGGCCATTGCCGACAAGCAGATGGCTCGCTTTCGAGCATCGGCGCAATACGATGATTTCCTGTCGGATGATGCCATCGACGCTTTTGCCAAGGTCGAAAGCTCTGCTTATGCAGGCCGACCGCACAAGCCACGCAAGCCATCTGCCGCCTGAACGAAGACGGCCCGCGTCAAACGCTGCGGGCCTCTTCGCTTCATTGTTCAACCATCCTTCTTCGCACCTGCCTCCAACCGCTCCAGCAGCGCATCGGCCAACGCCTTGTCGGAGAACGGGTTCTGCCCGGTGATCAACTCACGATCAACCACCACATGGGGCTGCCAGGCCTCGGCATAACTCATGTCACCTCCCGCGCCGGCCATGGCCTTGGCCGGATAGAACTGCAGGCGCTGGTCCTTGAGCGAACCTTCGAACACCTGCTCCTCCGGGTCGGAAAAGATGGTCATGCGATAACCCTGGTAGCTCCAATCTCCGGCTGCCGGGGTTTCGCCACGGGCCAATGCGGCGCGATAGGCGACCGGATCCTGCTGCGCCGACAGCAGCGTGATCGGGCCGTGGCAGATGGCGGCCGTGGGCTTGCCGGCCTGGTGGAAATGACGCAACAAGGTACCAACGTCCGGGTTGTTGGCCAGGTCGATCAGCGGCGCATGGCCACCTGGGATGAAGATCCCAGCATATCGGTCCAGATCACCCGCCAGCACCTCCTTCAACGACAGCGTTTCGTGAATGTCCGGCAGGCTTTCGACCACCTGGCGGATTCGCTGCATCTCGCCGGCATCGCCGCCGAAGTACATCGGGTCGATCGAGCGTTCGTCGACACTCGGTGCATTGCCCCTGGGCGTCACCAGCACCAGCTTGTAGCCGGCCTTGAGCAAGCGGTCGGCGGGCACGCCGAACTCGTTGAGGTAATAACCGGTGGGATACGGCTTGCCGTCCTTGAGCGGCAACTGGTTCTCGCTGGACAACAGCACCAGCACCTCGCCCTTCGCGGCAGCGGCGGCGTGGCCGCTCAGCAAGGCGCCGGCCAGCGCCAGCGCAACGGGAGCAATCTTGTTCATGGTCGATTCCTGATTCAGCTGAATGGTGCGATGTCCAGCGGGCGGGCAAGCTGCACCTGGGTCGGCGCGGCCAGCCATTCGGCGGTGGCGGCGCGGTAGGCCTGGTAGTGGGCGCTGCGGCGATGGGCCTCGACGGCGACCTCGTCGACGTACAGCTCGAACAGATCGAACGCCAGCGTCCCGCCCTCGCGCACGAACAGGTCGTAGCGCAGGTTGCCGGGCTCGGCACGGGTCAGCTCGACCATCCGGCGCAGGGCCTGCTCGGTGGCGTCACGGTATTCGGCGAGGGGCTGGATGGTGGCGAAAATGGCGATGGTCATGGGCGACTCCTTCAACAGGTTGGGCCCATCCTAACCATCGCGCTATGATTCGATAATTCGAAAGCATTTATTCCTGCGATTCAATTTATGAATATCAGCAACAAGGACCTCAACCTGCTGCACCTGTTTCAGGTGCTCTACGAAGAGCGCAGCGCCTCCCGTGCCGCGCAACGCCTGGCGCTAAGCCAGCCGGCCCTGAGCCACAAGCTCAACAAGCTGCGCCATCAGTTCGGCGACCCGCTGTTCGTGCGCGCGCCACGCGGCCTCACGCCCACCCCCAGGGCCCACGAGCTGGCACCCGAGGTGCGGCAGTTGATCGGGCACCTGCAGGACTTCTTCAGCCGCTGCGACGGCGAGCACTTCCTTGAACGCCCGGTCCAGTTGCACCTGTACAGCACCGACTACCTGGAGCAGACCTTGCTGCCCGGGCTGCTGCCGATTCTTCGCGGCCAGGCGCCGAACCTGACCCTGGTCACCCACAACACCCGTGGCGACCTGCCCCGCGAGGCGCTGGAGAAAGGCACCTGCGACCTGGCCATCGCCGGTTTCTACAGCGACCTGCCGGACACCTTCCACCAGCAGCGCCTGCTCAGCGAGGACTTCGTGGTGCTGGCCGCCGCCAACAACCCGCATCTGATCGACGGCCTGACCCTGGAGGCATTCGTGGCCTGCGAGCACCTGTTGACAACCCTGAGCGGCGATCTCGACGGCCGGGTCGACCAGGCCCTGCGGGCCCTCGGCCGGCAACGCCGGGTGGTGGCCGGGCTGTCCAGTTTCATCGCTCCCACGCGCCTGGTGCGCGGCACCGACCTGCTGCTGACCTGCCTGCGCTCGCTGGCCATGGAGGCAGTAGAACGCGATCCCGGCTTGCGCCTGCACGCCCTGCCCCTGGTGCTGCCACGGGTCGAGG
Source organism: Pseudomonas sp. BW16M2 (assembly GCF_014268865.1). Taxonomy (NCBI): domain Bacteria; kingdom Pseudomonadati; phylum Pseudomonadota; class Gammaproteobacteria; order Pseudomonadales; family Pseudomonadaceae; genus Pseudomonas; species Pseudomonas sp. BW16M2. Next base: position 32,782 of record NZ_JABWRI010000014.1, on the reverse strand, counting down.
TGATGCAGATCTGGCATGCGCGCACCCACGCCGATCCCTTGCGCCACTGGTTCCGCCAGCAGGTGTGGCAGGTGGCGCAACAGGTCATTGCACCAGCTGGTTGATCTCGATGATCGGCATCAGCACGGCCATGACGATCAGCAGCACCACCGCGCCCATGACCACGATCATCAACGGCTCCAACAGCGCGGTCATGCCCATGGCGCGGCGTTCGATGTCCTTGGCCAGGCTGTCGGCGGCGCGGTCGAGCATCGGCGGCAGGTTGCCGGTCTTCTCGCCGCTGGCGATCAGGTGGATGAGCAGCGGCGGAAAGACCTTCTCCACCGCCAGCGCCGAGGCCAGCCCGGCGCCCTCGCGCACCCGCGCCGTGGCCTCATTGACACACTGGTCGAGGCGGTCGTTGCCCAGGGTCTGGCGCGCCGCCTCCAGTGCCCGCAGCAGCGGCACCCCGGCGCTGCCGAGGATCGCCAGGGTGGAGGCGAAACGCGCCGTATTCAGGCCCAGCACGAAGCGCCCGAACAACGGCAGCCGCAGGATCCGCCCATGCCACGCCAGGCGCGCCGCCGGGGCGCGCAGGTAGACCCGCCAGCCCCAGAACGCTCCGGCCATCAGGGCGAAGCACAGCACACCCCATTCTCGCACGAAGTCACTGGCCGCCAGCATGGCCAGGGTCAGCCCAGGCAGGTCCTGGCGCGCCTGGGTGAAGGCGCTGACCACCTGCGGCACCACGTAGCTGAGCAGGAAGATGACGATGCCCACCGACACCAGTCCCACCACCCCGGGGTAGATGAATGCCGTGAGGATCTTGCCACGCAGGGTGTTGCGGTCCTCGATGTAGTCGGCCAGGCGCTCCATCACCTGGGCCAGGTCGCCGGATTCCTCGCCCGCCGCCACCAGTGCCCGGTAGATATCGGGGAAATCCCTCGGCCGCTCGGCCAGGGCATCGGCCAGGCGCATGCCGCTGCGCACGTCGCCGCGTACCGCACCCAGCAATTGCGCCACATGCTTGCGCTCGGCCTGCTCCAGGGTCGCCCCCAGCGCCGCCTCCAGCGGCAGGCCGGCGGCCAGCAGGCTGGCCAGCTGACGGGTGGCCCAGGCCAGGTCGCCGTCGGACAGCTTCGCACCGAACAAGCCACCGCCCTGCCCGGCCGCAGCCTGGACTTCGACCTCCAGGGTGGTCAGGCCCAGGGCGCGCAGCTGGGCCATCGCCGCCCCCTGGCTGTCGGCTTCGAGCAGGCCCTTGACCACGCGGCCCTGGGCGTCGGCGGCTTCATAGCGATAGCGGTTCATCAGGCGTCCCGTGTCACGCGCAGGATCTCTTCCAGGCAGGTGCTGCCGCTGTCGACCCAGCGCTGGCCGTCCTCGCGCATGCTGCGCATGCCATTGCGCCGGGCGGCGGCGCGCAGGGCCTGTTCGTCCGCGCCCTGGTGCACCAGGCTGCGGACCTCGTCGTCCACGCAGAACAACTCGTGGATGCCGGTACGGCCGCTGTAGCCGCAATGGTTGCAATGCGCACAGCCCACCGCGCGGTACTGCCCGGGCGTTGTCGGGTCGGGCTCGCGACAGTGCGGGCACAACCGGCGCACCAGGCGCTGGGCCAGCACCCCGAGCAGCGCCGAGGCCAGCAGGAACGGTTCGACGCCCATGTCGATCAGGCGGTTGACCGCCGACACCGCATCGTTGGTGTGCAGGGTGGCCAGCACCAGGTGCCCGGTCAGCGAGGCCTGCACGGCGATCTGCGCGGTCTCCAGGTCGCGGATCTCGCCGATCATGATCACGTCCGGGTCCTGGCGCAGGATGGCGCGCAGGGCCACGGCGAAGCTCATGTCGATGCGCGCGTTGACCTGGATCTGGCTGATGCCCGGCAGGTCGTATTCCACCGGATCCTCCACGGTGAGGATGTTGCTGACGCTGGCGTCCAGCCGTGCCAGGGCGGCGTACAGGCTGGTGGTCTTGCCTGAGCCGGTGGGGCCGGTGACCAGCACGATGCCATGGGGCTGACGGATCAACTGATCGAGCCGCTCCAGCAGGCTGGCGTCCATGCCCAGCGCCTCCAGGCGCAGGCGCCCGGCCTGCTTGTCGAGCAGGCGCATCACCACCCGCTCGCCATGACCGGTGGGCACGGTGGAGACGCGGATATCGATCGGTCGCCCGGCAACGCGCAGGGCGATGCGGCCGTCCTGGGGCAGGCGCTTTTCGGCAATATCCAGCTGCGCCATGATCTTGATCCGCGACACCAGCGCGCCGTGCAGCGCCTTGCGCGGCGAGACCACGTCGCGCAGGGTTCCGTCGACCCGGTAGCGCACCAGGCAGTGGCTCTCGAACGGCTCGATATGGATATCGCTGGCCTGGTCGCGCGCGGCCTGGGTGAGCAAGGCGTTGATCATGCGGATCACTGGCGCATCATCCTGGGCCTCGAGCAGGTCGGTGACTTCCGGGATGTCCTGCAGCAGGCGATCCAGGTCCACCTCGTTCTCCGCCGCGCCCACCACCGCCGCCGCGCTGCCGGTGTCGGCGTAGGCGCTGACCAGCAGCGCATCCATCTGCGCATCGTCGAGCGCCTCGACCCGCGCCGGGCCATGACGCCTGCGCACCTCGGCCACTGCCCAGGCCGGGCTCGACGGGCAGCGCGACAGCAGCGCCCCGGCCTCACCGTCCACCCGCAGCACCAGGCGCTGGGCCTTGGCCCAGGCGTATGGCAGGCGGCTCAACGCGCCACCTCGTCCACCGGTACCGCGCGAATCGCGGCCCGTGGTGCACGCAGCGCCGCCGGCTGGGTGCGGCCCTGATCAGGCACGCCCTGCTCCACCGGCGGCAATAGCGGCATGTCCATGTCCGGCAAGGCCCAGGAGTGCTCGGGCTTGAGACTGCCCTGGGCGCGGCGGATGAAATCGTAGCGGTTCAGGGTGATGCTGCGCCCGACTGCGGCATCGCGCACGATGTACGGACGCAGGAACACCATCAGGTTGGTCTTGTTGCTGGCGCGGCGCTCGCTGCGAAACAACGCACCGACCCCCGGCAGCCCGGACAGCCACGGAATGCCCTCGTTGGTCTGGGTGTAGCCGTCCTGCAGCAGGCCGCCCAGGACCATGATCTGGCCATCGTCGAGCAGGATGCTGGTGTCGATGGCACGCTTGTTGGTCACCGTGCCGGCCGCGCTGGAGGCACGCTGGTCGACGCTGCTGACCTCCTGGTAGACGTCCAGCTTGACCGTGCCGCCCTCGGAGATCTGCGGACGCACGTTCAGCCGCAGCCCCACCTCCTCGCGCTGGATGGTCTGGAACGGGTTGTTGCTGTTGCCGCCGCCGTCGGTGACGTACTGGCCGCTGACGAAGGGGATGGTCTGGCCGACGAAGATGCTCGCCGCCTCGTTGTCCAGGGTCAGCAGGTTGGGTGTCGACAACACGTTGCTGCCGCCCTTGCTCGTCAGCGCCCGGGCCAGCACCTTGAGGTCAAGCACTTCGCCGATGCCCGGGATCTTCACCGTGCCGTCGACCACCCCTACCGACAGCCCCTTGGGCAGCACGTCGATGCTGCTGGGTCCCTTGACCAGGCCGCTGCCGCCGAGGTTGGCGCCGCCAAACACGCCATTCTTGCCAAGGTTGCCGGCCTGCCACTGGATGCCGAACTCGTTGGCATCGTCCTCGCCGACCTCGACGATCAGGCTTTCCACCACCACCTGGGCGCGGCGCTGGTCGAGCTGGTCGATGACTTCGCGCAGGCTGCGGTACAGCGGCTCGGGCGCGGAGATCAGCAACGTGTTGGTGGTCTTGTCGGCCTGGATGGTCGCGCCACCGGCGGAGAACGCGGTGCCCTGGTCGTTCTGCTGGGTGCTGCTGCCATAACCATTCGGTGTAGTGCCGGCGCTCTGGTTGCTACTGCGGCTGGCATTGGCGTTGCTGTTGGCACTGTTGCCCTGCGCGCTACTGCCATTGCCGCTGGTGCCGTTGCCACTGCCGCCGCTGAGCATGCCGCCGCCGCTGAGCAGCGCGCGCGTGGCGTCGTTGCCGGCACTGTCGCTCTCGCCGGTCAGCAGCCCGCGCAGGCTCTGCGCCAGCTTGTCGGCCTGGGCATTGCGCAGGTACACCACATGCAGGTTGCCGGCGCTGTTCTGGGCGTTGTCGAGCTTGTAGATCAGGTCACGTGCCAGCTGGGTGCGCTCGGGGCTGCCGGAGCGGATCACCACGCTGTTCGAGCGCGGGTCGCCCAGCACGCTGATCTTCTGGGTCGGGTCACTGCCCTGGCTGTCGAGCAGTTCGTTGACCATGCCGGCGATGTCGCTGGCGATCCCGTTGTTGATCGCCACCACGTCGGTGTCGATGGCCGTGGGAATGTCGACCCGGTCGAGGATCTGCGCCACCCGTTCGAGGTTCTCGGCGTAGTCGGTGACGACCAGGGTGTTGTTGCCGGGGTAGGCGTTGATCGGGTTGTCGGGCGAGACGATCGGGCGCAGCACCGGGATCAGGTTGACGGCGTTCTCGTACTGCAGGCGGAAGGTACGGGTGACCATACCGTTGCCGGCGTCGCGGTCCCCGGTCACCAGCGCGCCGCCGAGCAGCTTGGCGTCAGCCTGGGGCACCACCTGGGCCACGCCGCCGACATCGACCACGCTGAAACCCTGCATGCGCAGGGCCGACAACAGCATGCCATAGGCTTTGCTGGCGGGGACCTCGCCCTCGGAGACCAGGGTCAGCTGGCCCTTGACCCGCGGATCGACCAGGAACTGCCGCCCCGTGGCACGGGACAGGCCGCGCACCACGGCCTGGATATCGGCGTCGACGAAGTTCAGCTGTACCGGCTGGTCACCCAGTGGATTGGCCTGGGGCGGCGCTGCCACGGCACGACTGTGGCGCTGACCGACCCGAGGGGCAGGCTGACGCGTTGCCGGGCGGATCTGCGCCTCGGGCTGCGCACGATGGTCCAGCACACCCGTCGAGGTACTGGCCTCGGCCAACGGGCGACCCAGCTCGCTGCTGGCCAAGGGGCGTTGCACACTCGGCGCGCTGCTGCAGGCGCTGAGCGCCAAGGCCAGGAGCAAGGGCGCGAACGGCAGTCGCGGTGAACGGAGGCACGTCATGAAGGGTCCTTAGCGCCATGCGCCTGATCCATGCGAAGGGTTCCGGAGAAGGTCACCGGGCTGCCCGGCTCGGTAGCCGGGTCGCGGCGCAGCGCCAGTTGGCCGATGCCAAGTCCCAGCCGTGGCGGTACGCCCTGTAGCCAGGCCATCGCCGCTTCGGCCGGCGCTCGCTGCCAGCTCAGGCGCCAGGCATCGCCGTCAGCGTCGAGGTGTGTCTGTGCCAGCAGACCCGCCTGTTCCAGGCTCTGGCGCAATGCCAGAGCGATGTCTGCCGGGCGCTGCGCCAGACGCTCGCCAAGCAGGGCGTCAAGCGCCTGGGCCTGGCCGCGCAGTTTGGGTGTCTCGGCCTGCCAGTGGTCGATCTTGGCCAGGGCCGGCTGGACCAGCACCTGCCAGCAGAACAGCACCCCAAGCAAGCCGCCGCCCAGGGCGACGGCACGACGTTCCCGCGCGGCCAGGGCTTGCCAGCGCTGCCGCGCCTGTGCACGCAGGGTAGCCAGGCGCGCCTTAGTCGACATGGGCCAGCTCCTCGCCAGACGGGTTGGTCGCGCGCAGTGTCCAGCCTTGGCCGCTGGCCTGGCCATCGATGCCACGGGCGGCAAGATCAGCCTGCCAGGCGCTGCCCGCCGGGGCCTTGCCGCCGTCGGGCAAGGGGGTAATACGCAGCTGGCCATCCTGGTAATCCATGGCCTCGACATTGCCGGCCAGGAACGGCATGACCTGCCCGGCCCCCTCCAGCAATGCCGTCAGCCCCGCCGCCGCGCTACCCTGCCCGCCCTGCAACTGCTGGCGCGCCTGCTGCAACGGGTTGAGCACAACCGGCAACTGTGGGAAGGCCATGCGCACCTGAGTGACCATGCGGGTACGCAATGCTTCGCCCTCGCGAGCCAGATGAACCGCGTAAAGATTAAGGCCCAGGCACCAGACCAGCGTCGCCGCCGCCCAGATGCCCAGCGTGCGTCCCCAGGCCATCGGCTTCGCCGGCCCGACCAGGCCGCCGGACAGATCCGCCGCCGACGGTGCATCGTCCTGACGGGCGTGCAACCCGGCCGGCTTGATCCCACCGATCTGCAGCCACGCTTGCAGCCGTGCCAGTTCCGCCAAGCCGAGCCAGGCCACCGCGACCTGCCCATCGACACGACGCGGCCCGTGGGCGACATGGACCTGCCCGGCATCCCCCAGCACCAGCCCCTGCACCGCGCAGCCCACTGCCGCCGACAGGCGCTTGCCGGTCAGGGGCGGCATGGCGATATCCAAGGCCAGGCTATCCTGCTCGTGCAGGTGCAGACGCCAGGGTGCACCCTTGGCCTCCCGGAGCAGTTGCCCACGGCTCGCCTGCCCACGCCGATCCGCCAGGCGATAATCCAGCAGCGAAGCCTCATCCAGTTCGGCCAGCGGTGCCAGCCACACTTCCATGGCCGTATTCATGCGCCCACCCGCCGCCAAATGACATCCGGCAACTGCCCCTCGCGCTGGCGCAGCAGCGCCTGCAGGGCAAGCTCGCGATTGCCCAGGCGCGCCAGGCCATGCAGGCGGAACCAGTCGCTGTTGATCCCCACCCGCACATTGGCCATGGCCAGGGATGGCATGCGCAGGCGATTGACGAAATCGCCGCGATTGATGAACCAGCGCCCGCCATCGCGTTCGGCCACCAACGCGGCGGCCTGCTGCAGCGACAGGCCCGGTACCTGGGCGGCCAACACCTCGGCACTGGCGGTGTTGCCGTTGACCCAGGTCAGCGCCGGCAGCACCGTGACGAACCGGCGCAGGCGCGCCAGGGCTTCGCCATCCATGCCCTTGAGCCCAGCCAGGGCCTCGACGCTGCGCAGCATCGGGCGCCTGGCCGGCAACGCTGCGGTGGTGCTGGACGGTGAAGTCGCACGGCCACTGTCCAGGCCCAGACCGGGATTGGAGGGCGTGGCCAGCAAGCGCTGTGGGTAGCTGTCGATCACCTGCCCGGCAATGGCCGTGGCCAGTCGCTCATTGATCCCGATCAACGCGCACAGACGCTGGAAGGTCGCCAGCGCCTCGGCATCCACCTGGCCATCGACCACCAGATTGCGCAGGTTGAACTTGCCCTGCTCGTCCTCCAGTTGCCCGTCGAAACGCACGCTGCCGGACGGCACATCGCGCATCGGTCGGGACCAGGGCTGGCCGCCGCGCACCAGAGGATCGCGCAGGCGCTGTTCGAGCAGCACCTGACGGCTAAGCTGCAGGCCGCCTTCCAGGGCCCACTGGCCCTGCAATGCCAACTGGCGATTCTCCACCTGACGGGTCAGCAAGCCCTGACGCTCGATCATGCCGGCGGCAATCACCGCCACTACCGCGGCGATCAGCAACGCACTGATCACGGCCATGCCCTCCTGGCGCGCCATGGCCGGTCACAACTGCCAGGAGCCGAGATCGGCATTCACCCCGTCGCCGCCGGCCTGGCCGTCGGCGCCCAGTGAGAACACATCGATCTCGCCGTTGGCGCCCGGGTTCAGGTACTGGTACGGGCGCCCCCATGGGTCGTTGGGCAGGCGGTCGAGGTAGGCGCGCCATTGGCCGTCCTTGGCCTGGGCCGGCTTTTCCACCAGCACCTTCAGACCCTGGTTCTGGCTGGGGTAGGCGCCGTTGTCCAGCCGGTACAGCTTGAGCGCCTGCATCAGCCCGCCGATGTCCTGCCGCGCCGCGGTGGCCCGGGCCTGGTCGGGGCGATCGAGCACCTTGGGCACCACCATCGCCGCGAGGATCCCGAGGATCACCACCACCACCATGATCTCGATCAGGGTAAAACCCTGTTGGCGGATACGCTGGGCGGGCATGTTGCGGCGGGCGATCTGCATCTCGGCATTCCTTGCGTGAGTTCGAATCGGGGGCCGATTGTGGCAAGCCGGTATGTCACGGATATTGAAAAAGCTCGGGAGTCAACGACGTCAAACTGTCATCGCGCCGCTCTACAGTGCCGCTTTGCCCTGCGCGAATGGAGTTCCCGTGCGCACCACCGAGGCCGGTTTCACCCTGATCGAAGTGCTGGTGGCGCTGACCATCGTCGCCGTGGCCATGGCCGCCGCCGTGCGCACCACCGGGTTGATGACCCAGGGCAACGGGCTGTTGCGCGACAAGGGGCTGGCTCTGCTGGCGGCCCAGGGGCGCTTGGCCGAACTGCGCCTGGAGGGCGGCGCGAAGCCCGGCGTCAGGCAGTTCGAATGTGACCAGGGGCGCTTGCGCCTGCGCTGTGAACAACGCCTGTCGCGTGCGCCGGGGGCAATGCTGGAAGTGTCGCTGCAGGTTTTCGACCGCCAGCGCGAAGGGCCAGCGCTGGCGCGATTGCAGACATTGGTGAGTCAGTGAGCGCAGCGCATCATTTCAGCGTGACGCTCGCCTCCGGATGCCCCGCCTCAACCCGCGCCGCATACCGCTGCGCCAGCACCGCGCAGACCATCAGCTGGATCTGATGAAACAGCATCAACGGCAGGATCATCGCCCCGATGCCGCCTCCCACGAACAGCACTTGCGCCATGGGCACGCCCGTCGCCAGGCTCTTCTTGGAGCCGGCGAACAGGATAGTGATGCGGTCCTCGACATTGAATCCCAGCAGCCGCCCGAGCAACCGCGTGCCCAGCAGTACCACCGCCAACAGGATCCCGCATACGGCGAACAGCCCGGCCAGGTGCTGCGGCGACACCGTGTGCCACAGGCCGGTGACCACCGCTTCACTGAAGGCGGTGTAAACCACCAGCAGGATCGAGCCCTGGTCCACCACCTTCAGCCAGCGCGCATTGCGCTTGACCCAGGCGCCGATCCAGCGGCGGGCGACCTGCCCGGCGACGAAGGGCACCAGCAACTGCAGGGTGATCTTCAGCACTGCATCCAGCCCGGAGCCGGTGTCGCCCGAGGCGCCCAGCAGCAGCATCACCAGCAGCGGCGTCAGGAAGATCCCCAGCAGGCTCGAGGCCGCCGCGCTGCAGATCGCCGCCGGCACGTTGCCCCGGGCCAGCGAGGTGAAGGCGATGGCCGACTGCACCGTGGCCGGCAAGGCGCACAGGTACAGCACGCCCAGGTACAGCTCGTTGCCCACCAACGGCACGAACAGCGGCTTGAACGCCAGCCCCAGCAACGGGAACAGCACGAAGGTGCAGGAGAACACCAGCAAATGCAGGCGCCAGTGACCGGCACCGGCGATGATCGCCTCGCGCGACAGTTTGGCGCCGTGCAGGAAGAACAGCAGGCCGATGGCCAGGTTGGTCAGCCAGCCGAACAGCAGCGCGCCCTCGCCGGAGCACGGCAGCACAGTGGCGATGAACACCACCCCGAGCAGGGCCAGGGTGAAGTTGTCGAACAGCATCCGTAGATATCTCATCTCAGTTTCCGTCTTGTCTTTGTGCAAGCCTGGACGATAAGGTCTTGGCCTTTGTGCCGCTAACGCCGGAACCCCTGTCGGTGTCGCCCAACGGACACCTCGCTTTGCCACGCCCCTGATCCACGACAAGGAACGCCCCACCATGAAACGCCCCCCACACCTGCTGCTGGCCGCCACCCTGACGCTGGCCGCGCCGCCGCTGCTGGCCAACGACCTGCAAGCCACCGTCGATGGCGTCATCCCACCGCTCATGCGCGAGCAAGGCATCGCCGGCATGGCCGTGGCGGTGTACGCCAACGGCCAGTCGCATTTCTTCAACTACGGCCTGGCCGACAAGGCCAGCCGCCAGGCAGTGAGCCGCGACACGCTGTTCGAAGTCGGCTCGGTGAGCAAGACCTACACCGCCACCCTCGCCGCCCTGGCCAGCGCCGAAGGCAAGCTCGACCTTGCGGCCCCCGCCAGCCGCTACCAACCGGCCTTGGCCAAAGCCTCGATCGGCAGCGCCAACGTATTGGAGCTGGGTGCCTACAGCGGCGACTGCCTGCCCTTGCAGTTCCCCGATGAAATAAAGACGCCAGCCCAGACCCTGACCTGGTTCCAGCACTGGCAACGCCGCTTCGCGCCCGGTACCCACCGCTGCTACTCGAACCCCAGCCTGGGCCTGTTCGGCGACCTCGCGGCCCGCGCCCAACAACGGCCCTTCGCCGAACTGATGACCCAACAGGTGCTGCCCCGCCTTGGGCTCAAGCACACCTACCTGGAGGTACCAGCCAGTGCCCGCGGGCTCTACGCGCAAGGCTACGACGCCAATGACAAGCCGGTGCGGGTCAACCCGGGCCCCTACGCCGAGCAGGCCTACGGCATCAAGACCAGTGCCAGCGACCTGCTGCGCTATGTGCAATTGCAGCTGCAGCCGGACACCCTCGACCCGGCCATGCGCAAGGCCATCGCCATCACCCAGTCCGGTTACTTCCAGGTCGGCGCGATGACCCAGGGTCTGGGCTGGGAGCGCTACCCCTACCCGGTCAGCCTCGACACCCTGTTGGAATACAACGGCGCCAAGATCATCCGCGGGGAAAACCCGATCCAGGCGTTGAACCCGGCGCTGCCCGCCGAGCCCGCCGCCTGGTACAACAAGACCGGCGCCACCGGCGGCTTCGGTGCCTACGTGGCGTTCGTGCCGTCCAGGCAGATGGGCATCGTGCTGCTGGCCAACCGCAACTACCCCAACGAAGAACGCGTGCGCGCCGCGCAACGCATCCTTTCCAGCCTGGAGCCGTGACATGCTGAAGATCCTGGGCAAGGCCTCGTCAATCAACGTGCGCAAGGTGCTGTGGACCTGCGCCGAGCTGAACCTGCCGTTCCAGCGCGAAGACTGGGGCAGCGGCTTTCGCGCCACCGACACCCCCGAGTTCCTGGCGCTGAACCCCAACGCCATGGTGCCGGTGATCGTCGACGGCGACTTCGTGCTGTGGGAGTCCAATACCATCCTGCGCTACCTGGTCAACCAGTACGGCGGTGAGTCGCTCTACCCCGGCGCCCCGCGCGCCCGCGCCGCAGTGGACCAGTGGCTCGACTGGCAGGCCACCGACCTCAACGACGCCTGGCGCTACCCGTTCATGTCGCTGGTGCGCCAGTCGCCGGCGCACCAGGATCCCACGTTGCTGGCTGCCAGCAGCGCCCAATGGACGGCCAGGATGCGCCTGCTCGAAACACGTCTGCAGGCCACCGGCGCCTATGTCGCCGGCGACGCCTTCAGCCTCGCCGACGTGGCCATCGGCCTGTCCCTCAACCGCTGGCGGCGCACCCCGCTGGAGCACGCGGAGCTGCCGGCGCTGGAGGCCTATCATGAGCGACTGCGGCAACGCCCCGGCTACCTCGAGCACGGCGACAACGGACTGGCGTGACAGAACCGGCAGGATTGTCCGACAAGATGTAGTGACTAAAAATAATCACTACAAAACGGTTGACGCCCTTCCCGCGCCTTGTGCATGATGAGGCCGTCTCCCCGATCGGGAGCGGTGGCAAGGGTGTTCCAGACGGCCTGCGCGGTAACGCAGGCCGTCCGTGGAGAGGGAAACTGCCCAGAAGGCAGCGTGAGAAAGCCCCTGTTGCGATGCTGCTGTAGCAGCCTTGGTTAGCGCGCTACATGGTGTGGCGCCGAATGTGAACTTCAGCCGAACTTCACCAACGAATGAGAGTAATGGGGGCTTTATGATGAACTTGAACAACAATCCAACCATCGACCAATTGGCCCGGCTGTTCGCCGCACGCAAGGACAGCCTCGACGACCACCTGCTGTGGGTCAGCCAGTCCGGCGAGGTCCGCCTGGATCGCCTGCCGCCGAACACGGTCGAAGCCGAATTCGAATCGCACATGCCCAGCATGCGCGCCCGCTTCAAGGTCTACCGCCGTGGCCAGGGCTACGTCGGCAGGAAGGCCGCCGCCGACACCTCCTTCGTCGGTCGCGTGCTGCAGACCCTGCAACAAGAATGGCCCGCCGCCCGCGAGCGGCAGGCAATCAAGGTGATCGACTCGCTGAACTGAATGCGTCGGCAGTCCACCGTTGCTTGAGCCCGGCCCGTAAAGGCCGGGCTTTTTCATGCCTGATGGCCACCCCTTTCACAGGCAACCAATCCGCAGACTGTTGTACCATCGCGCGCCTTTGATCAAGGAAGACGCGCCATGCGCCGTTTGCTGTTCCTGCTGTTGGCCCTCAGCCTGACCTCCTGCGCCCCGCGCCTGCCCTCCCCGCCAGCTCCAGAACCTGCCGCACCGCTGCTCACCCTGCTCGATCACGGCCGCTTCCGGCTCTGGTACGACTGCCAGCGCGGCGAGCCGCACCGCTTCGCGTTCACCCTATGGAAAGACCAGGGCCATTTGCAGCGCATCGACAACTTCCGTATCGACCGTAGCCTGCCCGAGGGTTGCAGGGGTCAGTTCTCGGCCAAGGCCTACTCGATTCCCAAGGGTTACCACCGCGGACACTTGGCGGCCAACAATCATTTCGACGACGACCGCGCGGCGATGGATGCCTCCAACCTGATGAGCAACATCGTCCCGCAACTGGCTTCGCACAACAGCCGCACCTGGTACCAGACCGAGCTGCTCACCGAGTGCTACCGCGACCTGCACCCGGTGACGGTGATCGGTGGCGTGGTGTTCGGTCATGCCGGCGCTGCGCTGGATAACGACGCCTTCGTCACGTCCCACGGCATCGCCACGCCCGAGGTGTTCTGGAAGGTCCTGCTGACCGAGAATGACCAGGGCCAGCCCCAGGTCATCGCCTGGTGGATCCCGCACCAGGCCGGGCTGGGCACCGACCTCGACCCGTATCTGCGCAGCGTTGGTGAAATCGAGACGTTGCTCGGTCCTGACGAGCTGCCGATCGATGTTCCCGAGTCGCTCAAGAACCTGCGCGCATCGCACACCTGGCCGCTACCTGCACGTTGCGATCGGCAATGACCGCAACCTGTTCCCTGAAGATCATCGCCCCGGCCTCGTTCATCCAGCAGGCCTCAGCCCTTTTCCAACCTGGTACATGAACGTACCGAAGCGCTCAACCAAGGATGTTTCCGTGTCGCAGAACCACCGCCTCACCCTGCTGCCCCTCGCCGCCCTCGGCCTGGCGACCCTCATGGCCTGCAGTGCCCCCCCCCAGGCAAGCGCCAAGGTCGACGCCGCCAACATGACCGCGTTCACAACCGCGATGCAGAGCGCGCTGATCAACCGGATCGATGCCGCCAACCAGGGCACCCTGGTTGGCGTGGTCACGCTCAAGCTCTCCCTGGACCGCAACAACCGCCCCATCGCCTGCAAGGCCATGCGCAGCTCTCCCGCCGTCGAACGGCTGCTGCCCGTGCTGACCGTTGCCTCCGACTTCAACCAGCTGGCGCAACTGGTCGAGCGCCAATGCTGGCACACCACCTATCCACCCGTGCCCGAAGGCCTGTTCGAGAATGACCAGGTCGAGGTGATCGCCCCCCTGGTACTGATGCCGCGCCTGCCGAGACCGCTGGCGCAACCCTGAGAACGATGGGGGCGGTGCTAACGGATATCCGGAGGTCGCCCCCGACAAAGCCTCCTCGCTCTGCCGCTTGTCTACTGGCCGCACAACAACGACGGCGCGCCCCGAGCGCGCCGCATCCGCCCAGGCTGCCAGAGCAACGGAGAGCATCCATGTCCATCCCCCATGAGGTCCCGCCCGCCACCTTGCGGCGGGTGATCGCCGCCTCGGCCATCGGTAACTTCGTCGAATGGTTCGACTTCGCCGTCTACGGCTTTCTCGCCACCCTGATCGCCAGCCAGTTCTTCGCCAGCGAGGACGCCAGCGTCGCCCTGCTCAAGACTTTCGCCGTGTTCGCCGTGGCCTTCGCCCTGCGCCCGCTGGGCGGTATCGTGTTCGGCGCGCTGGGCGACCGGCTCGGACGCAAGCGCATCCTGTCGCTGACCATCCTGCTGATGGCCGGCTCCACCACCCTGATCGGCCTGCTGCCGACCTACGCCAGCATCGGCGTGCTGGCCCCGCTGCTGCTCACTCTTGCCCGCTGCCTGCAAGGGTTTTCCGCGGGCGGCGAATATGCCGGCGCCTGCGCCTACCTGATGGAGCACGCGCCACGGGGCCGGCGGGCGTTCTACGGCAGCTTCGTGCCGGTCTCGACATTCAGCGCCTTCGCCTGCGCGGCGGTCATCGCCTACGGCCTGGAAGCCAGCCTCACGCCCGAGGCGATGAATGCCTGGGGCTGGCGCGTGCCGTTCCTGGTGGCCGCGCCCCTGGGCCTGGTGGGCCTGTACCTGCGCTGGCGCATGGAGGAGACCCCGGCGTTTCGCCAGGCGCTGGCCGAAGGCAAGGCCCACGCGCACTCGCCGCTGGGCGACACCCTGCGCCACCACGGCCGCACCATCCGCAACCTCGGCGCGTTCATCTCGCTGACGGCGCTGTCGTTCTACATGTTCACCACCTACTTCGCCACCTACCTGCAGACGGTCGGCCACCTCAGCCGCGCCCAGGCGCTGCTGGTCTCGACCGTGGCCCTGCTGTTCGCCGCCGCCGGCTGCCCGCTGGCGGGTGCCTTCAGCGACCGCGTCGGCCGGCGCCGGACCATCGGCTTCACCTGCCTGTGGGTGATGCTCGCGGTGTTCCCCGCCTACTGGCTGGCCAGTTCCGGTTCGCTGTCGGGGGCATTGCTGGGGGTAATCCTGCTGGCCATCGGCGCGCTGATGAGCGGCGTGGTCACTGCCGCGCTACTGTCGGAATGCTTCCCCACCCGCAGCCGCTACACCGCCTCGGCGATCACCTACAACGTCGCCTACACCCTGTTCGGCGGCACCGCGCCGCTGGTGGCGACCTGGCTGATCGAACAGAGCGGCAGCCGCCTGGCACCGGCCTTCTACCTGGTGGTGATTGCCTTGCTGGCGTTGGTGGGCGGGTTGGCGTTGCCGGAAACCTCGCAGGCTTCATTGCATGAGGACACCCCAGGCAGCGACCAGCCTGGGGTGTCGCAGGACCTGTAGCTGATTGTCCTGCGGCTTCTCGTGGGAGCGGGCTTGCCCCGCGATGATGGCCATCAACCGTTCAGGCCTCATCGCGGGGCAAGCCCGCTCCCACAAACATCTCCCACGCCTTTCCTCAGGCCAGGTCGAAGCGGTCCAGCTCCATCACCTTCACCCATGCCGCCACGAAGTCCTTGACGAACTTGTCCTTGGCATCGCTGCTGCCATACACCTCACTCAGGGCACGCAACTGCGCATGGGAGCCGAACACCAGGTCGACCCGGCTGGCGGTCCATTTCACCTGACCGCTCTTGCGGTCACGGCCTTCGAACGCCTCGTTGTCGGCCGAGGTCGGCTTCCACTCCACGCCCATGTCCAGCAGGTTGCGGAAGAAGTCGTTGCTGAGCACGCCGACCTTGTCGGTGAACACGCCGTCCTTGCTGCCGCCATGGTTGGCGCCGAGCACCCGCAGGCCGCCGATAAGCACGGTAAGCTCCGGTGCGGTGAGGGTCAGCAACTGGGCCTTGTCCAGCAGCAGCTTCTCGGCCTTGACGCTGTAGCGGGCCTTGCTGAAGTTACGGAAACCGTCGGCCAGCGGCTCGAGCACGGCGAACGACTCGACGTCGGTCTGCTCCTGCGAGGCATCCACGCGCCCCGGATGGAACGGCACGCTGATGTTGTGCCCGGCATCCTTGGCGGCCTTCTCCACCGCCGCGCTGCCGGCCAGCACGATCAGGTCGGCCAGGGAGATCTTGTTACCGCCCTCGCTGCGGATCTTCTCCAGTGCCGTCAGCACCTTGTCCAGGCCCTGGTTCGCCGTCCAGCCGTTCTGCGGTGCCAGGCGCAACCGCGCGCCGTTGGCGCCACCGCGCTTGTCGGAACCGCGGAAGGTCGAGGCCGAGGCCCAGGCGGCGGAAACCAGTTCAGGGACACTCAGCCCCGAAGCCAGCACCTTGGCCTTGAGCGCGGCGATATCGGCGTCGCTCGGTTGCGGTCCCGATTTGGGCAGCGGGTCCTGCCACAGCAGCTCCTCGTTGGGCATTTCCGGCCCGAGGTAGCGGGCCAGCGGGCCCATGTCGCGGTGGATCAGCTTGTACCAGGCGCGGGCGAAAGCGTCGGCGAGCTGGTCGGGGTTGTCCTTGAAGCGCCGGGCGATGGGTTCGTAGATGGGGTCGAAACGCAGCGCCAGGTCGGAGGTGAGCATCGATGGCGCGTGCTTCTTGCCGGGGTCATGGGCATCGGGCACGGTCCCTGCTCCCTTACCATCCTTCGGCCGCCACTGGTGGGCACCGGCCGGGCTCTTGGTCAGCTCCCACTCGAAGTTGAACAGGTTGTTGAGGTACTCATTGCTCCACTTCGTCGGGGTCGAGGTCCAGATCACTTCCAGGCCACTGGTGATGGTGTCGCCGCCCTTGCCGGTACCGAACTTGTTGTGCCAGCCAAAGCCTTGCTGTTCCAGGCCCGCCGCTTCCGGCTCAGCGCCGACATTGTCGGCGGGGCCGGCACCGTGGGTCTTGCCGAAGGCGTGGCCACCAGCGATCAGCGCCACGGTCTCTTCATCGTTCATGGCCATGCGGCCGAAGGTGTCACGAATATCCTTGCCCGAGGCGACCGGATCAGGATTGCCCTCCGGCCCTTCCGGGTTCACATAGATCAGGCCCATCTGCACGGCGGCCAGCGGGTTCTCCAGGTTGCGCTCGCCCGCCAGGTTGCGGCCCTGCTCTTCCGGGCGCTTGGCCGGCTCGGCCACCAGGTCGCCCTTGCCCGGAGCCTCGGCCTTGCCGTAGCGGGTGTCACCACCGAGCCAGACTTTTTCCGAGCCCCAGTACACGTCTTCGTCCGGCTCCCACACATCGGCGCGACCACCGGAGAAGCCGAAGGTCTTGAAGCCCATGGATTCGAGGGCGACGTTGCCGGTGAGCACGATCAGGTCTGCCCAGGAGATCTTGTTGCCGTACTTCTGCTTGATCGGCCACAGCAGGCGCCGGGCCTTGTCCAGGCTGACGTTGTCCGGCCAGCTGTTGAGCGGGGCGAAGCGCTGCTGGCCGGAGCCGGCGCCGCCACGGCCGTCGCCGATACGGTAGGTGCCGGCGCTGTGCCAGGCCATGCGAATGAACAGCGGGCCATAGTGGCCGAAGTCGGCCGGCCACCAGTCCTGTGAGTCAGTCATCAAGGCGGTCAGGTCTTTTTTCAGGGCCTGGAAGTCGAGGCTCTTGAACGCCTTGGCGTAGTCGAAGTCCGGGTCCATGGGGTCGGACTTGCTGGAGTGCTGGTGGAGGATCTTCAGGTTGAGCTGGTCAGGCCACCAGTCACGGTTGCTGGTGCCGCCACCGGCGGTCTGATGGAACGGGCATTTCGATTCGTTCGCCATCTGCTTCTACCTTTTGGGTCGGTTCAATTCAGATTTCCGGGCGTTCTTGTATTTTCGCTGCCAGGTGTTGGAACAGGCGCGCCCGCAAGCGCGCCACTCCTCATCAGTTGTGGCCGGGCACGCCTGTGCACCGGCTTTTCGCGGAACCAGCAGAAAGACTAGTCGAGCCTGGACAGAGGTCTAATAGAGGCGCTATTGGGGGGTGATAGCCTTGCTCTGTCAGCCTTGCAAAACGTGTCGCGGGGCAAGGCCACCCCCACAAACACGTGGGAGCGGGCTTGCCCCGCGACAGGGTCCAGCGCCTGGATTTTCCGCGTTACTCGGCCACCACCGCCTGCAACCGGGCCCACAGCCGCTCGACATGCTCACGCTCGGTCGGCAGCGCCCCCACCGACACCCGCACCATCCAGCGCCCGTCCAGGGTTGCCGGGGTCACGTAGGCATCGCCCGAGGCGTTGAGGCGCTCGGCCCAGCTGCGGGTGTGGGCATCCAGCGCCTCGCCCTCGAGGCCCACCGGGCGATGGCGGATGCACAGGGTCTGCAACTGCACCGGCGCCAGCACTTCCCACTGCGCCGTCGACTCGATTTGGGCGGCCAGCCAGCGGGCGTTTTCCAGGTCGCGGCGCAGGCGTTGCTGCAGGGCCTCGACCCCTTCGCTGCGCAGCATGAACCACAGTTTCAGCGCCCGGAACCGACGCCCCAGCGGGATGCCCCAGTCGCGCAGGTTCTTCACCTCGCCATCGACCGCCGACTGCAGGTAGCTGGGGTTGGTGCTCATCACCCGGATCAGGTGCTGCGGATCGCGCACGTAGTAGATCGAGCAGTCGAAGGCCACGCCCAGCCACTTGTGGGCGTTGACCACCACCGAGTCGGCCAGCTCGATGCCGTCCCACATCCAGCGGCATTCCGGGAGGATCATCGCCGAGCCGGCCATGGCCGAGTCCACGTGCAGCCACAGCTGGTTGGCCTGGGCGATCTCGCCGATCGGGCGCAGCGGGTCCAGCGCGGTGGTGGTAGTGGTGCCGGTGGTGGCGACCACGGCACAGGGCTGGTTGCCGGCGGCCAGGTCCTGCTCGATGGCTTCGCGCAGTGCCTCAGGACGCATGGCGTAGCGCGCGTCGGTGGGGATCAGGCGGATGTTGTCGCGGCCGAAACCGGCCAGCAGCGCGGCCTTGTCCACCGAGCTGTGGGCGTGGGCGCTGACGTAGACGATCAACGGCTTGGCCTGGGCCTGCAGGCCGCCGTGCACCTGGGCGTGGTCGGTGGCGCGCTCGCGGGCGCTGATCAGCGCCACCAGGGTGCTGGTCGAGGCGGTGTCCTGGATCACCCCGCTCCACTGCCCGCTCAGGCCCAGCAGTTGGCGCAGCCAGTCGAGGGTGGTTTCCTCCAGCTCGCTCAGGGCCGGGCTGGACTGCCACGACAGGCCGAGCACGCCCAGGCCGGTGCTGAGGAAGTCGCCGAGCACCGACGACAGGGTGCCGTTGGAGGGGAAGTAGCCGTAGAAGTCCGGGTGCTGCCAGTGGGACAGGCCGGGCATCACCAGCTTGTCGACGTCGGCGAGGATGGCTTCAAATGGCTCACCCTGCTGCGGCGCGCCCTCGGGCAACGCGGCCTTGAGATAGCCCGGCTGGACCTGGGCCATGACCGGACGCTCGCCGACGGTCTGGCGGTAGTCGGCGATCAGGTCGATCAGTTGGTGGCCGTACTGGCGAAACTCTTCTGGGGTCATGCGCGTTCTCCTGAGAGGTGTCCGCTGCCTGTGCTTGCCCCGCGAAAGGGCCGGCACAGGCAACACAATGCCCGCAGTCTAGGCGCCCGCCGGCCTGCGAATAACCCCGCTTCGCGCATAGCTGCTATGGCGAAGGCGCATGCCCACCCTGCACGCCGAACTGCGACTGGCGCCACACCTCGAACACCCGGTTGCGCAACCAGCGGTGCTCGGCCGAGGCCTGCAGGCGCTGGTGCCACACCACCCAGTAGCGCTGAGTGTGGTCGATGAAGCCCATCGGCCGCCAGCTCAGGCCGTGCAGTCGCGCCAGTTGCCGGGCGATGTGCTCGGGCACCGTGGCCAGAGCCTGGCCATTGCCAAGCACCTGGACCATGGCGCTGAAGAACGGCACCTCCAGGCTGATGCGCCGCTGCAGCCCCTGGGCGCGCAGATGACGGTCGATGAAGCTGTCCTTGTCGCCGCCCCCTGACACCCGCACGTGCTGGAAGGCCAGGTAATCGTCCTGGCTCAGCGCGACGCGGGCGCTCAGCGGATGATCACGGCGCATCAGGCACACCGCCCGGTCCTCGCCCAGCAACCGGCCATGCAGGTTGGGCGGCGACTCGTCGAACAACGTGGTGGCCAGGTCGATCTCGCCACTGGCGAGCAAGGCGTACTGCCCGGCCTGCCAGGTGCGGTACTCCAGCGACACCCCCGGCGCCTCCTGCTCCAGCACGTTCACCAACTGCGGCAGCATGTGTTCGGCCACATAGTCGGAGGCCGCCAGGCAGAAGCGCCGCTCGCAGCGCGCCGGGTCGAACGCCGCGGGCTGGCGCAGGGCGTTGAGTTCTTCCAGCACCTGGCGCAACGGCTCGACCAGCGCCTCGGCGTGCTCGCTGAGCACATAGCCACGGCCCTGGCGCACCAGCAGCGGGTCGTCGAAGGCCTCGCGCAGGCTGGCCAGCTGACGACTCAGGGCCGATTGGCTGCAGCCCAGGCGCTCGGCGGCGTGGCTGAGGTTCTTCAGTTGCAGGAGGCAGTCGAGGGTGCGCAGGTGGGCGAGGCTGAGGGAGGCGAAGGTGGGGTGCATGGCACAGGTCCGGAAATGATCGCGGGGCAAGCCTGCTCCCACAGATATGCTGGGAGTGGGCTTGCCCCGCGAGGATGACGCGCGGATCAGTCGGTCAGGCCGACATAGACGTTCTGCACGTCTTCGTTCTCGTCGATCGCCTCGAGGAAGGCCTCGACCTCGGCCAGCGCTTCAGCGCTCAGGCCGGCGGCGCTCACCGGATTCTTCGGGGTGTAGCCGATCTTCGCCGAAGTAACGGTGAAGCCATGCTCCGGCAGGGCCTTCTGCACGGCGTCCAGGTCGGTGGTGTCGGTGATGAACAGGGTCGAGCCCTCTTCCTCGCCGTCCTCGAAGTCCTGGGCACCGGCTTCGATGGCCGCCATTTCCGGGTCGGCGTCGCCTTCCGGAGTGGCCTCGATCAGGCCGACATGGTTGAAGTCCCAGGCCACCGAGCCGCTGGCGCCGAGCTGACCCTTGCGGAACAGCACGCGGATCTGAGCCACGGTGCGGTTGATGTTGTCGGTCAGGCACTCGACGATCAGCGGCACCTGGTGCGGAGCGAAGCCTTCGTAGCTGACGGCATGGTACTGCACGGCCTCGCCGTCCAGGCCCGCGCCTTTCTTGATCGCGCGTTCCAGGGTCTCACGGGTCATCGAGGCTTTCTTGGCCTGGACGATGGCCAGGCGCAGGCGCGGGTTCATGTCCGGGTCGGCGCCCGACTTGGCAGCGATCTGGATCTCCTTGGCCAGCTTGCCCATGATCTTGCCTTTGGCATTGGCCGCTGTTTCTCTATGTTTGGCTTTCCACTGTGCGCCCATATCGACTCTCTTTGTTTCCGCGGCCGGTTCAGGAAGCGACCGGCCTTAAAGTGGGGAGAGTTTATACGCCCTGCGCACCGGGTTCGACAAGAAATCGCGTCAGCTTCAGCCCTTGTCCGCCTTCCCCGCCGCCGCCGCGAACTTCGCCAGGCGCACGTCGAGCCGCCGCGGTCGCACGCCACGGTCCTCGGCGCGTTCCTTGCGGCGGATGGCGTTGCGCACCAGCAGCGATCCCAAGTAGCGCACCGGCTCCGGCGGAAACTGCCCCAGCGGCCCCTTGACCAGCGGCGAACGGGTCCAGGCGTTGTCCAGCCCCAGTGCCAGCGACGACAGGATCTGCCCGCCCATGTGGCACGGTCCCACCCCGCTGCCGGAGTAGCCGAAACCGTAGAACACGTTGCCCTGCCCATCGAGCCGACCGAAGAACGGCAGCCCGGTCACCGAACGGTCCGACGGCCCGTTCCAGCTGGCCGCCAGCGGCACCTCGGCCAGCGCCGGGAAGAACTCGCCCAGGCTCTCACGCAGCAGTGGCTGGTACGGCGACGGCTGGTCGAACACCGGCAGCATGCGCCCGCCGTAGGCGAAGGTATTGCCGCCCTTGCCGAGCATCAGCCGGCCATCGGAGGTGTTGTGGTAGTAGTGCACGAAGATCCGCGAGTCGAGCACGCTGACGCCGCTGTCCAGGCCGATCCGGCGCAGCAGCTCGGGGCACGGCTCGGTGATCACCATGTCGCTGGAGACGATCGCCACGCTGCGTTCGAACTGCGGGAAGGCCCGCGCCATCCAGGCATTGAGGCCCAGCACCACACGGTCGGCGCGGACGGTGCCGGAGCGGGTGCGCACCTGCACCGGCGCGCCATGTTCCAGGCCGGTCATCGCCGTGCCCTCGTGGATGCGCACGCCGCGCTGCAAGGCCACCCGGCGCAGACCACGCACCAGCCGTCCCGGCTGCACCGTAGCCGCGGCCGGCGAATACCAGCCCTCCAGGTGCCGTTCGGAGCCGGCCAGGCGCTGTACCTGCTCCAGTGCCAGGCGCTGGAACGAATTGATGCCCTGTTGCTCCAGCGCGGCGATCACCGCATCGGTGCCACCGAGCTGGGCCTGGTTGGTGGCGGTGTAGAGCGTGCCGTCCATGCGGTAGTCGCAGCGGATGCCGTTGGCCGCGCAGAACTCGCCGATGGCACCGATGCTGCGCTCGGACTCGCGCACCAGGCGTACCGCCTCGGCGACCCCGAACAACCGCTCGAGGGTGAAGTACTTGGCCGACCAGGACAGCGCGCAGCCACCGTTGCGCCCGCTGGCCCCGGCGCCGCAGATATCCGCCTCGAGCAGCAGCACCTCCAGCTGCGGCGCCTGTTCCTTGATCATCAGCGCGGTCCACAGGCCGGTGTAGCCACCACCGACGATGCACACATCGCAGCGCACATCGCCCGCAAGCGGCGGGCACAGCCCCTCGTCTTCCTGGTCCAGGGCCTGTTGCAGCCAGAAGGGTCTCATCTACTCGCTTTCCTTTAAGTACGCAGTGGCTTGATCGCCATGCTGGTATTGGGTGCCACGTCATTGGCCTGCACGGCGGTCGCTGGTCGGCTGTTCCAATGCGGCAGCAGCACCAGGGCGGAGAACAGCGCGGTGCCGGCGAAGACGATGAACACCGTGACGCTGTCGAAGTAGCCAGGCAGCAGGCCGCCGAGCACCGCGCCCACCGAGCCGCAACCGTTGACGAAGCCGGCCGCAGTGGCGCCGGCCTTGGCCGTGCCGAAGTCGATGGCCGCGGCGCCGCTGATCATCGAGTCCGGGCCGTACAGGGTCAGGCCCATGACGAACAGCAGGGCCACCACCAGCAGCACGCTGCCGCTGTGCATCGCCGCCATGAAGCCGGCCAGGGTCAGGGTCAGCAGCACCAGGCTGATCACGCAGGCCGGCATGCGCCGGGCGCCGAACAGCTTGTCCGAGGCCAGGCCGATGAGGATCGGCCCGAGCAGCCCGGCCAGTTCGAAGGCCGTGGGGATGATCGCCGCGCCGACCTTGCCCACCGACGGCATCTGCTCGAAGACGATCACCGGGCCCCACAGCAGGATGGCGTAGCGCGCCGGTTTGAGCATGAAGTAGGCCAGGCCAAGGGTCAGCACCGTGCGGTTACGCAGGATCTCGCGCAACGGTGCCCAGACGCTGCACAGGTTCGCCCCCGGGACCATGCTCTGCGGCTCGGGCTCCACCGCCGGCAGGCCGACGTCCTCGGGCTTGTTGCGCTGGAAAATGAAGAACAGTACCGCCACCGCGGCCACCACCACGGCGCTGGAGAAGAATGCCGCATGCCAGGTGCCGACCAGGGTGTAGGCCCACCAGCCGGCGAACGGCGAGGCCACCAGGCCGCCGAAGGCGTAGCACGAACTCCACAGTCCCAGCACCCGTCCGCGCTGGGAGGCCGGGAAGAAACTGCCGATGTTCTTGCACAGCCCCGCCCAGCCGGTGGACTGCGCCAACCCCTGAATCAACATGCAGGTGGCGAAGATCGGGAAGGTCGCGTAGCTGCCCATCACCACCGCAGCCGCCGCCGAGATCAGCAACCCGCCCAGCACCACCACGCGGGGACCGAAGCGGTCGGCGAGCATGCCCCAGGTGAACTGGCCCACGGCGTAGGCGGCCAGGTAGATCGCGTCGAGGTTGGCCATGGCGGCCTTGTCGAGCATGAAATTCGGATCCTCGCCGATGCCGAGCTTGGCCACCGAGAAGGCCTTGCGGGTGAAGTAGAAGGCGGCGTAGGCCAGCCAGGTGATCGCGAAGATCTGCACGCGCCAACGCTTGATGGCGCCCAGGGATTGATTCATTGACTCTGACCTCTTGCTTGAGTGTGCCGGCAGAATGTGAAGAAACGCCTGTCTTGTTGTTGTGTTGCGCACTGCGTGACGGAGGGACGTCACCTGGTCAGATGGCGGTGGTGCCGCCATGGCCGACATGCCGCCGCTCGTGGCTGGCGTGGTCGGGTTGAAACACATGGAAACAGCTGCTGACTGATAAATAAAATCGATTTATCGTATTTCACACATAAGTCCAGCTTTTAAGCGGAGTGTTCGATGTCGGTCTCCCATGCTCAACTCAAGGCCTTTCATGCAGTCGCCGAACAGGGCAGCTTCACCCGGGCGGCGCAAAAGCTGTTTTTGACCCAGCCGGCGGTCTCCGACCAGGTACGCAAGCTCGAGGAGCGCTTCGGCGTGCTGCTGTTCCAGCGCAACAAGCGCTCGGTGCAGCTGACCGACCTGGGCGAGCGCCTGCTGGGCGTGACCCAGCGCCTGTTCGCCTGCGAGGCCGAGGCCGTGGAGCTGCTGCAGGACTCCCGCGCCCTGCACACCGGCAGCCTGACCCTGGCGGTGGACGCGCCAGTGCACGTGCTGCCGCAGATCGCCCGGTTCTGCCAGCGCTATCCGGGGATCCAGGTGAAGATCGAGACCGGCAACACCGACGAGTCGCTGGCCCGGCTGTTCAGCTACCAGGCGGACCTGGCCCTGCTCGGGCGCGATGTCGATGATGAGCGGTTGTTCTGCGTGCCGATGCGGCGTGACCCGATGGTGGCGTTCGTTTCGCACAACCATCCGTGGGCCAGCCGGGGGCAGATCAGCCTGGCGGACCTGGACGACACGCCATTGGTGCTGCGGGAGCCAGGGTCGGTGACGCGGCAGACGCTGGAGGAGGAAATGCAGCGGGCCGGGTTGCGGATCCGGCCGGCGATCCAGGTCGAGGGGCGGGAGGCGGCGCGGGAAGCGGTGGTGGTGGGGATTGGCGTTGGGGTTGTCTCGGCGGCGGAGTTTGGGGCTGATGCGCGGGTTTGTGCTTTGCCAATTGTGGATTGTCGGCGGCATTTGACTGAGACGCTGGTTTGTTTGAGTGAGCAGAGGACGCGGCGGGTGGTGGCTACGTTTTTGGAGATGGTTTTGGAGGGGGTTTAGGGCTGGGGCTGGTTACTTGGTGATTGTTTTGATTTTTGTATGCTCATTCGTAGACGATATCGACATTTAGTCACCTTTTCGCCTTTACGGCGACCTACTTTTCTCTAGGGAAAAGTAGGCAAAACCGTTTCGCTCCGTTCATCCGGCCCCTGCGCTGCGCTCCGGGGTTCCCTCGCTCCGTTCTTGCTCCCGGGAGGACCGCGCTGAACGCCCCATCCTGGGGCGCAGCGCTTGACGGCCATCCATGGCCGTCACCTCCCTCCGCAAGAACTCCGCTCGGCCTCCTGAAGTCGCAATTGGTGTTGCCTGAACTACCGCGTGCTTAGAAGCAAGAGCAAGAGCAAGAGCAAGAGATGCGAAGTTAGTTGTTTGACAGTTAGTTATGTATTGGCTGTTCCGGCCCTTTCGCGGGACAAGCCCACTCCTACAGGGCTATATATAACGGCGACTATTGCGTGGAAGCGGGCTTGCCCCCCGAAACAATCGAGAGATCAACTAAAAAACAACTAGCGACAGCTGCGTCAGTCCAGGCGCCGCTCGTAACTTCGCGACTTCAGGAGGCCGAACGCAGGACTTGCGGAGGGAGGTGACGGGCATGGATGCCCGTCAAGCGCTGGGGCCCAGGATGGGCCCTGCAGCGCGGTCCTCCCGGGAGCAAGGCCGGAGTGAGGGGACCCGGAGCGAAGCGTAGGGCCGGATGAATGGAGCGAGGATTTTTTGGTGACTTTTTGATCCAGCGATGTGTCCGGTCTCTACAGATCCTTCAAAAAGTTACCCGCCGTAAGGGCGGAAAGGTGAATAAGCGTCGACATCGCAAATGAATGCGCATACAACTTCAAAAACAAAACACCAACCAACCAACCAACCAACTACGAACCCCAAATAAACAAACGCCAGAGATCCATAAACAAACCCCTGGCGCAAAACACAAAACCCACGTCAACCAAACGGCCGCAACCCCTGCCTCATCCCAAACAAGAACAACAGAAGATCATGATCCGGCTCAGCCCGCCCCCGCTCTTCCCTGGCCACCCGTGGCAACGGACACACCCCACCGACCTCAGCCTTGCTGAAGACCGTAGGCCGCGGCTGCTCCCAGGCCGCCGCCGCCGCCGTGGTCACCGCCAACGCCGCGACCAGGAATAAAGCTCGAGCGATTTCTAGTTTCATTGCTCTAAACCTTTGACCGCGCTGCCAAACGCCATTTGGTAAAAATAGAGCAAGGTCTGCCATTCCGCCTCGTTGAACGACGAGTGGCGGCGCAACTGCCGCAGGTCGTTATAGGCCGCCCGCTGGCAACTGATCCGCCGCCGGCACTTCTCCAGGTCCAGCAACGCCACTTCCACCCGCGCCTGCTCGCCCTCGCCCAGCACCTTGACGAACACATGCTTGCCGTACAGGCAACCATGCTGCCAATGCCCCAGGTGCATGCGCGCCAGGTTGTCAGCGAGGTCCTTGAGCATGCGCTCGTGCACCGCCTGCGGGTAATGCTCACGGGCCCCGGAGGCATGCCAGGCATCGAGGTCGACGAAACCATCGAGCGCCTCGCTGACCAGCAACGCCCGCCACTGATGATCCGCGTCCCGCTCGGCCCCGGCGTAGACGATTCGCGGTACCCGCACGCCCAGTTGCTCGAAACTGTTCAGCGCATCGAGTTCGCGCAACACCGTAGGGCGCCCGAACGGATGCAGCAGGCTGCGGTAGATGTGCCCGACCTGACGTTTGGCATACAGCAGATGCCCATCGCCATCGCTCAGGCGCTGCACGCCACTCTCGCCGCCACGCCGCTGGTTGGGCTCCTCGACCCACTCCCCCTGCTGCTGCCAGTAGTAGTCGAACTGCCTGGACTGATTCTGGGCTACCGCCATCACTCATTACCCCTTGCGCAATACGTACACTCGCCACATGGCATAGAACGGCAGAAAGTCGAGTCGTTCCTGAATTCTGAATCCCGCTGACACAAATTCTTCTTCAACTGTAGCCGCCGGTAACACGAAGCGGTTCTGGTAGCTGTCCTGCGCGGCCCGGGCACTGCGCCTGGCTTCGAGCTTGCGGCGGCGCCAGGCCTTGAAATTGCCATCCACCCACAGTGAAAGGATCACGCTGTCGCGGCTAACTCGTTGAAACTCCGAAAGAATTGTCTTCCGATGGGCCGGATCACCGATATGGTGGAACAGGCGCATGCAAAAGATGCTGTCGACCGCGTTGTCCGGCAGGTCGATGGCGAACGCGGAAGTCTGCAAGGGGCGTACCCGCGCAACCACCTCTGGCGGTTGTGACGCACAGGCTGTCTCGATCATCGCCGCCGAATTGTCGGCACCGATGATCACGCGGTTGGCCTTTTCGGCCAGCAGCGGCCAGAACCGTCCGGCGCCGCAGGGCAGGTCGAGCACCAGGCCAGGCTCACCGGCCAGCGCCAGGGCGCGGCGGGCCAGTTGCTCGTCACGCTGGTGGGACAGGCGCCGAGCCAGGCCATCCTGATGCTTGAGGAAGTACTCCCGGGCGTGATTGCGGTCGTACTTGTCCGAGAATTCGAGTTTGATGGGGCTACGCATTGGACATCTCCTGACTCCAGTGCGCTCACCTTAGGTAGGCAAGCGTTGGAATCAGGTCATGTCGATGTGAAAAATCTGTCAGCGCCCAATGCAGGTGTTACAGGACGTTAATCAGGATCCAATAGCCCATCCCGGCCTTCACCGTCCTGCACCACTTTCGTGCCCTGGCTCAGGTCGACCTGGAAGCGGCAGCCATGGGGAAGCGTCGCGGTCAGGGTAACGCGCCAGCCCTGGTCGTCGCAGATGCGTTGCACCAGCGACAAGCCCAGGCCCAGGCCCTCGCCACGGCGCTCATCGCCCCGCACGAACGGCCGGAACATCGCCTCGCGCTGCTCCTCCGGAATCCCCACGCCACTGTCCTCGACACTGAAGCCATTGGCCTCCAGGCTAAGGCGAATGTAACCGCTGTCGGTGTAGTGCGCCGCGTTACGCAGCAGGTTACCCATCACCGACTGCAGGAACGTGGCGTTGTACAGCACCGGGCTGGCACTGACCCGACCATCGTAGTAAAGCGCCAGCCCCTTCTGTTCGATGGTGTCACGCCATACCCCTATCAGATCGTCGCCCACCTCGCGCAAGCTTGCCCGTGAAGCGACGGCACCTTCATCGCGCTGGGCACGGGCAAGCATCAGGAAGGTCTTCACCAGTTCGCGCATTTCCTCGGTTGCCCGGGCAATGCGTTCGACCTGGCTGCGCGCCCGCGCATCGAGGCCGGGGTTTTCCATCAACAGCTCGCACGAAGTCGCCAGGACCATCAACGGCGTGCGCAGCTCATGACTGACATCGCTGGTGAACAGCCGCTCGCGGGTCAGGGCATCACGCAGGCGCCCCAAGGTATCGTCGAAGGCGACGGCCAGCTGGCCGACCTCGTCCGCCGCGTAGTCCGGCGCCAACGGCGGCGCCAGGCCCAGCAACTGGTCACGGTGGCGCACCTGGCGCGCCAGGCGGATCACCGGCGCCATCACCCGCCGCGCCAGCAACCAGCCGAGGATCACCGCCAGGGCCAGGCTGAGCACGAAGCCGACCACCACCACGGCGAACAGCACCCGCTCGCGCTCCTCGAAATCGCTCTGGTCCTGCAGCAGCACATAGCGCCGACCGTCGACGATCTCGACCATGGCATGGTACGAAAGCTGGTCGCGAAACACCTCGTGGAAGCCCGCATCCAGATGACGCAGGTCCTTGGGCAACTCGAAGTCATCGCGCCCGCCACTGAAATAGAACAGCTGGTCGGGCCGTGGCCGGTGGCTCCAGTCGCTGACGCTGTCCATGCGCAGCAGGCGCTGCAGGTCACCGCCGAGCACCGAGGAGATCAAGCGTTCCTCGACCAGGTGCACCGTGGCGACGATGCCGAAGGCGAAGGCCCCGGCCACCAGCGCGCTCATCAACGCGAATGCGATGATGATCCGCTGGGCAAGGCTCTGCTTAAACTCCATCGCGACCCTCGGCGAGGCGATAGCCGACGCCATGGACGGTATGCAGCAGGGGCTTGTCGAACGGTTTGTCGATCACCTGGCGCAACTGGTGGACGTGACTGCGCAGGCTGTCGCTGTCCGGGCAGTCGTCGCCCCACAGCGCTTCCTCGAGTACTTCCCGACGCAACACATGAGGGCTCTTCTGCATCAGCACGGCCAGCAGCTTCAGGCCGACCGGGTTGAGCTTGAGCAGGCGGCCCTGACGGGTCACCTCCAGGGTATCGAGGTCGTAGCTCAGGTCGGCGACCTGTAGGGTACGCCTCCCTCCACCTTGGGCGCGGCGCAGCACGGCCTCGATGCGCGCCGCCAGCTCGGACAGAGCGAACGGCTTGAGCAGGTAATCGTCCGCGCCCGAGCGGAAGCCCTGCAGGCGGTCGTCCAGCTGGTCGCGGGCGGTGAGCATGATCACCGGCGTGTCGCGCCGTGCATCCTCGCGCAGACGCTTGCACAGCGTATAGCCATCGATGCCCGGCAACATGATGTCGAGCACGATCAGGTCGTAGTGTTCGGTCGCGGCCAGGTGCAGGCCGGACAGGCCATCCTGGGCACAGTCGACGGTGTAGCCCTTCATGCCGAGGTAGTCGGCCAGGTTGGCCAGAATATCGCGGTTGTCTTCAACCAAAAGAATGCGCATCGAGGTCTCCTGTGCGGCGCTTCGCCGGGCGCGGCAGGCGCAGCTTACGGCCAATGCCCGCATGGTGCCATGCCCTGGCTCGAAATCACCGAACTTGACAGTTTTTTCACCGATCATTCACGCACTCAGGATAGCGGGCACCTGACAATGCACGGTCTTTTCCATCCTCTGGAGTCACCATGCAGGCATCCGTGCGCCCTCGCCCGATCAACCCGTGGCTTTACCTGGGCATCCCTTTCGTCACCGCCATGGCCTTGATCCTGCTCGAATGGACATCGCTGGACATCGATGTGGCCAACCTGTTCTACGACCCGGTTGCCGGTCAGTTCATCGGTCGCCACAGCTATCTGCTGGAGACCATCCTGCATGACCGGGTCAAGCAGGGCGTGATCATCTTCGGGCTGCTGGCCGTGGTCGGCTTCGCCCTGAGTTTCTTCTGGCAGCGGCTGCTGGGCTGGCGCCGCGAGCTGGGTTGCCTGGTGTTGGCGCTGGGGCTGTCGACCGCTTTCGTCACGCCGCTGAAGAAGGTGACCCAGGTGCAATGCCCATGGAGCCTGACCCAGTTCGGCGGCAAGGAAACCTACAGCAAGCTGCTGGAGCCGCGCCCTGCCACCGACAAGCCCGGACTGTGCTGGCCGGGTGGGCATGCCGCGACCGGATTCTGCCTGTTCGGCTTGTTCTTCATGCTGCGCGACCGCCGTCCGCGCCTGGCAAGGGTGGCGCTGGCGGTGGCCTTCGTGGCCGGCTCGGTACTGTCGATCGGACGGATGATGCAGGGCGCGCATTTCCTGTCGCACAACGTGTGGACGGCGGTGTTCTGCTGGTTGATCGGGCTGGGGTCGTACTACCTGGTGCTGTATCGCCGGGGCCGCCTTACGGCCCTTTCGCGGCACAAGGCCGCTCCTACAGGGTAATGCGATTTCCTGGAGCGGCCTTGCCGCGAAAGGGCTGCAAAGCAGCCCCACTGCACCTTGAGGTAAATGAAAAAGCCCCGGTTCTCGCGAACCGGGGCTTTCCTTGGCGCAGGGGGTAAGGCTGGCTTACATCATGCCGCCCATGCCACCCATGCCGCCCATATCAGGCATGCCAGCAGCTGGCTTGTCTTCCGGCAGGTCGGCAACCATGGCTTCGGTGGTGATCATCAGACCACCGATCGAAGCTGCGGCTTGCAGGGCCGAACGAGTGACCTTGGCTGGGTCCAGGATGCCCATCTCGATCATGTCGCCGTATTCGCCGGTAGCGGCGTTGTAGCCGAAGTTGCCCGAACCTTGCTTGACCTTGTCAGCGACAACGCTTGGCTCGTCGCCGGCGTTGGCA
Source organism: Pseudomonas sp. BW16M2 (assembly GCF_014268865.1). Lineage (NCBI taxonomy): Bacteria > Pseudomonadati > Pseudomonadota > Gammaproteobacteria > Pseudomonadales > Pseudomonadaceae > Pseudomonas > Pseudomonas sp. BW16M2. The sequence goes on along the minus strand of NZ_JABWRI010000014.1, from coordinate 1,976 downwards.
GTGATCTGGCGCAGCGGGGCTTCGACGGCGCGACGCAGCAGGGCGATACCGACGTTCTGGTCTTCGTTGTCACCCTTGAGGTTGACAATGGCCGCCAGGGCGCGCACCAGGGCAACGCCACCGCCAGGCACCACGCCTTCTTCGACGGCTGCACGGGTAGCGTGCAGGGCGTCTTCGACGCGGGCTTTCTTCTCTTTCATCTCGACTTCGGTGCCGGCACCGACCTTGATTACGGCAACACCGCCAGCCAGCTTGGCCAGACGCTCTTGCAGCTTCTCACGGTCGTAGTCCGAAGTGGTGTCGGCAACCTGGGCGCGGATCTGGGTAACGCGAGCCTGGATGTCGGCTTCTTCGCCAGCACCGTCGATGATGGTGGTGTTTTCCTTGGACAGGATCACGCGCTTGGCGTTACCCAGGTGCTCCAGGGTGGCGGTTTCCAGGGACAGGCCGATCTCTTCGGAGATCACGGTACCGCCGGTCAGGACGGCGATGTCCTGCAGCATGGCCTTGCGGCGGTCGCCGAAGCCCGGGGCCTTGACCGCGGCAACCTTGACGATGCCGCGCATGTTGTTGACCACCAGGGTGGCCAGGGCCTCGCCCTCGACGTCCTCGGCAACGATCAGCAGCGGACGGCCGGCCTTGGCAACGGCTTCCAGTACTGGCAGCAGCTCACGGATGTTGGAGATCTTCTTGTCGACCAGCAGCAGCAGAGCGCCTTCCAGCTCGGCAACCATGGTGTCCGGCTTGTTGACGAAGTACGGCGACAGGTAGCCACGGTCGAACTGCATGCCTTCTACGACGGACAGTTCGTTTTCCAGGCCCGAGCCTTCTTCAACGGTGATCACGCCTTCTTTACCGACTTTTTCCATGGCTTCGGCGATGATTTCACCGATGGAGTTGTCGGAGTTGGCGGAGATGGTGCCGACCTGGGCGATGGCCTTGGAATCGGCGCATGGCTTGGACAGGTTTTTCAGTTCGGCAACAACGGCAGCAGTGGCCTTGTCGATACCGCGCTTGAGGTCCATCGGGTTCATGCCGGCAGCGACGGCTTTCAGGCCTTCGTTGACGATGGCCTGGGCCAGGACGGTAGCGGTGGTGGTGCCGTCACCGGCAGCGTCGTTGGCCTTGGAAGCGACTTCCTTGACCAGCTGGGCGCCCATGTTCTCGAAGGCGTCTTTCAGTTCGATTTCTTTGGCGACGGAAACGCCGTCCTTGGTGATGGTCGGCGCGCCGAAGCTCTTGGCCAGGACCACGTTGCGGCCTTTCGGGCCCAGGGTCGCTTTTACCGCGTCAGCCAGAACGTTGACACCAACCAGCATTTTCTTACGGGCGGAATCGCCGAATTTTACGTCTTTAGCAGCCATGATCGTTTAATCCTTGGAATTCTTTGGAGTAACGGGAAGTCGGGGAAATCAGGCTTCGATAACGGCCAGGATTTCGTTCTCGGCCATGACCAGCAGGTCTTCGCCATCGACTTTCACGGTGTTGCTGCCCGAGTAAGGGCCGAAAACCACTTTGTCACCCACTTTCACGGCCAGCGCGCGTACTTCGCCGTTGTCCAGGATACGACCGGTGCCGACGGCAACGACTTCACCGCGGTTTGGTTTTTCAGCGGCCGAACCCGGCAGGACGATACCGCCAGCGGTTTTCGATTCTTCTTCGCTGCGACGGATGACGACGCGGTCATGCAGAGGACGAAGCTTCATTGTCGATCTCTCCCAAATTGTGGTTTTCATCGGCCGGTGTCGACACCGGCGGGTTGATTCGATCCGGCGTTGCCGGGCGTGGCCCGCACAGGGCGAACCACCTATGTCATGTCTGGTGTCGCCACCAGAAACCTTGCGGTGACACATACATGAGGCCGGGATATTCGATTACAAGGCTTGCTACAGAAAAATTTTCATAAGGTGTGAGAATCATCGTGGGAGCGGGCTTGCCCCGCGATCAGGGCGACCGGCCCCATCGCGGGGCAAGCC
>NZ_JABWRI010000013.1:0-170153 GCF_014268865.1 Pseudomonas sp. BW16M2 | reverse complement strand
AGGCCGTGTACGTAGCGCATCGGGCGCTGGCCGCGCAGGATGGTGAACAGCGCGGGCTTGTCGAGCAGGTGGGCGAAATCGACGTTGTCTTCGTAGCTGACCAGTTCGAGCACCAGCCTGAACGGGGTGCTGAGGGCTTCGTCGAGGGTGAAGGAGACCACCTCGAACGGGTCCTGGCTGGCCAGGGGCTCGAAGCGGTAGCTCAGGTTGGATTGATTGGGCATGAGAGGTCCTTCGGATACGGCTGTCCATGAACGAGACAGTGCTCGCCGTTGCCTGGCTGTTGCGGAATGCCCCCGTCGGTTACTGCTGCATGAAGGCGTTGAGAGCCTCAGGCAGAGCGACGGTGACGCAGACCTGAAACACTAGCGAGGAACGGATTCTGGGTGGTCGACAGGGCTTCCCAAATCCGCGTAGGACGTTTCTCTGATTTTCCCTTTCAGGGCTATTTGGCAGCATTTGCTTACAGTTCTTGGGAGAACCTGCCTGAGGATGCCCCCATGCCCGAAGCCCGCGAGCAGATCGATGCCCGCATCGCCAGCCTTGCCGACTGGCGTGGTCTGCGCCTGGCCCGGCTCAGGGCGCTGATCCACCAGGCCGGGCTGCTCAATGCCAGTCTCAAGGGCGACACCCGCCGGGCCATCGACCTGCATGAGGACGAGTGGCTCGACGAGCAGGCGTTCATCGCGCTGGTGCTCAACCTGGGGCAGTCCTGAATCACCACCCAGGCCTTGCGAGGGAGCAGGTGAGCGTCACACTGCCCGGGTGTTGAGCAGGCGCACGCCCAGGCCGATGAACAGCGCGCCGGTGGCGCGCTTGAACCAGGCGGCCAGGGGCGAAGCCTTCAGGCGCAGGCCGAAGCGCCAGGCGGTGAAACAGTAGAAGGAATGCACCAGGCAGACGATCAGTGCGCCGCTCAGGTACATCGCCGCGAACTGGCCGAAGATCGGCCGCCCGGGCTCGAGGAACTGCGGCAGGAAGGCGCAGAAGAACACCAGGGTCTTGGGATTGCTCACCGAGACCAGGAAGGCCTCCACGGCGATCCGCCATTGCGTCTGGGGTGGCGTCGCGACCACCTGGGCCGCAGGGGCGGCGGGGCCTCCTTTACCCAGCAACTGGCGCAGGCCGAGGTAGATCAGGTAGCCGGCGCCGGCCAGCTTCAGCACCAGGAACGCCGTGGGCAGCGAGATCAACAGGGCGCCCACGCCCATGGCCACGGCGGTGATGGTCAGCAGTTGCGCGGTGAGGTTGCCGAACAGGGTCATGCCCATGCCGGAAGGGCCATAGCGCAAGGCGTTGCGCACGGTCAGCAGGACGTTGGGGCCGGGGATCAGCGAAGTGAGCAGGTAGGCGAAGGAGAAGGTCAACCAGAGGTGCAGGGCCATGGGAGCGCGTCCTTTGCGCGGGGAAAGTCGAACAATGCCAGCAATCGGGGCGGGCCGCCATGGGGGCACATGAGCTGTCGATCTGCTGGGGACAGCGTGGGAGCGGCGGTGCGCCGATGCGACTGGTCCCGCGAAGCGGGTGCCAGGCATTGCGCAACCTTCATCGCGGGGCAAGCCCGCTCCCACGTTCCATGCTCTACGCCCTAGACCTAGACCTAGACCTAGACCTAGACCTAGACCTGGGCGTCAGCGTGGCAGGCGCCCGCTGACGAAGTGCGCCACATCGTTGAACCCGGGCGTCGAGGCATGGCCGGGTGTCACCAGCGAGTCGATGAACGCTTCGTCCTCCGCCGTGATCTTCACCTCCAGCGCGCCGGCATAGGTGTCCCACTGCGCCTCGGTGCGTGGTCCGACAATGGCCGAGCTGACCAGGCGGTTGTTCAGCACCCAGGCGATGGCGAACTCGACGATGCCCACGCCCTTGGCCTCGGTGTAGGCATGGATCTTCTGGGCGATGGCCAGCGACTCCTGGCGCCATTCCACCTCCATGATGCGCTTGTCCTGGCGGCCGGCGCGGCTGCCCTGGTCCGGGGTCGAGCCGGGCGCGTACTTGCCGCTGAGCACGCCGCGGGCCAGCGGGCTGAACGGCACCACGCCCAGGCCATGGTAGGCGGCGGCGGTCAGTTGCTCGGGTTCGGCCTGGCGGTTGACGATGTTGTACAGCGGCTGGCTGACCACAGGCTTGGCCACGCCGAGTTTCTCCGCCAGGTTGCAGATCTCGGCGATGCGCCAGCCACGGAAGTTGGACACGCCCCAGTAGCGGATCTTGCCCTGGGCCAGCAGGTCGCCGATGGCGCGCACGGTCTCCTCCAGCGGCACCGTGTGGTCCTCGCGGTGCAGGTAGTAGATGTCCAGGTAGTCGGTGCCCAGGCGCGTGAGGCTGGCCTCGATGGCATTGAACAGGTGCTTGCGCGACAGGCCGCTGCGGTTCGGCACGCCATCGGCCGGGCCGTAGCCGGCCTTGGAGGCGATGATCCAGTCGTGGCGGTTGCGCGCCACCGCCTCGCCGACGATCTCCTCGGAACGGCCGCCGTTGTAGACGTCGGCGGTGTCGACGAAATTGATGCCCTGGTCCCAGGCCTTGTCGATGATGCGCAGCGAGTCTTCGGTGCCGGTCTGCTCACCGAACATCATGCTGCCCAGGGTGAGGGCCGAGACGTGCAGGCCGGAGCGGCCGAGGGGGCGGTAGATCATTGCAGATAATCCTTTTCTGACGCCTTGAGAGGGGTTTCCCTCTTTTACACAGTTCCGCCCGGCATTGAAAGCGTGCGGCGGGCGCCGTTTCAATCCGGCCAGGCATCGATCAGGTCACGCGCCTCGCGGCTCGACAGCGGCCGTTTCAGCCGCTGCGACAGCACCGCCATGGCCCGTGCGTGGCCCTTGGCGATCACCGCCTCGACCTGGTCGTCCAGGCACTGCAGGGCGATGAAGTCGCCCTGTTCCGGGGTGCCGACGTACTCGATGCGGTTCCAGCCGCTGGCATGTCCGAGCACTTCGTAGGTGCGCCCGTGCTGGTAGGTCCAGAAGAACGGCACGTCGTCGTAGCGGCGGCGCTCGCCGAGCATGTTGGCGGCGGCGATCACCCCATGCTGCTGGGCCAGGCGCCAGTGCTCGATGCGCACCGGGCGGCCGGCCAGGGGGAAAGTGGCGATATCGCCGGCCGCCCACAGGCCGTCGGCGGCCTGCAGATGGGCATCCACCGTCAGCGAACGGTCCTCGGCCAGGGGCAGGTCGTGCAGGTAACCGGTGGCCGGGCTGACGCCGGTGCCGAGCAGCACCAGCGGGGTATGCAGGCGCTCGCCATTGGCCAGCAACACAACCTCGACCCGCTCCCGGCCTTCGAAGCCGCTCACCTCGGTCGGTCCGTGGAACACCACGCCCTTGCGCTCGTGCAACTCGCGCAGTGTCTGGCCAATGCGCTCGCCCAACTGCCGGGCCAGCGGGATGGCGTGGCGGGTGACCACATGCACCTGCAGGCCGTACTTGCGCAGGGCGCTGGCGGCCTCCAGGCCGATGAAACCATCGCCGACGATCACCACCGGCTGGCCCGGCTCGGCCAGGTCGAGCAGTTGCGCGGCATCCGTGCGCGAGCGCAGCACGCAGATACCGGGCAACTGCACGCCGGGGAGCTCGGGGCGCCTGGGCTTGCCGCCGGTGGCCAGCAGGGCGGCGTCGTATTTCAGCTTCTGGCCGTCGGCCAGGGTGATCACGCGCTTGCCGGCATCCAGGGCGCGCACCTTGCCGTGCAGGCGCTGCAGCTGGCCGCGGCGCAGGGCGTCCGGGGCCAGCAGGGTCGGCACTTCGTCCACCGGCATCTGCCCGGCGATGACGAACTTGCTCAGGGCGGTGCGATCGTAGGCGTTCGGCTGTTCCTGGTCGATCCACAGCAGGCGCCCGGCAAAGCCATGCTCGAGCAAGGTGGCAATGGCGGCCGAGCCGGCGGCGCCGGCGCCCACCACGACGAAGGTGCGGGCATCGCTGTGGCGCGGTGGCGCTGTCTCGGACAGCGGCTGGTCGTCGACCCAGACCTGGCCGTCCTTGAGCTGCACGGCATGGCGGCGCAGGCCGGTCAGGGCCGGCGGCTCGCAGACCGCGCCCTCGTCCACGGCGAAGGCGGCCTTGTGCCAGGGGCAGACCAGCAGCCCGCCACAGACCGCGCCTTCTTCCAGGGGCGCGCCCTCATGCGGGCAGTTGGCCTGGTAGGCCTTCACCAACTCGCCCTGGCGCACCAGGACGATGTCCTCGGTGCCGGCCTGGACGCGCAGGGGGCGGTGTTCCTCGAGCTGGTCGAGGCTGGCCACGGCGTGCAGGGTCATGGCGGATCTCCTCAGGCGTTGTGTTTCATTTGACGCCCGCCATGGGTTAGGACTGCGACGAGCCGACGATCGGAGGTGGTCATTACAACTTTTCACAAAAACTTCAAATGAGACTAAATTGACTCAAATCGAATGTGTGAGTACCATTCGCGCCAAATTTAGTTAACGGCTCGGGTGAGTTCATGAGCAATTTGCGTGCAATAGGAGTGGCCAGCTGGCTGGCAGTGGCAGTAGCCCTGGCCGGCTGCGGGGCGGCCGACGAACAGCAGGTCGGCGCTGAAACGGCGTTTCCGGTGGAAATCGTGACCGTGGCCGCCGAGCCACTGGCCCTGGCCTCGACCTTGCCAGGTCGGGTCGAGCCGATGCGGGTGGCTGAGGTGCGTGCCCGGGTGGCCGGCATCGTCCTGCACAAGCGTTTCGAGGAAGGTGCCGACGTCAAGGCTGGCGATGTGCTGTTCCAGATCGACCCGGCGCCGTTCAAGGCTGCCCTGGCCCGCGCCGAGGCCGACCTGGCCCGGGCCCAGGCCGTGCAGCACGAAGCCCAGGCGCGGGTGAAACGCTATGAGCCGCTGGTGAAGATCGAAGCGGTCAGCCAGCAGGACTTCGACAGCGCCACCGCCGAGCTACGCAGCGCCCAGGCCGCCGTGCGTTCGGCCCAGGCCGACGTGCAGACCGCGCGCCTGAACCTGGGTTACGCCACGGTCACCGCGCCGATCTCCGGGCGCATCGGCCGTGCCTTGGCCACCGAAGGCGCGCTGGTGGGGCAGGGCGATGCCACGCTGCTGGCGCGTATCCAGCAGCTCGACCCGATCTATGTCGACTTCACCCAGTCTGCCGCCGATGCCTTGCGCCTGCGCCAGGCTTTGAAGGATGGCGCGTTGGCCGGTGGCGACGACAAGGCGCTGACCGCCCAGGTCGAAGGCACCGACTACCAGCGCCAAGGCGCGCTGATGTTCACCGACGTGGCGGTCGACCGTGGCACCGGCCAGGTCAGCCTGCGCGGGCGTTTCGACAATGCCGACGGCATTCTCCTGCCGGGCATGTACGTGCGTGTGCGCACCCCCCAGGGCACCGACCAGCAGGCCATCCTGGTGCCGCAACGCGCCGTGCAGCGCGGCAGCGACGGCGAGGCACGGGTGATGGTGGTGGGCACCGGCAACCTGGCCGAGGCGCGCAGCGTGCGCACCGGCGTGATGCAGGGCTCGCGCTGGCAGATCGTCGAAGGCCTGCGCGGCGGTGACCAGGTCATCGTCGGCAGCCCGGCCGGCCTGGCCCCGGGCATGCCCGTGGTGGCGGCGCAGGCGCAGCCGGTCGCGGCGAAATAAGGCGAGGGTAGCGAGATGTCCAAGTTCTTCATCAATCGGCCGAACTTCGCCTGGGTCGTGGCGCTGTTCATTTCCCTGGCCGGCCTGCTGGTGATCCCGGCGTTGCCGGTGGCCCAGTACCCCAGCGTGGCACCGCCACAGATTTCCATCACCGCCAGCTACCCGGGCGCTTCGGCCAAGGTGTTGGTGGAGTCGGTAACCAGCATCATCGAGGAGTCGCTCAACGGCGCCAAGGGCCTGCTGTACTACGAGTCCACCAACAACTCCAACGGCGTCGCCGAGGTGCTGGTGACCTTCGAGCCCGGTACCGAACCGGACATGGCCCAGGTCGATGTGCAGAACCGCCTGAAGAAGGCCGAGGCGCGCATGCCCCAGGCGGTGCTGACCCAGGGCCTGAAAGTGGAGCAGGCCAGCTCCGGTTTCCTGCTGATCTACGCCCTGACCAGCAAGGCCGGCGACCGCGGCGACACCACGGCCCTGGCCGACTACGCCGCGCGCAACATCAACAACGAACTGCTGCGCGTGCCGGGCGTGGGCAAGCTGCAGTTCTTCTCTTCGGAGGCGGCCATGCGGGTCTGGGTCGATCCGCAGAAACTGGTGGGCTATGGCCTGTCCATCGATGACGTCAACAACGCCATCCGCGGCCAGAACGTCCAGGTGCCGGCCGGCAGCTTCGGCAGCACGCCGGGCGCCAGCGAACAGGAGCTGACCGCGACCCTGGCGGTGCAGGGTACCCTCGATACTCCCGAGGCCTTCGCCGGTATCGTCCTGCGCGCCAACCCGGACGGCTCCAGCGTGCGCCTGGGCGATGTCGCGCGCCTGGCCATCGGTAGCGAGAACTACAACCTGTCCTCGCGCCTGAACGGCCACCCGGCCGTGGCCGGCGCGGTGCAGCTGGCGCCCGGCGCCAACGCCATCCAGACCGCGACGCTGGTCAAGGAGCGCCTGGCGGAGCTTGCGCAGTTCTTCCCCGAGGGCGTCGAGTATTCGGTGCCCTACGACACCTCGCGCTTCGTTGACGTGGCCATCGAGAAGGTGATCCACACCCTGATCGAAGCCATGGTGCTGGTGTTCCTGGTGATGTTCCTGTTCCTGCAGAACATCCGCTACACCCTGATTCCGTCGATCGTGGTGCCGGTGTGCCTGCTGGGCACGCTGATGATCATGAAGCTGCTCGGCTTTTCGGTGAACATGATGACCATGTTCGGCATGGTGCTGGCCATCGGCATCCTGGTGGACGACGCCATCGTGGTGGTGGAGAACGTCGAGCGGCTGATGGCCGAGGAGGGCCTGTCGCCGGTGGACGCGACCATCAAGGCGATGGGGCAGGTGTCCGGGGCGATCATCGGTATCACCATGGTCTTGGCGGCGGTGTTCCTGCCGCTGGCGTTCATGTCCGGTTCCGTGGGGGTGATCTACCAGCAGTTCTCGGTGTCGCTGGCGGTGTCGATCCTGTTCTCCGGCTTCCTCGCCCTGACCTTCACCCCGGCGCTGTGCGCCACGCTGCTCAAGCCGGTGCCCCATGGTCACCATGAGAAGGGCGGTTTCTTCGGTGCCTTCAACCGCGCCTTCGCCCGCGTGACCGAGCGTTACTCGGTGATGAACAGCGCCCTGGTGGCCCGCGCCGGCCGCTGGATGCTGGCCTATGTCGGCATCCTGGTGGTGCTCGGTTATTCCTATCTGCGTCTGCCGGAAGCCTTCGTGCCTTCGGAGGACCTGGGCTACAGCATTGTCGACGTGCAACTGCCGCCGGGCGCCAGCCGGGTGCGTACCGACCACACCGCCGAGGCGCTGGAGCAATTCCTGATGTCCCGCGAGGCGACGGCCAGTTCGTTCATCGTCAGCGGCTTCAGCTTCTCGGGCCAGGGTGACAACGCCGCGCTGGCGTTCCCCACCTTCAAGGACTGGTCCCTGCGCGGCCCCGAGCAATCGGCCGAGGCGGAAACTGCCGCCATCAACGCTCACTTCGCCGCCAACGGCGACGGCGCTATCACCGCGGTCATGCCGCCGCCGATCGACGGCCTGGGCAACTCCGGCGGTTTCGCCCTGCGCCTGATGGACCGTGGTGGCCTGGGCCGCGAAGCGCTGCTGGCGGCCCGCGACCAGCTGCTGGCCCGTGCCAACGGCAACCCGGTGATCCTCTACGCGATGATGGAAGGCCTGGCCGAGGCGCCGCAGCTGCGCGTGCAGATCGACCGCGAGAAGGCCCGCGCCCTGGGCGTGAGCTTCGAAACCATCAACAGCACCCTGGCCACCGCTTTCGGTTCGGCGGTGATCAACGACTTCACCAACGCCGGGCGCCAGCAGCGCGTGGTGGTGCAGGCCGAGCAGGGTGAGCGCATGACCCCGGAAAGCGTGCTGCGCCTCTATGCGCCGAACGCCCAGGGCGAGCAGGTGCCGTTCAGCGCCTTCGTCACCACGAAATGGGAAGAGGGCCCGGTGCAGCTGGTGCGCTACAACGGCTATCCATCGATCCGCATCGCCGGTGACGCCGCGCCCGGCCACAGCACCGGCCAGGCCATGGCCGAGATGGAACGCCTGGTCAGCGAACTGCCGCCTGGCATCGGCTATGCCTGGACGGGCCTGTCGTACCAGGAGAAGGTCTCCAGCGGCCAGGCCACGGCCTTGTTCGCCCTGGCCATCCTGGTGGTGTTCCTGCTGCTGGTGGCTCTGTACGAAAGCTGGGCGATCCCGCTGACGGTAATGCTGATCGTGCCGATCGGCGCCCTGGGCGCGGTGTGGGCGGTGATGCTCACCGGCTTGCCCAACGATGTGTATTTCAAGGTCGGCCTGATCACCATCATTGGCCTGGCGGCGAAGAACGCCATCCTGATCGTCGAGTTCGCCAAGGAATTGTGGGAGAAGGGCTACAGCCTGAGCGACGCCGCCATCGAGGCCGCACGCTTGCGTTTCCGCCCGATCGTGATGACCTCCATGGCCTTCATCCTCGGCGTGGTGCCGCTGGCCATTGCCACCGGCGCCGGCGCGGCGAGTCAGCGCGCCATCGGTACCGGGGTGATCGGCGGCATGCTCAGCGCCACCTTGCTGGGCGTGGTGTTCGTGCCGATCTGTTTCGTGTTCGTGCTGAAGCTGCTCAAGCGCAAGCCGGCCCCTGTGCAACACGCTGTCGAGGTGACCCAGTGATGCTCATGCGCAATCTTGCAATTCCGTTCGCGCTGGCCGTCACCTTGGCCGGCTGCTCCCTGGCACCGACCTACCAGCGCCCCGAGGCGCCGGTGGCGGCCGCGTGGGGCGATGCCGCCGGCCATCACGGCAAGGCGGTGGAGCAGTTGGACTGGCAGGCGTTTATCGTCGACCCGTCCCTGCGCCAGCTGGTGGGCACCGCGCTGGACAACAACCGCTCGCTGCGCCAGACCCTGCTGGATATCGAGCAGGCCCGCGCCCAGTACCGTATCCAGCGTGCCGACCGGGTCCCGGGCTTGAATGCCGGGGCTTCGGGTAACCGCCAGCATTTGCCGGCGGACCTGTCGAGCAACGGTCGCGAGGGTGTCAGCAGTACTTACCAGGTGGGCCTGTCGCTGCCCGAATACGAAGTTGACCTGTTTGGCCGGGTGAAAAGCCTGAGTGACGCGGCCCTGGAACAGTACCTGGCCACCGAGGAAGTTGGCCGTGCCGCGCGCATTGCCCTGATCGCCGAAGTGAGTCAGGCCTACCTGACCCTGGACGGCGCCGAGCGGCGTCTGGCGCTGACCCGCCAGACCCTGGCCAGTCGCGAGGATTCGCTGGCCCTGGTCGGCCAGCGGCGTGGCGCCGGCACGGCCACGGCGCTGGATCATCAGGAGGCGCTGGGGCTGGTCGAACAGTCGCGGGCCGAGCTGGAAGGCATCGTGCGCGAGCAGCGCCAGGCCTACAACGCCCTGGTGTTGCTGCTGGGCAGCGCGGACGCGGCCAAGGCGATTCCGGCCGAGCGTGGCGAGGCGCCGCTGGTCCTGCAGGATATCGCTCCGGGCGCGCCGTCGGCGCTGCTCGAGCGCCGCCCGGACATTCTCGCCGCCGAACATCGGCTGCGGGCACGTAACGCCGATATCGGCGCGGCGCGGGCGGCGTTCTTCCCGCGGATCAGCCTGACCGGCAGCTTCGGTACTTCCAGTGCACAGATGTCCGGGCTGTTCGACGGTGGTTCGCGCAGCTGGAGCTTCATGCCGCAGCTGTCGCTGCCGCTGTTCGATGCCGGGCGCAACAAGGCCGGCCTGAGCCTGGCCGAGGCGCGCAAGGATTCGGCGGTGGCGGCCTATGAGGGCACGATCCAGACCGCCTTCCGCGAAGTCGCCGACGCCCTGGCCGCCACCGACACCCTGCGCCGCGAGGAAGCGGCGCGCCGGGCCCTGGCCGATACCAGCCGGGCGACCGTGGCGCTGGCCAAGGCGCGCTACGAGGGCGGCGTGGACAGCCACCTGCGCTACCTGGATGCGCAGCGTAACGGCTATGTCAACGAAGCGGCCTTTATCGAGGCCAGCACCCAGCGCCAGCTGGCGTTGGTCGATCTGTTCCGTGCCCTGGGCGGTGGTTGGCCGGACAAGGGCTGAAAGACTCCTTTGGTTGGGGATTCCAACCGCTCGGCCCCGGGGGATCTTTGCCCGGGGCTTTTTTTTGCCTCTAAGAATGGGGTAGGCAGGGCCGACGTAATCGCGGGGCAAGCCCGCTCCCACGGAGCACGCGTATTTCTGCGGGAGAGGGCTTTCGTGGGAGCGGGCTTGCCCCGCGATCGAGGTGTTAATCCTGCAGCAGATCCGGGCTGTTGAAGTTGCTCAATCGCGGATCGTCCTCGACACACTCCAGCCCCTGGACACTCGCCTGCAGCAAGGCCTTCTGCAAACTCCGCTCACCCGCCTGCCAGGCCTGCTCCAGCAGCGGCAGCAACCGCCGCGGCAACACACTGAACATCGGCTGCCAGTACCCACCTTGGCGCACCATGGCCGCGCTGTCGTGTGTAACCGCCAGGGCCAGCAGGTCCTCGATCAAGGCCCGGTCGATCCGCGGTGCATCGCAGGCCAGCAGTACCACCCACTCATGCCGCGCCACCTTGAGCCCGCTGATGACCCCGGCCAGCGGACCGGGAAAGTCCGCTTCGGCATCGCCGACGAGCTGGTCGGCAAACGCCGCATAGGCCGCCTGGTTGCGGTTGCAGGAAATCACCAGATCATCGCTGAGCGGCCGCACGGCACGTTGCACATGGGCCACCAACGGCTCGCCGCGCCAGGCCACCAGGCCCTTGTCGCGGCCGCCCATGCGCTGGCCACGGCCTCCGGCGAGGATGAGGATGGAACAGGGGGGGAGGGCGTCAGGCATGAAAAAGGGTTCCGGGCAGTCAATGCCGGGAACCCTCCCATTTACCGCGGGGCTTGTCCAGTCAGGCCTCGTGGGTGGCTGCTTCGGCCGTCCTTGTCCGGCCACGCCCGGCCAGGCGCATCACCACGACGAAGAACACCGGCACGAACACCACGGCGAAAGTGGCGCTGAGCATGCCGCCGATCACCCCGGTACCGATCGCCTGCTGGCTGGCCGAGCTGGCGCCGCTGGCGATGGCCAGGGGCACCACGCCGAGGATGAACGCCAGCGAGGTCATCACGATCGGGCGCAGGCGCAGGCGCGCGGCCTGGATCGCCGCGTCCACCGCGTCATGCCCCTGGTCCACCAGGTCCTTGGCGAACTCGATGATCAGGATGGCGTTCTTTGCCGACAGGCCGATCAAGGTGATCAGGCCGACCTTGAAGAACACGTCGTTGGGCATCCCGCGCAGGGTCACGGCGAGTACCGCGCCGAGCACGCCCAGGGGCACCACCAGCAGCACCGCGGTGGGGATCGACCAGCTTTCGTACAGTGCCGCCAGGCACAGGAACACCACCAGCAGCGACAACGCCATCAGCAGCGGCGCCTGGCTGCCGGACAGCCGCTCCTGCAGCGACAGGCCGGTCCATTCCAGGCCGGAGCCGGCCGGCAGCTGGGCGACCAGGCGCTCGACCTCGGCCATGGCCTCGCCCGAGCTGAAGCCGGCCGCCGGCTCGCCGGAGATCGACACCGCCGGGTAGCCGTTGTAGCGGGTCAGTTGCACCGGGCCGGACTGCCAGTGGGCCGTGACGAAGGCGCCCAGGGGCACCATCTTGCCGCTGTTGTTGCGCACGTGGATCTTCAGCAGGTCCTCGACCTGGCTGCGCCGGTCGCCTTCGGCCTGCACCACCACCCGCTGCATGCGGCCCTGGTTGGGGAAGTCGTTGACGTAGTTGGAACCCACCGCGGTGTCGAGCACCGCGCCGATGTCGGCGAACGACACGCCCAGGGCATTGGCCTGACGACGATCGATTTCCAACTCCACCTGGGGGCTTTCGGCCAGCGAGGCTTCGCGCACGTTGACCAGCACCTTGCTCTTGCGCGTGGCCTCCAGCAGTTGGTCACGGGCCTCCATGAGCGCGGTGTGGCCCATGCCGCCACGGTCCTGCAGGCGGAACTCGAAGCCGGTCGACTCGCCCAGGCCGTCCACCGGCGGCGGCAGCACCGCGTAGGCGATGGCGTCCTTGAGCTGGGTGAAGGCCAGGGTGGCGCGGTCGGCGATGGACTGCGCGCTGTCGTCGCCACCGCGTTCGGACCAGTCCTTCAGGGTGGTGAAGGCCAGCGCCGCGTTCTGCCCGCTGCCGGAGAAGCTGAAACCGAGGATCAGCGTGGTGTTGGCCACGCCCGGTTCTTCAGCGTTGTGCGCCTCGATCTGCTGCGCCACCTCGATGGTACGGGCCTGGCTGGCACCCGGCGGCAGCTGGATGTCGGTGATGGTGTAGCCCTGGTCCTCGGTGGGCAGGAAGGCGGTGGGCAACTGGCTGAAGCCGTAGCCGAGCACCGCCAGCAACGCGGCATACACCAGCAGGTAGCGGCCGCTGCGGGCCAGGGCGTGGGTCACCCAGCGCTGGTAGCCGTTGCTCATGCCCTCGAAGCGGCGGTTGAACCAGCCGAAGAAGCCCTTGCGCTCATGGTGCTCGCCCTTTTCCAGCGGCTTGAGCAGGGTGGCGCACAGGGCCGGGGTCAGGCTCAGGGCGAGGAACGCCGAGAACAGGATCGACACCGCCATCGACACCGAAAACTGCTGGTAGATCACGCCCACCGAGCCCTTCATGAAGGCCATCGGCAGGAACACCGCTACCAGCACCAGGGTGATGCCGACGATGGCGCCGCTGATCTGGCCCATGGCCTTGCGCGTGGCTTCCTTCGGCGGCAGGCCTTCCTCGGCCATGATCCGCTCGACGTTCTCCACCACGACGATGGCATCGTCGACCAGGATGCCGATGGCCAACACCATGCCGAACAGGGTCAGCACGTTGATCGAGAAGCCCAGTGCGTTCATCACCGCGAAGGTGCCCATCAAAGCCACCGGTACCACCAGGGTCGGGATCAGGGTGTAACGGAAGTTCTGCAGGAACAGGAACATCACCGCGAACACCAGCACCATGGCCTCGACCAGGGTGTTGATCACCTGCTTGATCGAGACCTTGACGAACGGCGAGGTGTCGTAGGGGATGTCGTACTTCACCCCGGCCGGGAAGTAGCGCGCCAGCTCGTCGAGCTTCTGCTTGACCAGGCCCGCGGTTTCCATGGCGTTGGCGCCGGGCGACAGCTTGACGCTGAAGGCGCTGGTGGCCTTGCCGTTCAGACGCGTGCCGTACTGGTATTCCTGGGCGCCGATCTCGACCCGGGCGACATCACCGACGGTGACGGTCGAGCCGTCGGTGTTGGCGCGCAGGACGATGGCGGCGAACTCCTCGGGGGTGCTCAGCTGGCCCTTGACCACCACGTTGGCGGTGATCTCCTGGGTCGGCCGGCTGGGCAGGTCGCCGATGCTGCCGGGGGCGACCTGGGCGTTCTGCGCGGCGATGGCTTCGGCCACGTCGTTGGGTGTGAGGTTGAAACCGACCAGCTTGGCCGGGTCGATCCAGATGCGCATGGCCCGCTCCGAGCCGTACAGCTGCGCCTTGCCGACGCCCTTGATGCGGCGGATCTCGTTCATCACGTTGCGCGCAAGGATGTCCGACAGGGCGATCTCGTCGAGGCTGCCGTCCTCGGAGGTGAGGGTGGCCAGCAGCAGGAAGCCGGTGGACACCTTTTCCACCTGCAGGCCTTGCTGGGTCACCGGGCGCGGCAGGCGCGACTCGATCACCTTGAGGCGGTTCTGCACGTCGACCTGGGCCATGTCCGGGTTGGTGCCGGGCTGGAAGCTGGCGGTGATGGTGGCGCTGCCCAGGCTGCTCTGCGACTCGAAGTAGAGCAGGTTGTCGGCACCGTTGAGCTCCTGCTCGATGATGCTGACCACGCTCTCGTCCATGGTCGCCGCCGAGGCGCCCGGGTAGACGGCGTAGATTTCCACCTGCGGCGGCGCCACGTCGGGGTACTGGGCCACCGGCAGCTGCGGGATGGCCAGGGCGCCGACCAGGAGGATGAACAGGGCGACCACCCAGGCGAATACCGGGCGGTCGATGAAGAACTGCGGCATGGATCAGGCCCTCATTGGCCGGTGTGTTGGGCGACCGCGGAGGCGCCCGGTTGCTCGTCGACCTGGACCTGGTCGCCGGCCTTGACGTGTTGCAGGCCCTCGACCACCACGCGATCGCCGGGGGCCAGGCCCTCGCTGACGATCCAGCGATCACCCTGGGCGCTGCCCAGCACCACCTGGCGTTCGCTGATGCGCGCCTGCTGGTCGACCAGCAGCACCTTGGGCACGCCGGCGCTGTCGCGCAGGATGGCGCGCTGCGGCACGCTGATGCCCTGGGGCTGCACCGCCTGGTCCAGGCGCACGCGCACATAGCTGCCCGGCAGCAGGTCGAGGTCGGGGTTGGGGAACTCGCTGCGCAGGGTGATCTGGTTGGTGCTCGGGTCGACGCTGATGTCCGAGAACAGCAGCTTGCCGGCCAGCGGGTAGGCGCTGCCGTCGTCCTGGATCAGCGTGGCCTTGACCTGGTCCTGGCCGACCTGGCGCAGTTCGCCGGCGCGCAAGGCACGGCGCAGGGCGTTGAGCTCGCGGGTCGACTGGGTGACGTCGGCATGGATAGGGTTCAACTGCTGGATGGTGGCCAGCGGCGTGGTCTCGCTCTGCCCGACCAGCGCGCCCTCGGTCACCAGGGCGCGGCCGATGCGCCCGGAGATCGGCGCGGTGACGGTGGCGTAGCCCAGGTTCAGGCGTGCCCGTTCCAGCGCCGCCTTGGCTTCGCCGACCGCGGCGTCGGCCTGGAGGAAGGCGGCGCGGGCGTTGTCGTACTCCTGGCGGCTGACCGCCTTGTCGTCGACCAGCTCGCGATAGCGCTGTTCCTGCAGGCGGGCCTGGTACAGGGTTGCCTCGGCCTTGGCCAGGGTGGCGCGGGCGCTGTCGAAGTCGGCCTTGAACGGCGCCGGGTCGATCTGGAACAAGACGTCGCCCTGTTTCACGTCGCTGCCTTCGCGGTACACCCGCTTGAGCACCACGCCGGCTACCCGGGCGCGCACCTCGGCGGTACGCGGCGCAAGGATGCGGCCGCTCAGTTCAGTGCTGATCGCCAATGGCTGCACGGCCAGGGTCTCGACCCGGACCTGGGAAGGCGGGGCCTGTTCTTCCTGTTCGGCGGCGTCGTTGCAACCGGCCAGGGAAAGGGTCATCAGCGCCAGCAGCGCCAAGGGGCGCAGGCGCGAAGGGCAGGGAATGGACATACGGATCTTCCAGGTTTGATCCAGCGTATGCTAAAGCAGCCGTTCGGGTGGCGGCTGTTAAGCTGTGTTGGGCGTATGTGAAAAAGTGTGAACAATCGGCGGTGGCCCGCCCGGGATTCTATATCCTGCCTTACTTCAATCTTTCGTCAAATCCCCTTATGCCGAACATTCTCCTGGTCGAAGACGACAGCGCGTTGTCCGAACTGATCGCCAGCTACCTGCAACGCAACGATTTCCATGTCCGGGTGATTGCCCGCGGCGACCATGTGCTGGACGAGTTCCGCCGGCAGAAGCCGGACCTGGTGATCCTCGACCTGATGCTGCCGGGCCTCGACGGCCTGCAGGTGTGCCGCCTGCTGCGCCAGGAAACCCAGGGCCTGCCGATCCTCATGCTGACCGCTCGTGACGACAGCCACGACCAGGTGCTGGGGCTGGAAATGGGCGCCGACGACTACGTCACCAAACCGTGCGAACCCCGGGTGCTGCTGGCCAGGGTGCGCACCCTGCTGCGCCGCAGCAGCGTCAACGAGCCGCGCCTGGACAGCGACCTGATCCAGGTCGGTGGCCTGCGCATCGACCTGGCCGAGCGCACGGTCAGCTGGCGCGGCGAGGAGGTGGAGCTGTCCAGCGGCGAGTACAACCTGCTGGTGGTGCTGGCACGCAATGCCGGCGAGGTGATGAGCCGCGACCGCATCCTCCAGCAGTTGCGCGGCATCGAGTTCAACGGCACCGACCGTTCGGTGGACGTGGCCATCTCCAAGCTGCGCCGGCGCTTCGACGACAGCGCCGGCGAGGCGCGCAAGATCAAGACCGTGTGGGGCAAGGGGTATCTGTTCAGCCGGGTCGAGTGGGAGTACTGACAGGCCATGCTCAAGATCCTGGTGCGGCTGTACCTGGTGATCATCGTCGCCTATGCCGGGGCGATCGCGCTGATCCCCGACACCATCGTCGGGTTGTTCCATGAGCGCTTCATGGCCTACAACCTCGAGCAGGCCAAGGGCGTGCAGACCCTGATCGTGCGCCAGTTCCAGCAGGCGCCGCGGGAGCAGTGGCCAGCGGTGGAGCAAGACCTGGCCGGGGTGTTCAAACCGTTGCAAGTGCGCCTGCTGCGCATGGACGAGGCCGACCTGAGCGGCGAGGAGAAAGCCCGGCTCGAGCACGGCCTGTACGCGGTACGCATGGCCGACTGGGGCTACTACGAAACGGTGCTGGCGCCGCTGGATTCGCAATGGCTGGTGCGCCTGCACTCGCCGGACGACCCGTTGGACATCAACGTGCTGTCCTGGGGCGTGACCGTGCTGATCGGTGCGGCCATGCTCGGCTGCCTGCTGCTGTGGGTATGGCCGCACTGGCGCGACCTCGAGCGGCTGAAGGACACTGCCCGGCGCCTGGGGCGCGGCGAGATGTCCGAGCGCACGCATATCTCGCCTCGCTCGAACATCGGTGAACTGGCCGGGGTGTTCGACACCATGGCCAGCGATCTGGAACGCCACGTCAATCAGCAGCGCGAACTGCTCAACGCGGTTTCCCACGAGCTGCGCACGCCGTTGACCCGCCTGGACTTCGGCCTGGTGCTGCTGTTCGACGAGGTGCCGCCGGCCAGCCGCAAGCGTCTGCTGGGGTTGGTGGGCCATGTGCGCGAGCTGGACGAGCTGGTGCTCGAACTGCTGTCCTACAGCCGCCTGGACAGCGTCGACCAGGCCCGCGAGCGGGTCGAGGTGTCGTTGCTGGAGCTGGTGGACAGCGTGCTCGGCAGCTTCGCCGAGGAGCTCGACAACCGTGGCATTCGCTGGGAGGTGCGCTGCGAAACCGACCTGCCGCGTTTCGTCCTCGACCCGCGGCTGACCGCCCGCGCCGTGCAGAACCTGGTGCGCAACGCCATGCGCTATTGCGATGAAAGCCTGCTGCTGCGCCTGCGCCGGGAAGAAGACGGCGCCTGCCTGGTGACCGTGGAAGACGATGGCATCGGCATTCCGACCGAGGAGCGTGAGCGGATCTTCCAGCCGTTCTATCGCCTGGACCGCAGCCGTGATCGCAATACCGGCGGGTTCGGTTTGGGGTTGGCGATCAGCCGGCGGGCCATCGAAGGGCAGGGCGGCACGTTGACCGTGGCGCAGTCGGCACTGGGCGGGGCGCAGTTCAGGATTCGCTTGCCCGCCGGTTGATGCAGCGCCTGGGCCGGCCTCATCGCGGGGCAAGCCCGCTCCCACGCCGGTGTTGGAGGCAGGTGGTGAAGAAAGGTGATGGAGGTTGGCGTGGGAGCGGGATTGCCCCGCGATGGTCATTGTCCTGACAGGCTTGCCGACCAGGTCACGAAGCGGTCCTTGCCGGTGTGCTTGGCCTCGTACAACGCCTGGTCCGCCCTGATCAGCGCCAGGCTCAGGGTATCGCCGCTGTCGATCCGGGCCAGGCCGATGCTGATGGTCACCGGATGCGCGCCGAGGTCTTCGCGAACCTGCCGGCACAGCGCGGCGACCTGCTGCTCGGCGCCGGCCTCGTCCAGCCCCTGGAAAAAGATCGCGAATTCCTCGCCGCCCAGCCGGGCGATCTCGTAGCCGCTCATTGCCGCCTTGATATGCGCCGCCACACGCTTGAGCACCTCGTCGCCGATGTCATGGCCGAAGCGGTCGTTGACCTGCTTGAAATTGTCGATGTCGATCATCGCCAGGAACTGCCCGGCATCCGCCTGGCGCAGCTGCTTTTCGGCCTTGGCCATGAACGAACGGCGGTTGGGGATTTCGGTCAGGGCGTCGATGTAGGCCTGCTCCAGCAGCACCTTGGTCAGGTAGAAGTTGTGCAGCTTGGCCTGGCGGATGCGCAGGTAGCTGTAGATCACCAGGCCGCTGAGGAACACCGCGTAGCTGATCAGCATCGCGCCCTCGAGCTTCAGGGCCTCGATGCGGGTGTGGTAGAAGGGATTGAGCATGACCCAGGTGATGCCCAGGGCGCAGAAGAACGACCAGCGCCGCACCGGCAGCACCGACACGGTGTACAGCACCGTCGAGACGCCGAGCACCAACCACACCGGTCGCAGAACGATCGGAATGCCCTCGATCACCAGGCGCATGGCCAGGGTGATCACCGCCACGAACAGCAGGTTGAGCACGTCGAAATGCTGGCTCTTGCGGGTGAAACCCAGGACCACGCAGAGGCTGCACAGCAGGGCGATGAACAGCCCCGACAGCCAGGTGAAGCCCTGGCCGCCGAGGTAGCTGACGATCAGGTCGAAGATCAGCCAGATGGCGATGCCGATGCAGAAGATCAGCAGGCAGAAGCGGCGCATCGCCTCGAATTCGTGCTGGCGGAACTCGGCGCGCAGGGCGGCGGGGGCGACCTGTTGGCGGATGTGGGCTTCGAGGGTCTTGTACATGCTGGAGGATACCCTCGGCTATTGTGTTGTTCATGCCGGCCCTATCGCGGGGCAAGCCCGCTCCCACAAAGGCTGGATGGTGGTATGCGTGGGAGCGGGCTTGCCCCGCGATGACATTCGATCAGGCGGTTGGTTTCAATCCCTGGAAAGCGTCCCCTTGGCCCAAGGCCGGTAGCGCAGGTCGAACACCGCTTCGGCGTGGCAGCCTCCGCTCAGCACCGGCTGCGCCGGTTGCGCACGGAAGGGTTGCCCCGGCTGGCTGACCTGGCGAAACGCCTCGCGCACGATACCCACCCGGCAGGGCAGGGCTTGTTCGTAGCCCTTTCGCACCAGCGGCGCCAGGCGACCGGTACCGGCGCCGTCCTGCCACCACACGTTCAGGCCAAGGCTCGCCAGCTGGTCCAGCCACGCGCCATTGACCCGTGGCGACAGCTGGCCGGCGCTGAAGGCGCTGATATGCAGGGGCTTGTCCAGTTGCCGGTTGAACGCCTGCAACTGCGTGTAGAGCGCATCGCGTCTGGCCGCGTCGCGAAAGTGCAGGTCGTCCAGCTCCAGCGGCAGGTACCAGCCGGACACCGGCAACGCCCAGTCGGCCTTGAGCTGCTGGTACTGGGTGAGGGAACGGCCCAACTGCGCCTTGAAGTAGCTGTTCAGGCCTTCGCCATCGAGCTGTTCGAGTCGCTGGTAGTAGGCCGGGTCCATGTACAGCCCCAGCACCAGCTCCAGCCCCTGGGCCCGCGCCTCGCGCAGGCTGCCGGCAAGCCAGCCGTGGGCGCCGCCGAAGTCGCTGTCGCCGTAGGCGCTCCATTGCACGATCAGGGTCTTGCCTCCTTGGGCCTTGGTGGCGCGCCACAGTTGTTGCCACTGGGCTGGCGTGACGTTGGCATCACGGTTGAGCGGCTGGTAGAACAGGCGCTGGTCGGCCTGGGCGGGCAGGCACAGGGCGAGCAGGCAGATGGCCAGGAAGGTACGCATCAGAAGTTCATCTCCACACCCAGCAGCACGCCGTTGGCGCGCTCGTAGAGGTTGCCGCCCAGCGCCTGCTGGTACTCGGCGCGTACTTTCAGCGAGCCACGGTAGGCGTTGTAGCGGTCGTCGTCGAACCACCACTGCCAGCGCACGCCGACCCCGGCGCGGGCGTCCTGGCGCCAGTCGTTGCTCGGGTCCTGGCTGGAGAACTCGAGGAAGCCGTAGGGCATGATCGTCTGCGGTGATTGGCTGGGCAGTTTCCAGGCATGGCCCTGCTGGAAGCGCGACAGCCAGGCATGATCGCCGGCCCGGGTCCACCAGGCGGCGTCCAGATAAAGGAAACGCTCGTCCCAGTCGTCTTCGTCGATGCGCCAGTCATTGCGGTACCGGCCCTGATCGAGGAAGGATGCGGTGGCACGCAGCAGCAGGTCGTTGCTCGATTCGGCGTTGTGGCGCAGGTCGCCCCAGTTGCCGCCGACCTTGGCCGGGCTGAGCAGCTCGCCCAGGCTCAGGCCGCTGTAGTGCGTGCTGTCGATCTGGCGCTGGTGGTAGAGCTCGGCGTACAGGTTGAGGTTGGCCTGGCCGAGCGGCTTGTAGCGCAGGCCGACGCCGGTGCCCATGCTCTGGGCATAGTCGGTGCGGCTCTGGCCACCGAACAGCACGCGGCCATACACCGACAGGGTGCTGCCGTTGCGGCTGGGCTCCTCGCCCAGGGCGTGGTCCCACATCGCCAGTTGCACGTTCTGCGATTGCGCCCGGCGCGAGCTGCCGGCGCGCGCGCCGTTGTCGAGGAACTTGTCGTTGGTCGAGGTGCCGGCTGGTGACCAGGTGCTGGCCAAGGTGATGCTGTCGCGGCGCGACAGGGCTTCGTGGGCGCGGCGCTGGCGGTACTTGCGCGCCTCCAGGCTGCCGTACTCGTCGTCGCCGTCGACCAGGTTGCGCTCCACGTCCAGCACCCGGCGCAGTTCGCGGCGGGCCGAGGCGCTGTCCTCGGCTTCGTCGTAGCGCAGGGCCAGGGTCTCGCCCAGGCGGTAGTCCTCGGGGAAGTCGCGGGTGGCGCGTTCCAGGTAGGGAATGGACTGGCGGCGTTGCTGCTTGTCCGCCGAGCCGGCCAGGCGCATGCCGTAGTCGGCGCGGTAGCGCGGCTGGTCCGGCGCCAGGCGCACGGCCTCGGCCAGCCAGGCCGTGCTCTGGGCGCTGTCGCCGGCCTGCTGGGCGGTGCCGGCGGCGGCGTAGTAATGATCGGCGCGCGGGGTATGGCGCAGGGCTTCGCGCTGGAAGGCGAGGGCCTGCTGGGCGTCGCCCTGGTGCTGGGCAATGGCGGCGCCCAGGGCCCAGTCGTCGGCGTTGCGGTGCGCGGCCGCGTCCCAGTGGCGGCGGGCGGCATTGGCGTCGTCGGCGTTCAAGGCGCCACGCGCCGCGGTCAGGCGAGCATTGTCGGTCCAGGCGTCGGCCGGCAGGCTGTTCCAGATCGGCAGAGCCGCCTCGGAGTCGCCCGAGGCCTCCAGCGCGTAGGCCAGGGGCAGGCGGCTGCCGGTGTCGCCCAGGCGTTCGGCGGCCTGGTAGTAGACCACGGCTTCACCGGGCTGGTCGGGCATGGCACAGCGGCCCAGGGCGCGATACTGCCCGGCTTCGCTCGGGGTGGCCGGGATGGCCTTGCGCACCGCGTCACACTGGCCGGCCTCGGCCAGGCGGGCGAGCAGCTGGCCGCGGGTGGCGGCATCCACGCGTGGTACCAAGGCGAGCATGCGCGGGGTGTCCAGTGGGCCGTCGTTGCGCGCATAGAGGTTGCCCAGGCGTTGCAGCAGCGAGGGCGTCAATCGGCCCTGGCGGCGGTCGTAGGCGTTCTCCAGCAACTGCCGGGCGTGCTCGGTCTGGCCACGCTCGAGCAGCATGAACGTGGCTTGCTCCAGCGCCGCGAGATCACCGGTCTGGCGGTAGCGTTGCTCCCACTGCGCCGCCGTGCGCGGTTGCGGTGGTTGCGCGGGCTCGCCGTACAGACGTTGCTTGAGGATGGCGTAGCTGCGTGGATTGTCGTTTGCCTGGCACTGGCCGAGCTGTTCGCGGGCCAGCTTCAGGTCCTTGTGCGACAGCCAGTCGACGGTCTCCAGGCACGGACGCTGCAGTTCGTTGCTCAGCTGGCGCACCAGCGCCGCGTCGTCGCCCTCGCGGGCGAGCTCCCAGAGTTGCCGGCGTTGTTCGGGATGCTGCAGTTGATCGGCCGGCAGGCTCTGCAGCCAACGCTCGGCCTGCTGGTTGTGGCCCATGGCGATGGCGCGGTTGGCCATGGCCAGGCGGGCGTGGGTCGCCGCTTCCTGGGACGGTGCGCTGGCCAGCAGCTTGTTCAGGCCTTTTTCATCGACCTGCTGGATGTAGGCGTTGGCCAGCCGCTGCCAGTCCTGCGGCGGCAATTCGCCCTTGTCGGCCAGCGGTTGCAACTGGTCGATGGTCTCGCCCCAGTTGCGCAGTTGCTCGGCGAAGTTGGCCCGGGTCATGCGCAGCACCATGCCGTCGTCGCGCACCGGCAACTGGTTGAGCCACTCCAGCGCCTTGCCCGCGCCACCGAACTTGGCCAGGCTGACGCTGTAGGCCTGCCACAGGCGTACCCGTTGCTGGCCCTGGCTGTCGGCCAGCCAGGCCTCCACCTGGCTCGCCGCGGGCGGGTCCTGCTCGATCCAGGTCAGGCGCAGTTCGAGCAGGGCGTCGGCGTGCTCGGGGTTGTCGTCGAGGTCCTCGGCGATGGCCTCGGCCTCCTTGTAGCGGCGCTGATGAGCCAAGGCCTCGGCCAGCAGGGCGCGGGCCTCGTTGTTGTTGGGCACGCGCCCCAGTACATGACGGGTCAGGCGCTCGACCTCCGCCCAGTTGTCCTTCTGCGCCTCCCGGTAGCCACGCTCCATGAAGGGGTAGCTGGTGAAACGCTGGAAGTCGGTCATCGGCTTGGTCGGCGCGGCCAGGGCAGAGGTGCACAGCAGCAGGCTGGCGAGGGTCAGGGAAAGACGGGGCGTCATGCCACCTCCCGGGTCAGTTCATAGGCGGCCTGCTGTTCGCTGGCCTGCTCGGCGAGGGCTTGCTGCAGCACCTCTTCGGTGATGATGCCGCGGGCGATCAGGTGTTCGCCCAGGCTCTGCTGCTCGGGGTTGAAGTCGATCAGCGCCTGGTTGAACAGGGTCGCCGGCACCATGCCGCGCACCTGCAGCAGCGTGCCGAGCATCACCTGGTGGATGCCGACCTGCTCCAGCAGCGTGGGGTCGTCCTGATGGCGTTCGAGCACCGCGAGCATTTCGCGGGTCTCGGGCTTCTGCCAGGGGCTCGGGTAGTGGTAGCGCAGGCCCAGGGTGACCCGACCCTGCGGCGCCAGGCGGGCGCGTACCGGGCGCTTGAGCTGGCGGCTGATCACGCCGAGCGAGACCTGGCTGACCGGGCTCTCGCTGGCCAGCACCAAGGTGTCGCCGTCTTCTTCCACCGGCAGCACGCCGTAGTGGGTGGCGAGCTTGCGCGGCAGCTTGGCGATCAACGCAGGCTCAATCTTGAACGGGTTCAGCGGCGCCCAGGGCAGGTCCAGCTGCTCGGCCAGGGTCTCGACCAGTTGCTCGCTGCTCAGCCAGCCGCGCAGCAGCAACTCGCGACCCAGGCGCCGGCGCACCGGGCTGGTGATGGCCTGCTCAAGCTGAGTCTCGGTTATCAAGCCTTTCTCAACCAGGCGCTGGCCCAGCGGTGTGCGCGCAGGCGCGGCGAGGGCGGGGAACTCGTGGGTGGTCTTGTCCCAGGCCACCCGCCGCGAATCGCCCATTTCCATCACCTGGCGCAGGGCGCGCAGGTTGGCGAAGAAGTTGACGAAGTTGCTCCACATCATCCGCGGCGCCGACAGCAGGCCCTCGAAGATGCCGTAGTAGCGGGTCACGAACCAGAAACGCTGGAACAGGCGGTTGAACAGCAGCAGGCCGTTGAGCCACAGCAGCGTGCTCAGCAGCGTGCTGTCGCTGAGGATCGACATGAAGCGCCAGGACTCCGGCGCGATCACCGTGACCAGCCACATCGCCAGCAGCACCAGCAACAGCAGGTTGACCAGGAAGCTCAGCAGGTAGGCGAACAGCCCACGGCGGTCGCGCCAGAGGAAGTAGTTGAGCGCGCCCTTGCGGCTCCAGCCGAGGTTGCTGGTGCCCTGGAACACGATGCCGACGATCCACCGAGACTTCTGCCGGATGGCGTGCTGCCAGTCCCTGGGGAAGTGCTCGCGCACGCAGATCACCTGGGCGAACTCGCGGCTCATGCCGGGGCGCCAGTCCTGCTTGAGGGCCAGCGCCGGGTCGGTGATGGAGTAGCGGGCGAAGATGCACTTCATGCCTTTTTGCTTGAGACGAAAACCGATGTCGTAGTCCTCGGTCAGGCTCTGCACATCGAAGGCGATGCCGTCGCCGTCCTCGAGCAGGGCGCTGATCGCCCGGCGGCTGAAGCAGGTGCCGACCCCGGCGCTGGGCACCTGGCCGGTGAGCGCTTCGCGCACGATCACGTCCTTGCCGTGGTTCTCGGCGAACTCGTCGACATAATGGCCGGCGGTGAAGCCTTTCCATTCCGGTGCGTAGGGGTACACCGGGATCTGGATCATGTCCTTGTTCGGCAGCAGGTAGTTGAACAGGCGCAGTTCCATCGGCGAGATGACGTCTTCGGCGTCATGCAGGATGAACCCGGCGAACTCGATGCGCGCGTCCTGCTGGAAGCGCAGGATGGCGTCGATGATGTTGTTCAGGCAGTCGGCCTTGCTGGTCGGACCGGGGCGGGCGCAGACCACCTTGTGCACGTTGGGGTAGTGCAGGCACACGGCATCGACGTCGGCCTGGGTCTGCGGGTCGTTGGGGTAGGTGCCGACGAAGATCTGGTAGTTCTCGTAGTCGATGGTCGAGGCCGCCAGGCGCGCCATCTCGCCGACCACGCCGACCTCGTTCCAGGCCGGCACCATGATCGCCAGGGGTTTTTCCGGCACCTCGAACAGGCGCTTCTCGTCGGCTTTCTCGAACTTGTCGTAGATCCGGAAGCGCCGGATCAGCTTGCGGCCCCAGTAGCACAGGTCGATGAACAGGTCGTCCAGGCCGAGCACGAACATCAGTGTCGCCAGGATGATGGCAAGGATCTTCAGGCCGAACAGGACATAGGTGAGGAAATCGATGAAGGCCAGGCTCATGCGTTGTCCCGCGCGGCGGATTGTTCGGCGAACCAGCGGCTCAGGCGTTCGGCGATGCGCTCGCTGGCGTGGCCGTCACCGAAGGGGGTGAACACCTGCGCCATGCGCGCGTAGGCGACCGGGTCGTCGAGCAGCTGGCTGGTCTCGTGGACGATGCGCTCGGTCAGGGTGCCGACCAGCTTGACCGTGCCACCCTTGAGCACGGCGGGGCGCTCGGTGACCTTGCGCAACACCAGCACCGGCTTGCCCAGGGCGGGCGCCTCTTCCTGCACGCCGCCGGAGTCGGTGAGGATGATATGCGCGCGGTTCATCAGCCAGACGAAATGCGGGTAGTCCTGGGGCGCGACCAGGTGGATGTTGTCGCGGCCGGACAGCACGCTGTACACCGCGTGCTGCACCTGCGGGTTGAGGTGCACGGGGTAGAGGAACTGCACGTCCGGGTAGCGCAGGGCCAGCTCGGCCAGGGCCAGGCAGATGCGTTCGAAGCCGCTGCCGAAGTTCTCCCGGCGGTGGCCGGTGATCAGCACCATGCGCTGGTCGTCGCGCAGCACCTTGAGCGGGGACTCGGGCGCGGGACGCCAGTTGTCACGGTGCAGCTTGTCGCGCATCCACAGCAGGGCGTCGATCACCGTGTTGCCGGTGACCTCGATATGCTCGGGCGGCACGCCTTCGCGGATCAGGTTGGCGTCGGAGTCGCGGGTGGGGGTGAAGTGCAGGTTGGCAAGCACGCCGGTCAGGCGCCGGTTGGCTTCCTCGGGCCAGGGCTGCTGCAGGTTGCCGGTACGCAGGCCGGCCTCGACATGGCCGATGGGGATATGCCGGTGGAAGGCCGCCAGCGAGGCGATGAAGCTGGTGGTGGTGTCGCCGTGGACCAGGACGATATCGGGCTTGACCTGCTCGTAGGCGCGGTCGAGCTTGTCCAGCAGGTCGCGGGACAGGCCATTGAGGGTCTGGTTCTGGGTCATCACCTGCAGGTCCTGGTCGACCGTGAGGCCGAAGGCGGTGAGGACCTGTTCGAGCATTTCGCGGTGCTGGCCGGTGGAGCAGATATGCAAGTCGACCTCGGGCCAGTCGCGCAGGACGCGGGCCAGCGGGGCCATCTTGATCGCTTCAGGGCGGGTACCGAATACCATCATCACGGTGTAAGCCATCGTGTAGTTCCTCGTTCGATTCCCTGGACGAAGTTGTACGACGTGTCGCCGCTTGCCAGTCATAGATACAAGCAGTCGATCACGGGGTTGTCCAATGCGCGGCCTGCGCCGGACGGTGCGGTGCAGGCGCTGGCGGAAGAGCCACGGAGGCGGGGGTCGTGTCGGCACTGTCGAGGCCGAACGCCAGGGAGGGGTGGTGCGGAAACGTTTATGCTAGCTTTTCTTGATTGAACGGTCAGTCAATAAAGTATTTCCGGCTTTTTCTTACAGTCTTCTTCTTGTAGCTTTGTAGGTCTTTTCTTCAGGGAGCTGAACATGCAAGGCAAGGCGCGCAAGGTTGTCCAGGCCATCCTTTACGAGGCCATCGCCGTGGCCTGCGTGGCGCCGGCGCTGGAGCTGGCATTCGGCGCCGGCATGGCCCAATCGACGGTGCTGTCGATCCTCATGTCGGGCATCGCCATGAGCTGGAACATGGCCTACAACTGGGCGTTCGAGCGCTGGGAGGCGCGTCAGCACCAGCGCAGCCGCACCTTCCTGCGACGCCTGCTGCATGCCCTGGGCTTCGAGGGCGGGCTGGTGCTGATTCTGCTGCCGCTGGTGGCCTACTGGCTGGACATCGGGCTGTGGGCGGCGCTGGTGACCAACCTGGCGTTGTTCGTGTTCTTCTTCGTCTATGCGTTCGTGTTCCAGTGGGGGTTCGACAAGGTCTTCGATGTACCAGTGTCGGCGCAGGAAGTGGCCAAGGGGTGCTGACACCGGGGCTTTCTCCCACAAGCCACCGGGATTCCCCTCAGCCCTGCGCATCGCCAATAATCCCTGTTCACCCTAGCCAGACCCGCACAGATGCCGCGCCCGATCATCCTGCCGCTCGCCGAGAACTATCGCCATGGCGAGCACATCGCCCCGCACTGCCATGACCGTGCCCAACTGATCCACGCCATCAGCGGCGTGGTCACGGTCAGTGCCCGTGAAGGCAGCTGGGTGGTTCCCCCGGGACGCGGGGTGTGGGTGCCGGCGGCGGTCGAGCACGAGCTGCGCATGGCCGGCGTGGTGCGCATGCGCACCTTGTTCGTCGAACCCGACGCGCGCCCGGACCTGCCGCGCCAGTGCCAGGTGATCGAGATCTCGCCGCTGTTGCGCGAGCTGATCATCCGCGCCATGGACATCGCCCCCGACCACCCGGCCCAGGGGCGCGAGGCGCGGATCATGCAGCTGATCCTCGACGAGCTGCGCGTGCTGCCGGTGTTCGCCTTGCATGTGCCCAGCCCGCACTCGACGCATCTGCAAGGCCTGTGCGACGCCCTGCGCCAGGCACCGTCCGAGGACTGGAGCCTGGCCCGCGCCGCCGCCCACAGCGGCCTCAACCCGCGCACCCTGACCCGCGCCTTCCAGCGCGAGACCGGCCTGAGCCTGGTGCAGTGGTTGCGGCGCATGCGCCTGCTGGCAAGCCTCGATGCCCTGGCCGCCGGACAATCGGTGCTGGAGGTGGCGCTGGACCTGGGTTACGACAGCCCCAGTGCCTTCAGTGCCATGTTCCGTCGCACCCTCGGGGTGTCGCCGTCGGTCTATTTCGGCAGGGCCGCCGAGCGCTGGTAGGCCAGCCCCGGCGACGCCTCCCAGCCGCCGCCCAGCGCGGTGAACAGGTTCACCTCGGCCAGCAACTGCGCCAGGCGGTCGCTGATCAGGCCCTGTTGGGCGCTGAACAGCGAGCGCTGGGCGTCGAGGAAGGTCAGGCTGCTGTCGATGCCGGTGCGGTAGCGGTTCTCGGCCAGGTCGTGGTAGCGCTGGCTGGCCTCCACCAGGTCGCGTTGGGCCTGCAACTGCTGCTGATAGGTGCTGCGCGCCGCCAGGCCGTCGGCCACTTCCTGGAAGGCGGTCTGGATCGACTTCTCGTAGCGCGCCACTTGCATGTCCTTCTGCAGTTTCGCGTAGTCGAGGCTGGCACGCAGGCTGCCGGCGTTGAACAGCGGCAGGTTGATCTGCGGCTGGAACAGCCAGGTGCCGCTGCCGGCGTCGAACAGGTCGGCCAGTTCGCGGCTGCTGCTGCCGGCGTTGGCGGTCAGGCTGATGCTCGGGAAGAACGCCGCCCGCGCCGCACCGATATTGGCGTTGGCGGCCTGTAGTTGGTACTCGGCCTGGCGGATGTCCGGGCGGCGTTGCAGCAGGTCGGCGGGCAGGCCGGCGGGCACCCGGGCGATCTGCTCGTCGGCCAGCGGCAACGCCGGCAGGTGTTCGTCGACCTGCGCGCCGACCAGGCGCTGCAACTGGTTGAGGTCCTGGGCGGCCAGGCGGGTGTAGCGCGCCACGGCAGCGCGGGTGCTGTCGACGCGGGTGGTGGCCTGGATCTGGTCGAGCGCCGACAGGGTGCCGGTGCGGCGCTGGCGCTGGGTCAGGCGCAGGCTCTTCTCGTCGGCCAGCAGGGTCTGGCGTGACAGGGCCAGCAGCTCCTGGTCGGCGCGCCAGGTCAGGTAGGCGCCGGCGACACTGCTGAGCAGGCTGAGCTCGGCGCCACGTCGGGCCTCGTCGGTGGCCAGGTAGTTGAGCAGGGCCTGGTCGCTGAGACTGCGCAATCGACCGAACAGGTCCAGTTCGTAGGCGCTGATGCCGACGGTCGCTGATTGCTGGCTGCTGATCATGCCTTCGCCACCGGTGCGCCGCCGTGGCAGGTACTGGCGCGTGCCCTGGGCATTGGCGGCGATCTTCGGCAGCAGTTCGGCGCGCTGGATGCGGTACTGGGCGCGGTAGGCCTCGGCGTTGAGCACGGCCACGCGCAGGTCGCGGTTGTTGACCAGCGCAGTGTCGAGCAACTGGCGCAGCACCGGGTCGTGGAACACCCCGCGCCAGTCGCCGGTCACGTCCGTGGCGGGCCGCCCGCCACGGTAGGCGACGCCCGTGGGGTACTGCTCGGCGCTGGGCGAGAGTGGACGCTGGTAGTCGGGGGCGAGGCTGCAACCGGTCAAAACGAGAGCGAGCAAGGGCAGGGTGATTCGCGGCATGACAGGGTCTCTGGGATCAGGTGCCGGCCATCCAGCGGGCCAGGCCATGGCGTCCGCTGACGCCGAGCTTGGCGGTGGCGCGTTTCAGGTAGGTCTCGATCGAGCTGTTCTTCACATTCAGGCGCTGGGCCATCTGTGGCACGGTGCCTCCGGTGAGCAGGCCGATGCACACTTCCTGCTCGCGGCTGGACAGGCGGATCGCCTCCTGCTCCAGACGCTCGGTGAAGACCTGGCGCAGCGAGCCGGCCTCATCCGCCAGCAGGCTTCCCGGTCGGCGCTGGGCCGCCTGCAGGAACAGCTGGGCGTGGTGCTCGACCAGTGGCAACAGGGTGTCGGACAGGCGCTTGAGCAGCGACAGTTCGGCCAGGGAGAACATCCGCTCGCTGCGTTGGCGATGACAGCAGATGACCCAGCGCCGGTCGCCGCTGCGCGACACCAGGTTGCACTGGTGCACGGGGGCGTTTATCTGGATCAGCAAGGGGTCTTCCATGCGCATGATGCTTTGCAGCAGGGGATGGCGCAGCTGCGCCTGCGCGGGCGTCGCCTCGGGCAGGCCGGCGCTGCCCAGCACCTTGACCTGGCGGATGCTGGCCTGGTCGCTGTCGAGGGTCCATTCGCTGAGGTCGAGTCGATGAATCGGCACCTGGTCGTCGATCAGCTGGAACATCTGTTCGGCGAAGGTGGCATCGCCGGTGCTGGCAACCAGTGCGCCCAACTGCAGGTACAGGTGCGGGTCGTGGCGGTGTTCGAGGCTGTCGATCAGCTTCATGTCGTTGTCTTCCTTGATCCGGTAACGCGGTGGGTCTCGCGGTCGAGTCCTCTCTGTGCTGGGGCTTGGCGCTATTGAATAGCAGGCTCCGAGCCTGCGTCTGTAGCGGAAAGCGGGGACAGGAAATGCCAATTAATCCGACAAGAAAAGTCGGTATTTTCCCGGGCTCATGCACTCTGAATCGATGGATTGTCGGACAATTGGCGCCAGAAACCGGCCAGATCGCCGGCGATTGCCACGCCGGCTGACAGGGGTAGGCAGGTACCGGCTGCCGACTATCGTCAATTTCCTACAAAAGATTCAGCAGGCTTAGGCGGAGCGAAAAGGTACCGGCCAATGTCCGGGTTTGGGGGGCCATACAGGGCGTGGGGTGGGTGCTTGAATCCGCGAACGATCCCGTTTCAAGGAAGACCCGCCCATGGCCGTCGCCGATAGCTTCCCCCTGACCTGCGCCCAGCGCGACATCTGGCTGGACCAGATCAGCCACGGCGACTCGCCGCTCTACAACGTCGGCGGCTATCTCGAATTCGACGGCGCCGTGGACAGTGGCCTGCTGCGGCGCGCGCTGACGCATCTGGTCGCGCTTCACGACGGGTTGCGCACGGTGCTGGTGCGCGAGGCGGGGGATGATGGCGTGGCCCGCCAGCGCTTTGTGGCCGGTTTGCAGGTACCGCTGGACGAGCACGACCTGCGCGGGCAGGCTGAACCCTTCGCCGCTGCGCAGCGTCTGGCCAAGACCTTGCTGCAACAGCCCTTCGCCCTTGAAACCGGACCGTTGCTGCGCATGGCATTGCTGCATGTGGGTGCCGGGCGCAGCCTGCTGATGTTGCAGGCCCATCACCTGATCCTCGACGGCTGGGGCCTGGAGCAGTTGCTCCACCAGCTGGGCCAGTACTACGGTCTGCTCGAGCAGGGCCTGGCACTGCCGGACACGGCCCCGTCCTACCGGACATTCATCGAGGATGACCTGGCCTACCAGGGATCGGCCCGCCAGCAGCGCGATCTTGCCTATTGGCAAGGCCGTTACCCGCAACTGCCCGATGCGCTGCTGCGGCCCAGGGAACAGGGCCTGCCGCCAGGTGCCACGCCCAGCCATGCGCTGGAGCGCAGTTTCGACGGCGACCTGCTGGCGCGCATGCAGCAACTGGCCGACGAGCTGCACGGATCGGTCGCCCATGTGCTGCTGGCGGCCTTGCACGTGTGCTGTGCCCGGGCCTGGCAGCGGGACGACTGGGTGGTCGGCCTGCCGGTGCGTAACCGTGGCAATGCGCGGGCCAAGGCGACCCTGGGCATGTTCGTCCAGGTCAATGCCTTGCGCATGGACTTCGGCCGGCATTTGAGCTTCGCCGAGCTGGTGCGCGGTATCGGCGATGCCCTGCGGCGCGACCTGCGCCACCAGCGCCTGCCGCTGAGCGATCTCAAACGGGCTTTAGGGATGTCCCGCGAGGCGCGGGGACAGTTGTTCGAGATCACCGTGTCCTACGAGGAAGAAGGCCACGACCTGCGCTATGGCAGCCTCGGCGCCCACAGCGTCAAGGTATGCAACGATCACGAGCCGACGCCGTTGTCGATCTATCTGCGCAGCAACCCGCACAATGGCAAGGCCTGGCTGCACCTGGTGTACAACCAGGCCTGGCTGGCCCCCGAAGAGGTCGAGGTGTTCACTGCGCGCCTGCTGCATGTGCTGGCCCAGGGGCTGGAGCGGCCGCAGGCGGCCATCGACGACTACGACTTGCTGTTGCCCGACGAGCACCAGCGCCTGCGGCTGTGGAATGCCACGGCCAGCGCCGCCCAAGGCCCGGCCCTGATCCATCGGCGCATCGAGGCCCAGGCCGCGCTGCGCGCCGAGGCGACGGCCGCCGTGCACGAGGGGCGCCACCTGAGTTATGCCGAGCTGAACAACCGCGCCAACCAGCTGGCCACGCAACTGCTGGCCCTGGGCGTGGTGCCGGAGCAACGGGTGGCCGTGGTCGCCCGGCGTGGCCTGGACACCCTGGTCGGCCTGCTGGCGGTGCTGAAAGCAGGTGCGGCCTATGTGCCGATCGATCCGGCGCACCCGGGCGAGCGCTTGCGCTACCTGCTGGAAGATTGCGCGCCGAAGGTGGTGCTGACCCAGTCCAGCCTGCGCGAGCGCCTGCCGGCCATCGATGTGGCGGTGATCGAGCTGGACCGCCTGCCACTGCCCGCGACGGCGGTCGCCGACCTCGAGGTACCGGGGCTGTCGGGTTCAAGCCTGGTCTATGTGATCTACACCTCCGGCTCCACCGGCCAGCCCAAGGGCGTGATGATCGAGCATCGCATGCTCGCCAACCTGGTCGACTGGCACTGCGAAGCCTTCGACCTCCATCCTGGCAGCGCCACCTCCAGCCTGGCAGGCTTCGGCTTCGATGCCATGGCCTGGGAGATCTGGCCGACCCTGTGCGCCGGCGCCACCCTGCACCTGGCGCCGGTGGGCGAGGGCGGCGAGGACATCGACGCGCTGCTGCGCTGGTGGCGCGCCCAG
Source organism: Pseudomonas sp. BW16M2 (assembly GCF_014268865.1). Taxonomy (NCBI): domain Bacteria; kingdom Pseudomonadati; phylum Pseudomonadota; class Gammaproteobacteria; order Pseudomonadales; family Pseudomonadaceae; genus Pseudomonas; species Pseudomonas sp. BW16M2. The sequence continues at coordinate 137,949 of NZ_JABWRI010000013.1, read as the reverse complement.
CCACTGCAGGTCAGCTTCCTGCCCACGCCGGTGGCCGAGCACGCCTTCGCCCAGGGCGAGCCGCATCCCACCCTGCGCACCTTGCTGGTCGGCGGCGATCGCCTGCGTCGGTTGGCCCGCGAGCGAGGCTGGCGGATCATCAACAACTACGGGCCGACCGAGGCCACGGTGGTGGCCAGCGCGGGCGAGGTGCGTTCGGGCCAGGTGCTGCATATCGGCGCGCCGGTGGCCAATACTCGCCTGCATGTGCTCGATGCCCAGGGCCGGCAACTGCCGATAGGCGCCGTCGGTGAGCTGTACATCGGCGGTGCGGGTGTCGCCCGCGGCTACCTGAATCGCCCCGACCTGACAGCCGAGCGCTTCCTCGACGACCCGTTCACCCCGCAGCACGGCGCCCGGATGTACCGCACGGGGGACCTGGTGCGCTGGTTGCCCGACGGCACCCTGGAGTACCTGGGCCGTAGCGACGACCAGGTCAAGATTCGCGGCGTGCGGGTCGAGCTGGGCGAGATCGAGAGCGCGCTGGCCAGCCACCCGGCCGTGCGCGAGGCGCTGGTGCTGCTGCGCGACGGCCAGCTGGTGGCCTGGTACCTTGGCGAGCAGGCGTCGACCCCGTTGCAGTTGCACGAGCACCTGCGCAGCCGCCTGCCGGCCGTGTTGCTGCCGAGCGCCTATGTGGCGATGACGGCCTGGCCGTTGACCACCAATGGCAAGCTCGACCGCCGCGCCTTGCCCGCGCCGGGCAGCGAAGCCACGGTACGGCGCGCCCACGAGCCGCCCCAGGGCGAGCTTGAGCAGCGTCTGGCCGCGCTGTGGGCCGAGTTGCTGGAGGTGGAGCAGGTCGGGCGGCACGATCATTTCTTCGAGCTGGGCGGCCATTCGCTGCTGGCGGTACGCCTGATCGAGCGCATGCGTCAGGCGGGGCTGCAGGTCGATGCCCAGGTCCTGTTCGGTCAGCCGACCTTGGCGAGCCTGGCCGCATCGCTTGGCGACGCCCCGGCGCAGACGGTGCCGGCCAGCCGCGTGATCCCGGGTAGCCAGCGGATCACGCCCGAGATGCTGGCCCTGACCCGCCTCGACCAGGCCAGCATCGACCGCATCGTCGACAGGGTTCCGGGCGGGGCGGCCAATGTGCAGGAAATCTACCCGCTGGCACCGTTGCAGGAGGGGATGCTGTACCACCATCTCACCGAAGACCGTGACCCGTACCAGCAACAGGCGCTGTTCGCCTTCGCCAGCCAGGCTGCGCTGGAGGCGTTCAACCGCGCCTTGGCCGGGGTCATCGAGCGTCACGACATCCTGCGTACCAGTCTGGCCTGGGACGGCCTGGCGCAGCCGCAGCAAGTGGTGTGGCGCCAGGCCTGGTTGCCGCTGAGGGTGCTTGCGCCCGCTCCGGGCGACGCGGCCACCCGGCTGCGCGAAGAGGGACTGCGGCTGGACCTGCGCCAGGCGCCGATGATGGCCCTGGCCTGCGTCGAGGACAGCGCGCGGCAGCGCTGGCTGGGGCTGTTGCACTTCCACCATCTGGTCAACGACGCGGTCTCGGTGCAGGTGCTGCTGGCCGAGCTGGCGACGCTGATGGCGGGCGAGGGACACACGCTGCCAGCGCCCGTGCCGTATCGTAACTACGTTGCCCTGAGCCGCGACGAGGCCAGGCAGGCGGGGCATGAAGCCTTCCTGCGCGAAGCCCTGGCCGGGGTGGACGCGCCACCCAGGCTGGCCGGCATGGGCGAGGGCGCGCAGGCGCTGGCCAATGTCGAGACCTGCGCCCTGACTGTTCCTGAAGACTTGGCCACGGCCTTGCGCCAGCGCGTGCGTCAGCACGACGTCGGCCTGGGCAGCCTGATGCACCTGGCCTGGGCGCAGGTGCTGGGAGCCTTGGGCGGTCGCGACGAGGTGCTGTTCGGCACCGTGCTGCTGGGCCGGGTAATGGCGGGCGAGGGCGCCGAGCGGGCGCTGGGCATGTTCATCAACAGCCTGCCGTTGCGGGTGTCGCTGGCCGGTCGTGATGTGGGCCAGGCGCTGAGCGCAATCCACGGCCAGCTGGCGGCGCTGCTCGGGCACGAGGATGCGCCGCTGGTGCTGGCCCAGCGCTGCAGCGGCCTGCCCGCCGGGGTGGCACTGTTCGACAGCCTGCTCAACTACCGGCATGGCGCCGCGCACGACGCTGTGGCGCTGCCTGGCGTGACGTTGCTCGATGCCAGCGAGGTGCACAGTCACGCCCTGGTGCTGACTGTGGACGAGCAGGGCGACAGCCTGCGGCTGAGTGTGCGGGCACCTCGCGAGCTGGGCGCCAAACGGGTGCTCGGGCATGTTTGCTGCGCCCTGCAGGCGCTGGCCAACGCCCTGGTCAGCGAGTCTGCGGTGGCGCTCCAGTCGCTGTCGACCTTGCCGGAGACGGAGCGCGTCTATCTGCTGGAGACCCTCAATGCCACCGAGGTGGCGCTGGATCCCGCCTATCCGCACCTGCCTGCGCTGTTTGCCGCCCAGGTGCGACGCACGCCGGATGCCGTGGCGCTGCAGAGCGAAGAGACGCAGCTCACCTACCGCGAGCTCGACGCCCAGGCCAATCGCCTGGCCCATCACCTGATCGGCCTTGGCGTGCGGCCCGACAGCCGGGTCGCCGTGTGCCTGGAGCGCGGCGCCTCGCTGATTGTCGGCCTGCTCGGCGTGCTCAAGGCCGGTGGCGCCTATGTGCCGCTGGACCCCGGCTACCCCGACGAACGCCTGCACTACATGCTTGCCGACAGCGCGCCCCTGGCACTGCTGGTGCACGGAGCCACCCGCGGCCTGTTCGAGGGCCTGTCGACACCGCTGGTGGATCTGGATCACGGTGACTGGCAGGCGCACGACGACCATGCGCCGCAGCTGCCGGAACTGGGTGGCGGGCACCTGGCCTATGTCATGTACACCTCGGGCTCGACCGGTACGCCGAAAGGGGTGATGGTCGAGCATCGTGGGTTGTGCAACCTGATGCGCTGGGGCAGCGACCTGTGCCCGCCGCAGGCCGACGACGCGCTGCTGCAACGGGCGCCGTTCAGCTTCGACGGCTCGGTGTGGGAGTTGTTCTGGCCGCTGTGCGCCGGCTTGCGCCTGGTGCTGGCACGCCCCGACGGGCACCGCGATCCGGCCTATCTGGTGCAGCTGATCCAGGCGCGCCGGGTGACCACCGTCAAATTCGTCCCGGCCCTGCTGCAGGCGTTTCTCGACACCCCGGGCGTCGAGCGTTGCAGCAGCCTGCGCGATGTCTTCTGTGGCGGCGGCGAACTGACCCTGGCGCTGGCGCAACAGGTGCGCCAAGCCTTGCCCCAGGTGCGCCTGCACAATGTCTATGGCCCCACCGAGGCCACCGTGGACAGCACCGCCTGGACCCTGGAGCCGCACCAGCCGTTGCCCGCCGTCGCCCCGCCGATCGGGCGGGCGATCGGCAATACCCGGCTGTACGTGCTCGATGCCCATGACCGTCCGGTGCCCGTGGGGTGTGCCGGCGAACTGCATATCGGCGGCATTGGCGTGGCCCGCGGCTACCTGGGCTTGCCGGCGTTGCAGGCCGAGCGTTTCATTGCCAGCCCGTTCGTGGCCGGCGACCGCCTGTACCGCACCGGCGACCTGGTGCGCTATCGCGCCGATGGCGAGCTGGAATTCCTCGGGCGCAACGACTTCCAGGTCAAGCTCAATGGCCTGCGCATCGAACCGGGCGAGATCGAGGCGCTGCTGGCGGCCCATTCGGCCCTGGGCCAGGCCGTGGTTATGGTGCGCGAGGAGCGCCTGGTGGCCTATGCCAGCTGTCGTGATGGCCATGTCGCGCCGACGCTGGAAGCGCTGCGTGCGTACCTGTCGGCGCGCCTGCCGGCCTACATGGTGCCCTCGGCCTACGTGCTTCTGGACGAGCTGCCGCTGAGCCCCAACGGCAAGGTCGATCGTCGCGCCTTGCCGGCGCCGGGCGTGGAGGCGGTGATCAGCCGGGCCTTTGAGGCGCCCCGGGATGAGCTGGAACAGGCGCTGGCGCAGATCTGGACGGAGGTACTGAAGATCGAGCAGGTCGGCCGCGATGACAACTTCTTCGAGTTGGGCGGGCATTCACTGCTGGCGGTCAGCCTGGTGGCGCGCATGCGCCAGGCCGGGCTGCATGCCGATGCGCGCCTGCTGTTCAGCCAGCCGACCCTGGCGGGCCTGGCAGCCAACACCCGGCGTGAGCAGGAACAGGTGGCGATTGCGCAGACCACCATTCCAGCGCTGAAGGGCAGGCGGCGGATCTGATGAGTAACCTGGCGAGGAGGGGGAGTGGGCTAGCCCCGCGAGGCGTTGCATGGCACCGGCTTCGCCGGTGATCGCGGGGCTAGCCCGCTCCCACGCTGTTAGATCGGCGAAATGCGATAGACGCAGCGCCGATCCCCCGAGATCAGGTGCTCGCAACGCTCCACCAGCCCGTGTTCGCCGATCGCCGCCTGGAATACCTGCAGTTCGCTGCGGCAGAACCCCTGGCAGCGGGTGGCGGCAATGCAGATCGGGCAGTGGTTCTCGACGATCAGCCAGTCGTTGCCGTCGGCCTGCATCTCGGCCATGTAGCCGGCGCGCTCGCGCAACTGCACGAGGATGCGCACCTTGTCCTCCAGGCTCTGGCCATCGGCGCAGGCCTGCTGGTACTCACGGCTGTTGCTGTCTTCCATGCGGCTGATCAGGCGGTCGACCCCGTCGCTGCCGAACACCTGCTCGACGCTCTCGATCAGTTGCAGGGTCAGCACGCTGTGGGAATCGGGGAAGCGGCGCTGGGCAGCGGCGGTCAGTGCCCATTTCTGCGAAGGGCGCCCGGCGCCCTTGGCCGGCACGCTGATGCCGCTGATCAGGTCGGACGCCTGCAGCTTCTGCACCTGCTGACGGGTGGCCTCGAAGGTGATGGCGAGCAGTTGGGCCAGGTCGGCGGTCTTGAGCGGCCCGCGGGTCTTGAGCAGGAACAGGATGCGGTCGGCGGTGCAGTTGGTATCAACGGTGGTCGAGGTCATGGAGCGCTGGAAACCGGGCGTGAATGAACGGATCGGGCACTCTCCTGGGCCATCCTTTGCGCAGGCAAGTGGGCGAAGGATAGCCCGGATTCGCGGTGAATTGTGCAAGAGTAACGATTATCGATAATAAAATTTATATGCGATAAAAATATAAAAGGTATTAGTTGTATTTATTGAGTCCGCGTCTAGGCTGAATTGCGGAGCCTGTGCTTGCCGGTCCCAGGGAGGGGTGCGTGCAAGTCAATCGACACCTTGCTGGCAAATGCCGGGCATGGGCTCACCCACAATAACTCGACAGGGATGTGAGTGCATGAACGCCCAGAAACCCGTGACCATCTATGAACACGCCGACGAGCTGAACAGTCTGCAAGGCGTGGTCGACCTGGTGAAGCTCTCTGACCAGTACCGCCAGTCCGCCATTCTGCATTCGGCGCTGGCCCAGCGTGTGTTCGACCACACCCGCCAGCCGGTCAGCGCCCAGGCCCTGAGCGATGCGCTGGGTTGGGTGCCGAACAAGGGCCGCATCTTCCTCAACGCGCTGGTGGCCATGGGCCTGTTGAAGCGCACCGCCCAAGGTTTCGAGAACCTGCCGCTGAGCCAGCGTTTCCTGGTCAGCGACAGCGCCGAGTTCATCGGCCCGATCATCGATCACCAGCGCCTGCAGTGGCACAACTGGCCGCGCCTGGACGAGGTGCTGCGCAGCCGCACCTCGCTGGATTTCCAGCAGGAAAACCGCTTCAAGCACGACCTGGCGGCCCGCGACGCCTTCAACGATGCCATGGTCCGCTTCAGCCAGCCCATGGTCGATGTGCTGCGTGACCTGCCGCTGTTCGACAAGGCCCAGCGGGTGATCGACCTGGCCGGTGGCCACGGCACCTACCTGGCCGAGATCGCCAGCCGCAATCCGCAAGTCAAGGGTGAGGTCTGGGACCTGGAACCCACCCGCGAGGCGGCCGCGGCCACCTTCGCCAAGTACCGCCTCGACAGCCGCCTGGGCTTCCATGCCCGCAACCTGCTGGACCTGGCACAGTACCAGGGCGAGCGGGCCGACGTGGTGATGCTCAACGACTGCCTGCACTATTTCACCCGCGAGCAGGTGCGCACCCTGATCGCCGGCGCCGCCGGCATGGTCGAGGGCGACGGCGCGCTGCTGGTGCTGAGCATGGCCCTGGAGGATGACGAGATCCATCCGGCGCTGTCGGCCGACTTCTCCCTGCACATGATGCTCAACACGGTCAACGGCGAGCTGCACCCGACCCGCTACCTGATCGACAGCATGGCGTCGGCGGGGCTCACCGTGGAGCAGGAGCCGATCGGCCGCTACACCCTGCTGATCGGACGGAGGGCTGCCTGATGCTGCGCTTGTTGGCATTGCATGCCGCGCCGCTCGGCGACGCGGCGGCCCAGGCCCTGGACAGCCTGGGCAGCGCCGCGGCGGCGGCGGGTTTCAGCCTGCAGGTCAGCCAGAAGCCGGCCGGCCAGGGGCCGGTGGACGCGGTCTGCCTGCTGCTCGACAGCGCCACGCCACCGGCGGCGCTGAACACGCTGCTCAACGAGGCCAGCGGGTTGTGCCGCAACACCGCGCTGGTGCTGGTCCGCGTGCAGGGCGCATTGGCGCAGTTGCCGTCTGCCAGCGGCGTGATCGCCCAGTGGCAGCAGGCGAGCCAGGGCTTCCTCTATCCCTACTCGCTGGATATCGGTGCCGGGCAGGCGCCGGAGCTGGCGATCAAGGACTGGCTGGCGGGCTTTGCCAAGTTCGCGGCCGCGACCAAGCTGTGGCGCTCGCTCGACGGCCTGGGGCTGGACGAAGCGGCGCGGGCCGCACAGCGCCCCGAGATGAACCACGTCAATATCCTCACCCGCGACCTTGAAGCCTCCAAGGCGTTCTACAGCGACATCCTCGGCGCCAACTACTGCTACAACCTCGGTCCGCGCAAGGCGGTGATGGAGCTCAACGGCTTCGACTTCTTCATCGAGCAGAGCGAGTCGTTCAGCTACCCGACCGGCTACCACATCGGCGTTCGGGCGCTGCCCGAGGATGTGCGGCGCATCGCCGAGCAGGTCACCGCCACCGGCACCATCAAGCTGGTCAAGGGCAACGGCCCGGCACCGGGCTATCACCATGGGCCGGACAACGTGCGCAGCGCCGTCTACTTCGAGGACCCGGATGGCCTGGTGATCGAAGTCTACAGCGCCGAAGTGGAGATGATCGAAAGCAACCCTCGGTTGCTCCTCGACCGCCTCTGATCCCACGTCGTCGCAGGCCTGCCGTTTGGCAGGCCTGTGCCCAGGCAGGTATTTGCATGAACAGCTACAAACAGTGGCATTGGCCACGGCTGCCCAGCCCGCTGCCCAAGGATGTCAGCGACCGGGCATTGATGGGTTACCCAGCGCACTACCAGGAGCATCCGTTGCAGGCGCAAGTCGCCACGGCGCTCGACGATCTGCTCCAGGCACCGCTGGATGTCCTGCTGACGCTGCTCGAGCAGCCACGCCAACCCCTGGCCCGGCGCATTGCCGCCGGCGAGGTGCTGGCATTGCGCGGCGATCCGCGCATCGACACCTTCGCCCCGCAGATGATCGACATCCCTGCGGCGCGGGTGCACATCGGCCTCGACCCGCGCGCGGTCGGGCAGGTGATGGACCAGTTCGACGGGCTCGGCCTGGACCGCAGCTGGATCGACAAGGAGACCCCGCGCCACGCAGTGGAGCTGGCGGCGTTCCGTATCGCCCGCTTCCCGGTGACGCACCAGGAGTACCGCCAGTTCCTGCTCGACAGCGGGCATGCCGGCATCCCCGACGGCTGGGCGTTCGGCCGCTACCCGCGGCACCACGCCAATCACCCGGTGTACAGCGTTTCGGCCAGTGACGCCGACGCCTACGCCCGGTGGCTCAGCGAACGCACCGGCCGACGCTTTGCCCTGCCCAGCGAAGCGCAGTGGGAGTACGCCGCCGCCGGCCCCGAGGGGCGCCAGTTCCCCTGGGGCGACGCCTACCAGGTCGAGCAGGCCAACACCGCCGAGCTGGGCTACCTGGACAGCACGCCGGTCGGCGTGTTCGTCGACGCTGCCTCGCCCTTCGGCGTGCTGGACATGGCCGGCAACGTCGAGGAGTACGTGGCCGAGGACTACCGGCCATACCCCGGCGGCCCGCAGATCGAGGACGACCTGGTGCTCGATGTCGGCACCCACCGCGTGGCCCGCGGTGGCAGCTTCACCCGTTTCCGCGACCTGGCGCGCACCGCGCGCCGCCACGGGCGTTACCCGCGACCGATCTACGTCATGGGCTTTCGCCTGGTTGAAAACCACAACTGAGCTGTTCCGTCTTCCGTGCAAGAGGTCTGATTCCATGAACAAGGATGTTTCGCTTCACACCATCGTGCCGATTTCCATCCTCGGCGGCGACGTCGACGCCCATTTCTTCGGCTTCCACGGCTTCGAGCGTGACCAGGAGCACTTCGCCGTCGGCATCGGCCGCGAGCAGTGCGACGTGCCGCTGGTGCGGGTGCACTCCGAATGCATCACCGGCGATGTGTTCGGCTCGCAGCGCTGCGATTGCGGCCCGCAGTTGCAGGAGGCGCTGCGCACCCTCAAGGAGGTGGGCGGCTACCTGATCTACCTGCGCCAGGAAGGGCGCGGCATCGGCCTGTACTCCAAGTTCGAGGCCTACCTGCTGCAGGACAAGGGCCTGGACACCTATGAAGCCAACCTGCGCCTGAACCACCTGGCCGACTCGCGCTCGTTCGATCCGGCCGTGCAGATCCTGCGGGCCCTGGGCGTGGACCAGTGCCGGTTGCTGACCAACAACCCGGAGAAGGTCGCCCAGCTGCGCGCCGGCGGCATCGATGTGATCGAACAGGTACCCACCGGGGTGTTCCTGACCAATCACAACCGCAACTACCTGCAGGCGAAGGCCGTCAAGTCCAGCCATTCGATCAAGCTCTGACTCCAGCGAAAAAGGATCTTTCGATGAAACACATTGGCCCTATCAGCGGTATCGCCGCCCATGCCGCGCGCTTCGTCGCCACCGCCGGCTACGACAACCAGGTAATCCTGTGGAACGCCGCCACCGGCGAGCCGATCCACCGCGTGCACCACGACCACCTGGCCAACCAGTGCGCGTTCAGCAGTGACGGCAAGTACCTGGTCAGCGCCAGCAGCGACTACACCGCGCGCATCTGGGAAGTGCCGAGCATGCGCCTGAAAGCCGTGCTGCAAGGGCACAACGACGACGTCGAGATGGCGGTGTTCTCGCCCGACAGCCAGCGCGTGGCGACCTGCTCGCGTGACCATGTGCTGCGTATCTTCGACCTCGACGGCGTGCAGCTGCAGGCGTTCCATGGCCACCAGGCCGACGTCATCTCGGTGGTCTGGTCGCCGGATGGCGAGCGCCTGATCTCCAGCAGCGACGACGGTACCGTGCGCCAGTGGGACACCCGCAGCGGCCAGCAATGCGACGAGGTGGACATCGGCGGCGTGGAAACCGACACCATCGCCATCACCCGCGAAGGCGTGGTGTTCGCCGGGGACGACGAGGGGCGCATCTCGATCATCGCCCAGGGCCAGGTGCAGACCGTGCCGGCCCATGCCGCGGGGATCAAGCGCATCGTCTGGAACGACGACAAGCGCCTGCTGGTGAGCCTGAGCTACGACCGTTCGGCGATCCTCTGGACCTTCGACGCCGGGCGCAACCTGGTCAAGCGCCGCAGCACCGCGCTGCCGAGCATTGTCTGGCCGCGCAGCTGCGCCTTCGTCGGCGACGAACAACTGGTGTTCGCGACCTTCGGTTCGCGCTATGCCACCTGGAACTACGAGCAGGACCAGTGGCAGGTGTCGGGCATCGAGCCGGCGGTGAGCATCAACGCCGTGGTGCGCAGCGACGAGCGCCAGTACAGCATCGGCGACGCCGGCATCCTGCACCGTGACGACCAGCCGGTGACCAGTGTCGGCAGCCTGTGCAACTTCCTCCTGCCGTTCGGCCCGCTGCTGCTGACCGGCGGCCAGATGGGCCAGGTGTTCGACGGCCTGTCCGGGCGCATGCTGTACCAGCACCGTTCGCCGCTCAACTGCGGCGCCACCTTCGTCAGGAACGGCGAGGACCTGGCGCTGATCGGCACCTATACCGGCGAAGGCCTGGTGTTCGGCCATGACGGCCAGGGTGGACTGCGCCTGGTGGCGTCGATCCCCATGCACGACAACGCGATCAAGGGCGTGGCCGCCGACGAGCGCCACCTGTTCAGCGTCTGTGCCTCGGCCGATGCCGCGTTGCACAGCATCGAGGATTTCAGCAGCGTGCGGCATATCGAGGGGGCGCATACGCGCATTTCCAATGGCTGCTGCCCGATCACCGGCGGCTTCGCCAGCATCGGTCGCGACCTCAAGCTGCGCCTGTGGCTGGAGACCGGCGACGAGGTGTTCGATTCGCCGCACCAGCACTCGATCAAGTGCATCGCCGCCTCCGGCGATGGCCGGGTGATCGCCACCGCGGCCTACAACGGTACCGTGGCACTGTTCGACCTGGCCTCGCGGCGCTGGCTGCCCATGCAGCGGCCGACCGCCAGCGGCATTTCCTGCCTGACCCACGACGCCGTCAGCGATGCCTTCCTGGCCAGTTCCTATGACGGGCGCATCTACGGTATCGACGCCCGCCTGGCGTCCTGAAGGAGCAGCACGATGAGCAAGCAAGCAAGCGACTTCATGGCCCAGGGCGATTACCGCAAGGCCCTCGACACTTCGTTCGTGCACCGCTACAGCCATGGCGAGGACGAGTGGTCGTGGGACATCGGCATGATCCAGGCGGCCCAGGCCTTTCTCGAGCGCCTGGACCCACGGGCCGACCAGCATGTGCTGGACATCGGCGTGGGCCGTGGCCGTGACGCCTCCACCTTCATCCTCGCCGGGCACCGGGTCACCGGGCTGGATATCGTCGAGAACTCCAGCTGGCCATTGCTGCGCAAGCGCTGGGGCGATCGCCTGGACCTGGTGAACAAGGCCATGCAGGACTGGCAGCCGGTGCCGGGCACGGTGTTCGACGCGGCCCTGGACAATGGCTGCTTCCACCACCAGCACCCGGATGAGTGGGCTGCGTACCTGGGCCATGTGCGCCGCCTGCTGCGCCCTGGCGCGTTGGTGGGGCTGAACGTGTTCGGGGTCGATGCGGCCCATCCCCAGCCGGGCTGGCGCGAGATGGACAACCAGCGCCAGGGCTACTTCTTCACTGACGACGGCATCCGCCAGACCCTCGAGGCCCATGGCTTCACCTGGCAGGGACTGGAGGTGATCGAGCGCCAGCATGGTGAGGCCCGCTACCTGCTGGCGCTGGTCCGCACGTGAGTGCGATCGATCGCCATTACCTGGACATGGCCCTGGCGCTCGCCAGCCAGGGCCTGTACAGCACCATGCCCAACCCGCGGGTCGGCTGCGTGATCGTCAACGCCGGGCAGGTGGTAGGGCGCGGCTGGCATCAGCGCGCCGGCCAGGCCCACGCCGAAGTGCACGCCCTGCGCGAGGCGGGCACGGCGGCACGGGGGGCGACCGCCTACGTGACCCTGGAACCCTGCGGCCACCATGGACGCACGCCGCCATGCGCCGATGCCCTGGTGGCGGCGGGGGTAAGCCGGGTGGTCACGGCCAGTGGCGATGTCTCGCAGAGCATCGGCGCGGATCGCCTGCGCGAGGCCGGTATCGCGGTCGAGGCCTTGCCTTGTCCACGGGCGCGGGCGCTCAATCGCGGGTTCTTCTCGCGCATCGAGCGCCAGCGCCCGTGGGTGCGGGTGTTGCGTCCGGCGGCGCTGGAGATCGGCGCGTTGGGCGAGGGTGTGATGCTCAGCCATTGCGACGAGCAGACGCCCCTGGCGCACTGGCGGGGCAGGGCTTCAGCGTTGCTGACCACTTGTGACTGGGTGAAGGCCTGCGACACCTCGCTGGTGGCGCAGGTCGCCGGGCAACGAGCCGAACCGGTGGTGCCCTTGCGGGTACTGCTCGACCCGGGGCTGGACTGCCCGGCGTCGGCCAAGGTGCTCGACGGGCGTGCGCCGACGCTGGTGTTGCATGGGGCGCAGGCGAGGCGGGACGGTCGGTATGCCCGGGCGCGTTGCAAGGTGCTGGAGGATCCCGGTGTCCTGCAGGTGTTACAGGCGCTGCATGAGCTCGACTGCAACGAGGTCCAGGTCGAGGCCGAGCCGGCGTGGTGCGAGGCCCTGGCGCGCCAGGGGCTGGTGGATGAGTGGTTGGTGCAGGTTTGAGGCCTTCCTGAGCGCTGTACTATCCCTGTGGGAGCAACCGTCTTGCTCAGGCCCCTCAATCTGGCGCGATCTCTGTGGGAGCGGCCTTGTGTCGCGAAAGGGCTGCGCAGCAGCCCCTATTGCGGTGAAACGCTGAAATTACCGGGGCCGCTTCGCGGCCCTTTCGCGACACAAAGCCGCTCCCACAGGGATATGCGTAAGCCCCGATCATTTCAGCGACTGCAGATCAGTCCGACCTGCAGGCTGTTCTGTTCGAACAGATCCCAATATCCCGGCGGATGCGCCTTCTTGCGGATCCCGCTGATCAGTGGGGCAATCCAGCGCACGTTGCACAGGCCGACATCGTGGGCGGCCTGTTCGTAGACCGACTTTTGCCAGCGGTAATAGGTGAAGTCCGCAGGCGGTGTGCTCATGAACTGCCCCTGGCAGCGCAGGCCGCCTTCCACCGGCTGTTCGTCCAGCACACGGATGCCGTACTCGGTGAAATTGCCCCGGGCCAGATCAAAGGCAGGGTTCGCCGTGTAGGCGATCAGCTGTCCGTTCGGCTTGAGGTTGAGGGCAACGCTTTCGAACATGCGCCGCAGCTCTTCGACGCTGCCGGCGTAGTTGAACAGCCAGGCGGCGGTGACCTTGTCGAACTGGCCGATGCGGCCCATCTGCGCCACGTCGCGCACTTCGTAGGCGATGCCGTCGTTGGCCTGGCGCGCCTGGTAGATCATGCTCGGCGAGATGTCCACGCCGTGCACCCGCGCCGCGCCCCAGTCCTTCAGGCGGCGGCTGAAGAAGCCATGGCCGCAGGCCAGGTCGAGGATCTCTTCGCCGGTCACCTCGCCGGCCATGTAGCGAAACGTGTCGACCTCGACCCCGCGCTGGCTGGCGTGGCTGGTGAAGTCTTCGAACTGCTCGCTGATCCGCTCGTAGACTTCCTTGGATTCCTTCATGGGCGCTCCTTGTTTTCAGAGGTGAGGCGCAGCGCCAACGGCAGCGCCAGCAGCGGCGCGCAGGCGAACACGGCGAACAGCCACAGCGCCGCCTGGCGCGCGCCTTGCTCGCCGCCGGGCTCGACCAGGCCGGCGCCGTTGGCGACCAGGCCGGCCAGGGCCGCGGCCAGGGCGGTGGCGTAGAGTTGCACGGTGGTGATCGAGGCCGAGGCGAGGTTTTCCTCGCCGGGGCGCGCGGCCTGCAGCACTCGGGTGAGCAGGTGCGGCCAGCCCAGGCCGATGCCCAGGCCCACGCCGGCCAGGGCCAGGGCGAACAGGGCCAGGCCCGGCGCGCTGGCGATCCAGGCCGGGGCGGGGGTCAGCAAGGCCAGGGCCAGCAGCGCCACGGCCACCACCAGCGGCCCGCTGCGGATCTGCCAGGCGCCGCCATCGCGGTCGCGCCCGGCGCTGGCCAGGGCGCCGACCGTCCAGCCCGCGGCCATCACCGCGGTCAGGTAGCCGGCGGCCAGCGGGCCGAAGCCATGGATGCGCTGCAGGAAGTAGGGCACATAGATCTCGGTGGTGATGGCCGCCACCAGCAGGCACATCATGGCGAACAGCGCGCCCATCGGTTGCTTGAGGCTGTAGGCGCCCGTGGGCAGCAGGTGGTGGCGCGCCCGCGGATCGAGGCGGGCGATCAGCGCGGCGAGGGCCAGGCCGGCGACGATGCCGGCCAGGTTGATCCACAGGGTCTCGGCCAGGCTGGCCGCGCAGATCGCCAGTACCGAGGCCACCAGGCAGGCGATCAGCCCATAGGCCGGGCGCGCGCCATTGTCGTCCAGGGCCTGGCGCGTCGGCAGGCGCAGGCAGACGATCAGCGCCAGGGCGCCAGCCACCGGAAGCAGCGACCAGAACGCCCAGCGCCAGTGCCCGCCTTCGGCGAACACCCCGCCCACGGCCGGGCCGCACAGCGTGGCCACGCCCCACATCGCCGAGACCAGGGCCATGGCGCGGGGCCACAGGCGGCTGTCGAACACCAGGTGGATCAACGCATAGCTCAGGGCGAACAGGATGCCGCCACCCAGGCCCTGCACGCTGCGCCCGAGCAGCAGCATCGGCATGCTCCCTGCCTGGGCGCAGAGCATCGAGCCAAGGGCGAACACCAGCAGTGCCAGCAGGTAGGCGACCCGCGGTCCGCCACGGGCCAGCAGGCGGGTGGAGAGGGTGGAACCGATGATCGAGGCGACCACGAACAGGGTGGTGTTCCAGGCATAGAAGGCCAATCCGCCGATCTCGTCGATCACCGTCGGCAGCAGGGTGGTGACGATATAGACATTGATGGCGTGCAGGGCGACGCCGCCGGCCAGGGCGATCGAGCGCAGCGCGTTGCCGCCGCTGAGCAGTTCGCCCCAGCGCGCCGGTGGCTGTTCGGGAATGGCGGTCATGTACGCTCCTTGCGTGGTCCTGCGCTGGGAGTCTAGGAGCCGGAAAAGTATTATTCAAGTAGTTGCTTGTGTAATTTGGCCGCGGTGGATTTGGTAGGATCGTGCTCTTTTGTCTTGTTCCAGGAGCGTCACCCATGATCATCAGCACCACCAGCCAGCTCGACGGCCGCCCGATTGCCGAGTACCTCGGCGTGGTCAGCGCCGAATCGGTGCAGGGGATCAACTTCGTGCGCGATTTCTTCGCACGCTTTCGCGACTTCTTCGGCGGCCGCTCACAAACCCTGGAGGGCGCGCTGAAGCTGGCCCGCGAGCAGGCCACCGAGGAACTCATGGCGCGGGCACGGCAGTTGCAGGCCGATGCCCTGGTAGGCGTGGACTTCGAGATCAGCATGCCGTCGGTACAGGGTGGCATGGTCGTGGTGTTCGCCACCGGCACGGCGGTGCGTCTGAAGTAAGGCCAGTTGCCACTGGTCGGGCCAGGAAATTTTGTCCGGCTGGTCCGCAAATGACCGACTAGTCTCACTTCAACGGACCGCGCTTCACTAGGCAGGCTCATTGCCTGCCGGCACGGTCGCCATTGGAGGGAGACAGGGCATGAGCGAATCCTATTTCGAAGACCTGAACGATGCGTTTCCGATCAACAGCCAGGTGCGCTGCGGCCAGGCGGCCGTGCGCCTGGGCTTTGCCAACATGACCCTGGACGAGTCGGAGCAACTGCAACCGGCGCACCTGCAGCGGGCCAAGAAGGGGCGTTTCACGCCGCGTGTCCCGTCGAAGAAGTAAATCCGCGCTGAATCCCCATCGCGGCGCCCACAGGTCCTGTGGGCGCCGTTGCATTCAATGCGCGCCGGCGCCCTTGCTCAGGTCGCTCTCGGCCCATTCGGTGTAGATGCAGGCATCCGCCACCGCCCAGCGCACCCTGACCGGCTGGCCCGGCTGCATGGGCATGCCCGCGGCCGACAGCGCCTTGACTGTCAGTGGCGTGCCGCCCTGGGTGGCGACATGGCAGGTCTGGCTCTCGCCGAGGAACAGCAGCTCGGTCACCGTGGCGCCGACTTCGTTCCAGCCTGCCGGCAGGGGTTCGCGCGTCGCCTGCTCCACGGTCAAGGCCAGGGCCTTTTCCGGGCGCACCATGATCAGCGCCTCCTGCCCGGCGGCCAGCCCTGGTGTCGGGCGAACCGCTACCGGCTGCCCCTCGAAACGTCCCGCATCGTTGCCGTCGGCCGTGAAACGCAGGAAGTTGGAGTTGCCCAGGAACGAGGCGACGAATGCGTTCGGTGGGTTCTGGTAGAGGTCGTAGCCGCTGCCCAGGCCGACAATGCGACCATGGCTGAAGATGGCGATACGCTGCGAAAGGCGCATCGCCTCCTCCTGGTCGTGGGTCACGTAGACGATGGTGATGCCCAGGCGTCGATGCAGCTGGCGCAGCTCGTCCTGCAGGTCTTCACGCAGCTTCTTGTCCAGCGCGCCGAGCGGCTCGTCCATCAACAGGATGCGCGGTTCGTAGACCAGCGCCCGGGCGATCGCCACGCGTTGCTGCTGGCCGCCGGAAAGTTGGGCCGGGCGCCGGTGGGCGAAGGCCTCGAGCCGCACCAGCTTGAGCATGGCATCCACCCGCCGGGCGGTTTCGGCAGCGCCCTGCTTGCGGATCGCCAGGGGGAAGGCGATGTTGTCGCGCACGCTCAGGTGCGGGAACAGCGAGTAGCGCTGGAACACCATGCCGATGTCGCGCTTGTGCGGCGGCACGTTCACCAGCGACTGGCCGTCGACCAGGATCTCGCCGCTGCTCGGCGTCTCGAACCCGGCCAGCATCGACAGGGTGGTGGACTTGCCCGAGCCGCTGGAGCCGAGGAAGGTGAGGAACTCGCCGTCCTGGATCTCGAGGTCGATGTTGTCCACCGCGGCGAAGTCGCCGTAGTGCTTGTTCAGGTTGCGCAGGCTGACCAGGGGCCTGGCGCGTGCGTCGTCTTTCATCACTGCACTCATCGTATTCGTCTCCGGGCGCTCAGGCGTTGCTTGCGTTGCGCCGACGCAGGGCGGCGGCAATGATCATGATCAACAGCGACAGGCCGATCAGCAGCGTCGAGGCGACGGCGATGACCGGGGTCAGGTCCTGGCGCAGGGTGGTCCACATCTTCACCGGCAGGGTCTGCAGTTCGGGGCTGGCCATCATCACGCTGAGCACCACCTCGTCCCACGACACCAGGAAGGCGAACAGGCCGCCGGCGATCATCCCCGGGCGAATCGCCGGAAAGGTCACCTTGACGATCGCCTGCAGGCGCGAGGCGCCGCAGATCACCGCGGCGTCCTCGATCGACTGGTCGAACAGCTTCAGCGAGTTGATGATCGAGATGATGGTGAAGGGCAGGGCGACGATCACGTGGCTGACCACGAAGGCCAGCAAGGTGCCGGTGTAGCCGAGCTTGAGGAACAGCGCGTACACCGCCACGGCGATGATCACCAGCGGCACGATCATCGGCAGGGTGAACAGCCCGTAGAGCAGATCCCGTCCCGGGAAGCGTCCGCGCACCAGGGCGAAGGCGCTGGGCAGGCCCAGGGCCACGGCGGCGAAGGTGGTCAGCACGGCGACCTTGAGACTGGCCAGGGCCGCGTCCATCCATTCGGGGTTGGAAAAGAACTGGCCGTACCATTTGAGCGTCCAGCCCGGTGGCGGGAATACCAGCCACTGCGAAGAGCCGAACGACAGCAGCACGATGAACAGGATCGGCAGCAGCAGGAACGCCGCGATCGCCCCGGTGGTGAGGTACAGGCCCAGGCGCAGCGGGCGGCCCATGGCGTTGGGGGTCAGGAGCATGGCGGCTTACCTCGCGTTACCGATCGGGGATTCCGGTTGCAGCTTCAGGTAGAAGTAGAAGAGCACCAGGGTGATCGCCACCAGCAACGCGGCGGCGGCGCTGGCCAGGCCCCAGTTGAGGAACGACTGCACCTGCTGGACGATGAACTCGGGCAGCATCATGTTCTGCGCGCCGCCGAGCAGGGCCGGAGTCACGTAGTAGCCGAGCGACATGACGAACACCATCAGCGCGCCGGAGAACAGGCCCGAACGGCACAGCGGGAGGAACACCTTGCAGAAGTTGGTCCACGGACTGGCGCCGCAGATGGAACCGGCCTGCAGCACCATCGGGTCGATGGCCTGCATGGTCGCCTGCAGCGGCAGGACGATGAACGGGATCATGATGTAGCTCATGCCGATCACCACGCCAGTGAGGTTGTGCACCATTTCCAGTGGCGCGTCGATCACCCCCGATTGCCATCAGCGCCTTGTTGATCACCCCCGAGGCCTGCAGCAGCACCAGCCACGAATAGGTGCGCGCCAGCAGGCTGGTCCACATCGACAGCAGCACGATGTTCAGCAGCCAGCGGCCCCAGCCCTTGGGTACCAGGGTGATCGCCCAGGCCAGCGGGAAGCCCAGCAGCACGCTGATCAAGGTGACCAGGCCGGCCACCGAGAAGGTGTTGAACAGCACCCGGGCGTAGGCCGAGTTGGCGAACAGTTGCGCGTAGTTGCCCAGGCCCGGCTCCGGCTCGAGCACGCCGCGCAGGAGCAGGCCGATCAGCGGGGCGAAGAAGAACAGGCCAAGGAACAGCAAGGCCGGCAGCAGGTTGCGGCTGCCGCGCCAGCGTTGGCGCAGGGGCGGGCGGCGGGTGGTCGCTCCCGGCACGCCGCTGCCGGCGGCGGCACCTTGCGTAGTGTGCAGGGCGTTGATGGCGACTTTCATTTGACCAGCCACTCGTTCCAGCGGGCCGCGATGGCCTGGCCATTCTTCGCCCAGTAGGCGAAGTCCAGGGTCACCTGGTCCTGGGCATGGGCGGTGGGCAGGTTGGGGGCCAGTTCAGGCTTGAGCAGGCCGACGCTGTCGAGGTTGACCGGGGCATAGGCGGTGAGGTTGGCGAAGTCGGCCTGGCCCCTGGCGCTGCTGGCGTTGGCCAGGAACTTCATGGCCGCGTCCTTGTTCTTCGCGCCCTTGGGAATGACCAGGAAGTCGGCCATCACCAGGTTCTGCTTCCAGCTTACCCCGACCGGCGCGCCGTCCTGCTGCAGGGCATGCACGCGGCCGTTCCAGAACTGCCCCAGCGCCGCTTCGCCCGAGGCCAGCAGTTGCTGCGACTGGGCGCCACCGCCCCACCAGACGATGTCCTTCTTGATGGTGTCGAGTTTCTTGAAGGCGCGCTCCAGGTCCAGCGGGTAGAGCTGGTCGGCGGGCACGCCGTCGGCCAGCAGGGCCAGTTCGAGCACGCCGGGGCTCGGCCACTTGTACAGGGCGCGCTTGCCGGGGTAGGCCTTGGTATCGAACAGCGCGGTCCAGTCCACCGGCTTGTTCGCGCCGAGCTTGCCTTCGTTGTAGCCAAGCACGAAGGAGAAGAAGAATGAGCCGACGCCGTGGTCGGAGACGAAACGCGGGTCGATCCGCTCGCGCTGGATAGCGCTGAAATCGAGGGGTTCGAGCAGGCCCTCGCTGGCGGCGCGCAGGGCGAAGTCGGCTTCGACGTCGACCACGTCCCACTGCACGTTGCCGCTTTCGACCATGGCCTTGAGCTTGCCGTAGTCGGTGGGGCCGTCCTGCACGACCTTGATGTTGGCGGCCTTGGAGAAGGGCTCGGCCCATGCCTGTTTCTGCGCGTCCTGGGTGCTGCCGCCCCAGCTGACGAAGTTCAGGCTGTCGGCCGCCTGGGTGGCCTGGCAGGCCAGGGTCAGCAGGCTGGCGGACAGCACTGCGGTTACTCGTTTGCTCAACAGCATGGTTACGCCCTCGGTGCTTTTTGTTATTCGAGGCGGGCTTCTGTCGCCCGCCAATCGTGTTCGGGGAGCAGCGTCAAACGGGTGGAGCGTGGCCGTATTGTGATTGTAGGTAGGGCCGGCAGAATCAAGGTCTATGGAATGTCATATTATGGTATTCCAAGGTTTTGGCAAGAGGTCGGCGTCGACCGGCCATCACCCCGTGGCTACTGCGGGTGTGGGGTCAGTTAACCAACCCCGGCTCGAATGGAATGCTCTGCACCACCTCCAGTTCATACCCGGCAAGCCCCGCGTACTTCAGTGGTGGCCCCAGGTGCTGCAGCTTGCCCACGCCCAGGTCCTGGAGAATCTGCGCGCCGGTCCCGACTTGCGAGTACACCTTCGACTGCCCACGCTGGTAGGGGCGTGTCGGCTGCGTCAGTTGCGGCACCCGCTCCAGCAGGGCCTGGGAGGATTCGTGGTTGGCCAGGATCACCACCACCCCGGCGCCTTCGGCGGCGACCTTCTGCAGCGCCGCCCACAGCGTCCAGTTGGCGGGGCCCGCGTACTCGGCGCCGACCAGGTCGCGCAACGGGTCGATCACGTGCACGCGCACCAGGGTCGGCTGGTCGCGGCGTATATCGCCCATGACCATGGCCATGTGCACGCCGCCTTCGATGCGGTCCTCGTAGGTGACCAGGCGGAAGGTGCCGTGCACGGTGGGCAGTTCGCGCTCGCCGATGCGCTTGATGGTCTGCTCGGTGCTCAGCCGGTAGTGGATCAGGTCGGCGATGGTGCCGATCTTGATGCCGTGGCGGGCGGCGAATACCTCCAGGTCCGGGCGGCGGGCCATGCTGCCGTCGTCGTTGAGCACCTCGACGATCACCGATGCCGGGGTGAACCCGGCCAGGCGCGCCAGGTCGCAGCCGGCCTCGGTGTGGCCGGCGCGGCTCAGCACGCCGCCTTCACGGGCGCGCAGGGGGAAGATGTGGCCGGGTTGCACCAGGTCCTCGGGGCGGGCATCCGCGGCCATGGCGGCGGCCACGGTGCGCGCCCGGTCGGCGGCGGAAATGCCGGTGGTCACGCCGCTGGCGGCCTCGATGGAGACGGTGAAGGCGGTGCCGAACACGCTGGCATTGCCTGGCACCATCTGTTCCAGGCCCAGTCGCTGGCAGTGTTCGTCGGTGAGGGTCAGGCAGATCAGGCCGCGCGCCTCGCGGGCCATGAAGTTGATCGCCTGGGCGTCGCAGCGCTCGGCGGCGATCAGCAGGTCGCCTTCGTTTTCCCGGTCTTCGTCATCCACCAGCAGGACCATCCTGCCCTGGCGGTAGTCCTCGAGGAGTTCTTCGATGCTGTTGAAAGCCATGCTGCACGCTCATGCTGGTCAGGTGGGTTTTATGGTATACCATAATACACAAATGACCATGCAACAGGAGCGCGACGAATGAAGGCCTACTGGATCGCCCATGTGGATGTCACCGACCCCGAGCAGTACCAGCAGTACACCCAGCGCGCCCCGGCGGCCTTTGTCTCCTTTGGCGGGCGCTTCCTGGCCCGGGGCGGGCGTAGCGAGGCGATGGAAGGGCGCGCGACGCCACAGCGCAGCGTGGTGATCGAGTTCGACTCCTACGAGCAGGCGGTGGCCTGCTACCGGTCGGACCTGTACCAGGATGCCTGCCGCCATCGCCAGGGCGTGGCGCTGGCCCAGGTGATCATCGTCGAGGGGCTCGCCCCGTGATCAGACCCGCAGGTGCGGGTCTTTCTTCTCCGGGTTTTCGCCGGCAGGGCGTGGCGTCGCCGGCTTGTCCGTGGCGGGCAGCGGCGTGTCCTGCACGGCGTCGGTATCGGCGGGGGGCGACTGGTCACGGGTGCGCAGCAGTGACAACAGCACCCCGCCCAGCAGCAATCCAAACGTCACCCCCAGCGATATCCCGGCCGGCACCTTGCCCACCAGCCCGTGCCAGAAGATCTTGCAGCCGATGAAGATCAGCACCAGCGCCAGCGCGTACTTGAGGTAGACGAAGCGGTGCATCAGCGCCGCCAGGGCAAAGTACAGCGAGCGCAGGCCGAGGATGGCGAAGATGTTCGAGGTGTAGACGATGAACGGGTCCTGGGTGATGGCGAAGATCGCCGGCACGCTGTCGACGGCGAACACCAGGTCGGCCAGCTCGATCAAGACCAGGGCGAGGAACAGCGGCGTGGCATAGCGAATCGCCCGCGTCGCCCCGGGCGGCGTGAGCTGGACGAAGAAGTGCCGACCATGCAACTGGTCGGTGACGCGCATGTGCCGGCGCACGAAGCGCAACACCGGGTTGTTGGCCAGGTCCGGGTGGGCGTCGTCCTTCGACAGCGCCATCTTCACCCCGGTGAACAGCAGGAAGGCGCCGAACAGGTACAGCACCCAGGCGAAGTGCTGCACCAGCGCGGCGCCCACGCCGATCATGATCGCCCGCAGCACCACCACCCCGAGGATGCCCCAGAACAGCACGCGGTGCTGGTAGCGGCGGGGGATGGCGAAGAAGCTGAAGATCATCGCCATGACGAACACGTTGTCCATCGACAGCGACTGCTCGACCAGAAAACCCGTGTAGAACTCCAGCGCCGGCTGCGCGCCCAGCTCAAACCAGACCCACAGGCCGAACAGCACGCCGACGCTGAAGTAGCCCGAGTACAGCAGCAGGCTTTCGCGCATCTCGATCTCGCGGTCCTGGCGGTGCAGCACACCCAGGTCGAGGACCAGCAAGGCGATGACGATGGTGATGAAGACCAGCCACAACCAGGCGCTGGTGCCGAGAAAAGGCGTGAAGAGGAAATGCTGCAGAGCCGTCATGAGCCCCTCCTTGATTGTCGACGTTGCAAGGCAACAGTGATTCCGACATGGCGGCGCAAACCGTCAGAGGGGCCCGGCATCACATGCTTGTGAGACTAGTCGCGATCGCCGGGCTTGCCGAATGGCAGGCTGTTACATTTCTTTGCCTGGATCCAATTATTGCGAATTATTCGCAATTGTAAAAAATTCGTAAAAACCCTAGGATGCGCCACAGCCGTCGCAGAACGGGCACATAACCACAACAACTGCCAGTGATTAGCCCCCACTCGTATCGAGCAGACACAACAAGTAGGGGTCGACAAGCGTGCAACGACAGCACTCTCTGAACACGGTTCAAGGGGCAGGGAACGCCACCACCGTCCGCCAGCGTCATCAGCTGGCACTGGCCATCCTCGCGGCAAGCCTTGCCGCATCGGCCGGCCAGGCCTGGGCCGACACGGTCAACGGCAAGGGCACCCTGGAGCTGGGCGCCACCGCCATCACCGACACCGCGCTGGGCGAGACCACCGAAGGCAGTGGTTCCTACACCACCGGCGCCAGCCGCACCGCCACGCGCATGGCCCTGTCGCCCCGGGAAACGCCGCAGTCGGTCACGGTCATCACCCGCCAGCAGATGGACGACCAGAACCTCACCAGCATCAGTGACGCGCTGGCCAAGACACCGGGCGTCACCGTCACCAAGCTCGACAGCAGCCGCGCCGCCTTCAAGGCTCGGGGCTTCGACATCGACAACTTCCAGATCGATGGCATCCCGGCGGCCTTTCGCTTCGGCAACGGCATCGACCAGACCGACCTGGTGATCTACGACCGGGTCGAGGTGCTGCGTGGCGCCACCGGCCTGCTCAGCGGCTTCGGCAGCCCATCGGCGACCGTCAACCTGGTGCGCAAGCGGCCGACTCGCGAGCTGTCCGGCTACGTGTCGCTGGGCGCCGGCAGCTGGGACACCTACCGGGGCGAGTTCGACATCGGTGGCGCGCTGACGCCTGAAGGCAACGTGCGCGGGCGCCTGGTCACGGCTTACGAGGACGGCCAGTCGTTCATGGACAACCTGTCCGAGAAGAAGCAGGTGATGTACGGCATCGTCGAGGCCGACCTGACCGACGACACCCTGCTCAGCGTCGGCCTCAGCCGCCAGAGCAACCGCCCCGAAGGTTCATCCTGGGGGCCGTCGACGCCGTTGCTGGACAACCAGGGCAACCGTTTCGGCATGCCGCGCTCGTTCAACCCCGGCGCCAAGTGGAGCGCCTGGGACAATACCGCCGACAACCTGTTCGTCACCCTCGAGCAGCGCCTGGCCAACGACTGGACCCTCAAGGCCTCGGCCAGCCGCAGCGAGACCGACGCGCCGATGCGCCTGGGTTCGGCGGCCAACGGCTACCCCGACGCGGCCAGCGGGGATGGCATGGGCGTGTGGCTGGGCCGCTACCGTTACCAGACCGACCAGAACGCCTACGACCTCTATGCCAGCGGCCCGTTCCAGCTGCTCGGGCGCGAGCACGAACTGGTGGCGGGCATTTCCCACCGCGATGTGCGCGCCCATGAAAGCAACTGGCCGTTCCTGTTCGGCAGCGCCAACATCTATCAGTGGCGCGGCGAGTATCCCGAGCCCGACTGGGGGCGGCCGCTGTCGAAGGTCGACACCCGCGTGCAGGAAGATGCTGCCTACCTGACCGGTCGCTTCAAGCCTACCGACAAGCTGTCGATCATCCTCGGCGGCCGCCTGTCCAATTGGCAGCTCGACAGCACCCGCCTGGACACCACCACTGCCCAGCGCAGCAAGACCCAGGACCTGGAAGAGAACGGCGTGGTCGTGCCCTACGCCGGGGTGGTCTACGACCTGGACGACAGCTGGTCGGTGTATGGCAGCTACACCAGCATCTTCAAGCCCCACGAGAGCGAGCAGGATGCCAGCGGCAAGATGATCGAGCCGGAGGAGGGTGATGCCTACGAGCTGGGCCTGAAGGGCGAGTTCTTCGACGGTCGCCTCAATGCCAGCCTGGCGCTGTTCGAGGTGCGCCAGGACAACCTGGCCGAGTTCGACCGTACCGATCCGGACACCAACCGTGGCGTCTACCGGGCGATCCAGGGCGCCAAGACCCGTGGCTTCGAGCTGGAAGTGGCGGGCGAGCTGACCACGGACTGGCATGTGCAGGGTGGCTTCACCCATCGCATCACCCGCGATGGCGAGGGCGACAAGATCTCCACCATCGAGCCGGAGAACCTGCTGCGGCTGTCCACCACCTACCGTTTGCCGGGGGTCTGGAACAAGCTCACCGTGGGCGGTTCGGCCAACTGGCAGAGCAAGGTGTGGAAGGACCTGGACAGTCCGGTCACGGCGGGCGAGACCATTCGCTATACCCAGTCGGACTACCTGACCCTGGACGCCATGGCCAGGTACCAGGTGACCGAGCAGTTGTCGGTGACCCTCAACGGCAACAACCTCACCGACAAGAAGTACTTCAACAACCTGGGCTTCTACAGTGGGGGGTACTATGGCGATCCGCGCAACTTCATGCTGACTACCCGCTACACGTTCTGACGGGGCTTGCAGCGCGTCCCAGAAGGTAGGGCGATCACCTGGAGGGACGTTGCTCCAGGACGGTGCCGGCGGCCTTGTGCCCCCGGCTCACCCACCAGCCAAACCCCGCCGCCGTGAAGAACATGATCAGGCTGTAGATCGCCGCCGGCACGGCCATGGTCGCGTTGTTGAGCAGCGTCGGGCTCAGGGCCAGGGCGATGGCCAGGGTGCCGTTGTGGATGCCGATCTCCATGCCGATGGCGATCGCCTGGCGCTTCGGGATGCTCAGCAGGCGCGGCACCCAGTAGCCCACCGCGAGACTGAGCAGGTTGAACAGCAGCGCGGCGCCACCGACGATGGGCGCGTACTCGACCACGGTCTGCCAGTCCTTGGCCAGGGCCAGGACGATGGTGAAGGCCAGGAACAGCGCCGCGACGATTTTCATCGGCTTTTCCATGCGCGCGGCGAAGCGCGGCGTCCAGTGGCGAATCAGCATGCCCAGCGCCACCGGCAGCAGGACGATGGCGAACACCTGCATGACCTTGGCGAACTGCAGTGGGATGGCCTGGTCCGACTCCATGAACCAGATCAGCGACAGGTTCACCAGCAGCGGCATGGTGAGGATGGCGATCAGCGAGTTGACCGCGGTCAGGGTGATGTTCAGCGCCACGTCGCCATGGGCCAGGTGGCTGAACAGGTTGGCGGTGGTGCCGCCCGGAGAGGCGGCCAGCAGCATCAGGCCCACCGCCAGCGCCGACTCGAGGCCGAAGCCGTTGGCGATCAGGAAGCACACCAGCGGCAGCAGCAGGATCTGGCAGACCAGGCCGATCACCACCGGCCTGGGGTACTTCACCACCCGGGCGAAGTCGGCCAGGGTCAGCGACAGGCCCAGGCCGAGCATGATGATGCCCAGGGCCAGCGGCAGAAGGGCGGTGAGCAGCGGGGAGGCGGTCATGGGCGGTCTCTCGGGCGAAGGATTCCGAGGAGTGTAGGTGGTGGCGCAACGATAGCTAATCGCAACTGGCCTGCCTTGGTAACCGATTGTTACCGGGGCGAGCGGCCCTGTGTCACGTTGCGATGCATTGCCCGGCGCAGTAGCATTCGCCCTTTTGCCGAGGATTCGCCTGTCATGCCGTTCCAGCCAGGTCTGCTTGCCACTCCGGTGCCGGCCCATGCCCGCCACCTGTTCTTCGCCCTCGATTCGCTCGAGGCCTTGCCCGCCGTCCTCGACCAGCTGTTGCCGCAGGTCGATGGGCAGCGCCTGATCCTGGGCGTCGGCGCGCCGCTGGCCAAGGCCCTGGGCCGCGAAGTGCCGGGCCTGCGTAGCTTCCCGCAACTGGATGCGGTGGTGGAGAACCCGGCGACCCAGCACGCCCTGTGGCTGTGGCTGCGCGGCGCCGAACGCGGCGAGCTGTTCCTGCGCGGCCAGGCCCTGCAGCAGGCGCTGGCGCCGGCCCTGCGCCTGGTCGACAGCGTCGACGGTTTCCTGCACCGCGGTGGCCATGACCTGACCGGCTACGAAGACGGCACCGAGAACCCGGTGGACGAAGACGCCGTCGCCGCCGCCATCGTACCGGGCGATCAGCCTGGCCTGGCGGGCTCCAGCTTCGCCGCGTTCCAGCTGTGGAAGCACGACCTGGAGTACTTCAAGTCGCTGCCCCAGGCCGAACAGGACAACATCATCGGTCGCCGCCTGAGCGACAACGAAGAGCTCGACGACGCGCCGGAGTCGGCCCACGTCAAGCGCACCGCCCAGGAAAGCTTCGCGCCGGAGGCGTTCGTTGTGCGTCGCTCGGTGGCCTGGACCGACGAGCGTGGTGCGGGCCTGGCGTTCGTCGCCCTGGGCTTCTCGCTGGATGCCTTCGAGGTGCAGCTGCGGCGCATGAGCGGGCTCGAGGATGGCGTGATCGATGGCCTGTACCGCTTCAGCCGGCCGTTGACAGGGGGGTACTACTGGTGCCCGCCGTTGGCTGAAGTCGGTGCTGACCTGCGACTGTTGCTGGGCTGATGGATACTGGGGCTGCTGCGCAGCCCTTTCGCGGCGCAAGGCCGCTCCTACAGGGGATTGCATTCTGCTGTAGGAGCGGCCTTGTGCCGCGAAAGGGGCGCAGGGCGCCCCCGGTACCCCTTCAGAACGGCACCGCCACCGTCAGCTGGCTGTAAACGTTGGTCCCGCTCCCCACCTGGTTGCCGCCATTGCTTTGATCCTTGCGCGGCTTGAACAGCCCCAGCAACGGAGTGACGATCAGGTGCTCGTTGACCGCCCACTCCACATACAGGTCCAGCTCCTGGGCATCCAGGTTCAGGGTGTCGCGGGTGCGTACGGTGTCGAAGTCGAAGAACAGCGCGCCGACGGTGAGATCGTCCCGTGGCGTGGCCTTCAAGCCCACATGGTGGATGCCGCTGTTGGTGTTGAACGGCCCGGCATAGTTGCCGGCGACCTCGCCCTGGATCCAGGTGCCGTAGCCGCTGGACAGGCCGGTGAACAGCAGGTCCCAGCCTGCCGAATAGCGGGTGTAGCGGTAGGTCAGTTGTGGCGCCCAGGGGGCTTCGGCGAAGGTGTAGGCGGCCTCGGCGTACCAGGCGGTCTCGCGGCCGCCGCGCTTGTCCTGCCAGGCATACTCGAAGGCGAAGCGGGTGTTTTCCAGCCCGACGCCACCTTCGCCACGCAGGCTGTACACATCCATGCCTTCACGGGCCTTCTGGAACTCGCTGGCCCACTGGTCGGTCACGTCGATGCCGTGGATATAGGTCAGGCCCAGGGTGCCCAGGTCATGGGTGTAGTCCAGGGTGCCCGCCGCCAGCTCGGTTTCGGCCTGGGCGCGGTTGTCGGACTTGAGCCACAGCACGCTGCCATGCAGCCCCTCCTTGCCGCCCAGGCGCAGCACCGCGGTGCGGTCGAAGGCGTGGCGCGCGCCCAGATAGAAGCCGCCGCCGCGGTTGAGCTGGCCGTCGGCCGGGCCCTTGCCCAGGTTGGGGCCATCGTCGTTGATCAGGAAACCACTGCCCAGGCGGATCACCTGGCGGCCGCCGGACAGGTCCACGCCATCCTTGCCCAGCAGCGGGAACAGGTCGCCCGAGCGCCAGCCCAGGTAGGCGTCCTCGATCTTGGTGGTGCGTTCGGAGCCGTCCTGATTGCCGCCGGCATCGCCGTCGCCCCAGGCACCGGAGCTGACCCAGTTGAGGGCGCCATACAGGGTGCCGTTGCCGCCCAGGCCCTGGTCGCCGCTGAGGCCGTACTTGATGAAGCCCTCGCGCCAGGTCGAGCCGCCGGGAGTGCCGTCGTAGTTGTGGCGGCTGTTGAACATGCCCCAGACCGCGAGCAGGTCGGCGTTCAGGTGGCTGTCGTCGTCGGCGTACAGCTCGTAGGCCGGGCTGGCCTGGCCATGGACCAGCAGGGCCAGGGCCGTGGCCATTGCGGTGCGACGTGGGGTGAGACGCATGGATCGATCCTCGTTTGTTGTGTGCGGTCTTGAGTGCCGCGTCGTTGTGGAGGCAGTGTCGAAAGGCGACGGGCTATTAGCGCGTGGAACGCTGGCGGTGGTCTTGCCCGTGGCTGCCAGGGGTCTTGCATATCACCGCCATCACAGGCTCGCGGCGATCTCAGGCAAGGTGGCGCCGCCGTCGACCACCAGGGTCTGGCCGGTGATGTAGCGGGCGGCATCAGAGGCCAGGAACAGCATCGCCGCGGCGATATCGGCCGGCTCGCCCAGCCGCCCCAGGGGCACGCCGGCGGCGATCCGGGCGTTCAGGGCGGTATCGCCGAGGTTGTCCATGGCCGGTGTGCGCACCATCCCCGGTTCCACGCCGTTGACCCGCACGTTGAACGCCGCCAGTTCCAGCGCGGCATTGCGAATGAAGCCATTGACCCCGGCCTTGGACGCCGCGTAGTGGCTCAGGCCCGGGTAGGCGACCCGGGGTCCGGTCACCGACGAGGTGGCCAGCACGCATCCGCCACCCTGGCGGCGGAACAGCGGCAGGGCGCCCTGGGTGAGCCAGAACAATGCCCCCAGGTTCACCGCCAGGGTGCGCTGCAACAGGGCCGGGTCGATTTCGGTGAATGCGGTGAGCGGGAAGTAGGCGGCGTTGTGCACCAGTACGTCCAGGCGTTGCAGCCCGGCCAGCAAGGCGCGGATCGCGCCGGGGTCGGCCAGGTCGAGCATCTCCCCACGAACCTCGTGGCCCAACGCCAACTGCTCCTCGACCAGGCGCTGCAACACCTGCGGCTCGAGGTCCAGCGCCAGCACCCGGGCGCCGCCACGGGCGAAACCCTCGACGATGGCCTGGCCGATACCGCCCGCCGCGCCGGTGACCAGCACCGTGCGACCTTGGAAGTCGTAGCGCGCGTTCATGCCGACGGCTCCAGGCGGGTGTAGGCCAAAGTCGGCACGTCGACCACGGTCGAACCGCCATCGGCGGTGATCACCGCGCCGGTGACGATGCTGGCCTCGGCGCCGACCAGGAACTGGCACACGGCGGCAATCTCGTCGCTGCTGGCCGGGCGGCGCAGCGGCACGTCGGCGGTGACCCGGCGGTAGGCGGCGTCGAGATCTTCCTGGTAATGATCCATCAATGGCCGCATCTCCTGGTCGGCCATGGGCGTGCGCACCCAGCCCGGGCAGACGCAGTTGACCCGCACGCCGAACGGCCCGTAGTCGCGGGCCAGCGAGCGGGTCAGGCCGATCAGGGCATGCTTGGCGGTGGTGTAGCCGCAGACCTCGGGGCCGGCCGCCAGCGAGGCGATGGAGCCCAGCAGCACCAGGCTGCCGCGCCGCTCGCGCAGCAACGGCAGGCAGGCCCGGGCAGTGTGGAAGGCGCTGTCGAGGTTACTGCGCAGGGCCTCGCCCCAGGCCGCGTCGCTGGTCTGCTCGGCCGGTCCCAGGCCATGGCCGCCGGCGCAGGCGATCACCGCGTCGAGGCCACCGAAGCGGGCGCGAACCTGCTCGATGAAACCCGCCCAGGTGGCGCTGTCGGCGGCGTCGCCGGCCAGCACCAGGCCATTGCACAACTGCGCGACACGCTGCAGCGCTTCACGGCGGCGGCCCACCAGTGCCACCTGCCAGCCCTGGCGAGCCAGGCGCAGGGCGCAGGCTTCACCGATGCCGCTGCCGGCCCCGGTGATCAGCACGCTGCGGCTCACTGCGCAGGCTCCGTGCGGTTGAGCACCCGGCAGTGGGACGACACCGGGAAGTTGGCCAGCGCATCGAAGCCGCCGCCCTGGTAGCCGAAGATCTTGCCGTCGCTGCGGTGCCGCGCCAGGTCGATCATCACCAGGCCCAGGGTGGGCACGATCTTCTCGCACCAGACGAACAGGTACAGCTGTTCGGCGATCTTGTAGTAGTACGCCCGGTCGGTGTCACACAACCCCTGTTCGACGCCCTTGAGGCACTGCCAGCTGTAGTAGTTGGCGTTGAGGTAGATGTGCTCGTACTCCTCGGTGGGGCTGTAGCGGTAGTGGTTGCGCAGGCCGACCAGCTCGGTGGTCGGCGCGTGGGGGCAGGCGCCGGCCTGCCAGGGGCGGTCGAGGCTGCCGTGCAGGAAGCAGGCCTCGACGCCGGTCAGCGCTTCGCCGGCCAGGGCCAGGGCGTACAGGCCGCGCTGGGTGCGGGCCTGGTCGGGCAGGCGGCCGAGCACGGCGGTGAAGGCGTGTTCGAGGGTGTCGAGTACCAGCGACACCGACCAGGCCTGGCCGCCCTCGTGCTTGATGAAATCGACCAGGTAGATGCCGGGGCGCACCGAGGTGGCCCGGTAGCCGGCGCTGCCGCTGCTGTGGCCGTCCGCGGCGCGCCAGTGCAGGCGCTCGCTGTCGAAGCGGTGTTCGATGACCCAGCCATTGGCGAAGTGCAGGGTGAGCGTGCGCCCGGACAGGTCGGCCAGTTGCGGCAGGATGAAGGCCTCGGGCGCGAAGCCGTCGGCGAGGGCACCCACGGTAATCCAGTCGGCGGTGTTGGGCATGGCGGTGACTCCTGTGGTTGGGGTTGCCACAGGGTGCAATGGCGCGCCGGGCGGCGGTATCAACCGGAAGGTTGAGTCACAGGTAGAGGCTGGCTACCAGCTCGGTGCGGTTGCGCACGCCGAGCTTGCGGAACAGGTTGATCAGGTGGGTCTTCACCGTCGGCAGGCCGACGCCCAGGGCGCGGGCGATCAGCTTGTTGCTGCTGCCTTGGCGCAGCAGCTCGGCGATCTGCCGTTCCCGTGGCGTCAGTTCGACGGGTGCGGGCGCGCTCGCCTGCGGCTGGCTGGCCACGGCGAGCTGCATCAGTCCGTGCAGGGGCAATAGGCGTTCGAGTTCGTCGCCGCGAAACTCTCCGAGGCTGGCGCAGCGCAGCAGCGAGACGCCGGCCACGGGGCGGCCATCGGCCTGGGCGATGATCTCGACCACGTCCACTACCTGATGCTGCGCGAGGAAACGCCGGTAGGTCTGGCCCTGCGCTTCGGGCAGGCAGTCCAGGCCCTGGCGCAGCGACACCACCGGGCGGCCGATGGCCAGGCAGCGCCCGGGCTGCAGCGGGTCGAAAGCCCGGTAGTGCTCGAGGTAGCGGGCATGCATCGGTGCCTGCAGGTCCTGCAACAGGAAGTCGCAGGCCTGCTGCCCGGCATCGATGCGATAGAACGCCGCCAGCGAGGCCGGTACCTGCTGGCTGAAGGCCTGCAGGCAGTAGCGGCCCAGGTCGTGGTTGGCGCGGGTCATGGTCAGTAGCGGATCATCACCGACTTCAGCTCGGTGAAGTCGTCGATGAACGCCGAGCCGAACTCGCGGCCGACACCCGAGGCCTTGATGCCGCCGAACGGCACCGCCGGGTCGAGCAGGGTGTGCATGTTGACCCACAGGGTCCCGGCCTGGATTTGCGGGATCAGGCGCATGGCCTTGCCCAGGTCGTTGGTCCACAGGCTCGCGCTCAGGCCGTAGGGCGAGGCGTTCATCAGGTGGATCAGTTCGTCCTCGTGGTCGTAGGGCAGGAAGGTCGCCACCGGGCCGAAGGTTTCCTGGTTGAGCAGGGTGTCGCCCGCGTTGTTGGCGAGGATGACGGTGGGCTCGACGAAGCAGCCCGGGCCGTCGCCGAGGCGACCGCCATGGACGATGCGGTTGCCCTCGGCACGGGCGGTGGCGAACAGCTCGCCGAGCTTCTGCTGGTGCGGCTTGTTGGCTACCGGGCCGAACTGGGTGGTTTCGTCCAGGGGCGAGCCGATCTTCAGCTGACCCAGGCGCTGGGACAGGGCTTCAAGCAGCGGATCGAGGCGCGAGCGATGGACGTAGAAGCGCTCGCCGGCGGCGCAGATCTGCCCAGAGTGCAGGAAGCCGGCCTCGATGATGCCGTCCACCGCCTTGTCGACGGCGACGTCGGGCAGGAACGCCACCGCGTTCTTGCCGCCCAGCTCCAGGGTCGCCCGGGTCAGCTTGGCGCCCATGGCCGCCTGGCCGACGGCGATGCCGGTGGGCACGGAACCGGTGAACGACACCTTGTCGGTGCCGGGGTGTTCGACCAGCGCCTTGCCCACCAGGCCGCCGCCGGTCAGCACATTTAGCGCGCCCGGCGGCAGGCCGGCTTCGCTGGCCAGCTCGGCGATGCGCAGCAGGGTCAGCGGGGTGAACTCGCTGGGCTTGAGCACGATGCTGCAGCCGGTGGTCAGGGCCGAGGCCAGTTTCCACAGGGCGATCATGGTGGCGAAGTTCCACGGCACGATGCCCACCACCACGCCCACCGGCTCGCGCAGGGTGAAGGCGTTGTAGCGTTCGCCGGCGAAGGAGGGCAGGGATGGGGTGATGGTCTGGCCGGTGATCTTGGTGGCCCAGCCGGCGTAATAGCGCAGGAAGTGCGCGGCTTGCTCCACCTCGAAGGCGCGGGCGATGCCGATCAGCTTGCCCGACTGCAGGGTTTCCAGCTGGGCCAGCTCCTCGCGGTTGGCCTCGAGCAGGTCGGCCAGGCGGAACAACACCGCGGCACGGTTGGCGGGGCTGGTGCGCGACCAGCTGGCAAAGCCCTGGCGGGAGGATTCGACGGCGCGCTCGACGTCGGCCAGGTTGGCATCGGCGACCTGGGCGATGGCTTCGCCGTTGGCTGGGTTGTGCACGGTGATGCGGGCGCTGGATTGGCTGGCGACCGATACACCATGGATGTACAGACCGTGGTCGCGGGCCAGGAAAGCGCTGACGCTGGGGAGGAGGGCGATGTCGCTCATGGCAGTGCTCCGGGTGGTTTGCCGAGGGCTTCGTGGGAGCGGGCTTGCCCCGCGATGGGCCGCGTCGCGGCCCGATTTCCCCCAGCTTAAAGCGCAACACACTGGTGATCTTGTCTGCCCATGCCGCCCCCATGACCCTGCCTGCCAAGCGCCACGAAAAGTGCAATCCGAGGTGCGGAAGTTGCATTTTCCACCTCGGCCACGGCTCCCATACTGAACCGGCATTCATCAGCGAGCGGCTCCTTCCAGGCAGCGTTCGCCAGGGTCCAATAACAATGAGCCAGACCATGAAAAAGCCAAACTCCCTGCTCGAAGACCTCAAGCCCCTGTTGCCGGCCATCGCCGCCCGCGCCGACCAGGCCGAGCGCGAGCGCAGCGTGCCCGCCGAGAACATCGCCGCGCTCAAGGCCATCGGCCTGCACAAGGCCTTCCTGCCCAGGCATTACGGCGGCCTGGAAATCAGCCTGCCGCAGTTCGCCGAATGCATCGCCGCGCTGGCCGGTGCCTGCGCCAGCACCGCCTGGGCGATGAGCCTGCTGTGCACCCACAGCCATCAGCTGGCGATGTTCCCGGCACGCTTGCAGGACGAGATCTGGGGCCGTGACCCGGACGCCACCGCCAGTAGCAGCATTGCGCCGTTCGGCCGTACCGAAGAGGTCGAGGGCGGTGTGCTGTTCAGCGGCGAGATGGGCTGGAGCAGCGGCTGCGACCACGCCGAGTGGGCGATCATGGGCTTTCGCCGGGCCAACCCTGAAGGCGGCCAGGACTACTGCTTCGCCGTGCTGCCGCGCAGCGACTACCAGATCCGCGACGACTGGTTCGCCGCCGGCATGCGCGCCAGTGGCAGCCGCACGCTGATCGTCGAGCGCGCCTTCGTGCCCGAGCACCGTATCCAGAAAGCCAGGGACATGATGGAGGGACAGTCCGCAGGTTTCGGGCTGTACTCGGACAGCGCGATCTACTTCAACCCGTACCGGCCGTACTTCGCCAGCGGGTTCTCCACGGTCAGCCTGGGCGTCGCCGAGCGCATGCTCGAGGTCTTCAGGGACAAGACCCGCAACCGCGTGCGCGCCTACACCGGCGCCGCCGTCGGCGCGGCAACCCCGGCGCTGATGCGCCTGGCCGAGTCCACCCACCAGGTCGCCGCGGCGCGGGCGCTGCTGGAAAAAAGCTGGGAGCAGATCGCCGAGTACAGCGCCCGGCACCAATACCCGACCCGCACGGAACTGACGTACTGGCGCACCAACCAGGGCTATGCGGTCAAGCTGTGCATCCAGGCCGTGGATCGGCTGATGGAGGCGGCCGGCGGCGGCGCCTGGTTCGACGGTAACGAGCTGCAGCGGCTGTTCCGCGATGCGCACATGACCGGCGCGCATGCCTACACCGACTACGACGTCTGCGCGCAGATCCTCGGGCGCGAGCTGATGGGGCTGGAGCCGGACCCGGCGATGACCTGATCTGCAACCGATAAACATGGACGGAACAACGTGGGAGCGGGCTTGCCCCGCGATAGCGCTCGACCAGACAAGCCCGCGCCCGCAAACCGACCCAGCCCGATAACAATGACGGAGCCTTGCATGTCCACTCCCTTCGATAGCCGCGCCTTCCGCCGCGCCCTGGGCAACTTCGCCACCGGCGTCACCGTGATCACCGCCGCCGACGCCTCGGGGCGCAAGGTCGGCGTCACCGCCAACAGCTTCAACTCGGTATCCCTCGATCCGCCGCTGGTGCTCTGGAGCATCGACAAACGCTCAGGCAGCCATGCGGTGTTCGAAGCTGCCGGGCACTTCGCGGTGAACGTGCTGGCCGCCGACCAGATCGACCTGTCCAACACCTTTGCCCGCCCCAGCGAAGACCGCTTCGCCGGAATCGAACACGAGACCGGAGAGGGTGGGGCGCCCTTGCTGCCAGGCTGCGCAGCGCGTTTTCGCTGCGAGAAGTTCCAGCAGATCGATGGCGGCGATCACTGGATCCTCCTCGGCCGGGTGCTGGCCTTCGACGATTTGGGTGGCTCGCCACTGCTCTATCACCAGGGTGCGTATTCCAGGGTCCTGCCGCACACGCTGATGGAGCGTCGTACCGAGAGGTAGCGTATTCAAGGCGTTCGCTGCACGCCTTGTAACGCCGGCCAGATTGAGCACCACGCGCACAGCGCTCGATCTGACCGGCGCACAAGCCCTTGCGGTGAATACCTCGCCACCCTGGCCCCATTCCCCAATGCTGGGTCCACCCGCCCATCCGCAACACTTCCCCGGATCCGGGTCAGGTACGCTGGAACCCTTGCTCCAGAGCCATTTCTCAACGCCATGGGAAACCTGGCACAACAGTTGCCGATGCCTCTGCAGACGCCCCAACCCATGGGCCCGTTTGCAGGAGGAAGCAACTCATGCACCGACCGACTCCCCACCCGCTGGCCGTGGCGATCTTCGCCGGTCTGCTCCAGCTACCGGCCCAGGCTGCGCTGTATGCGGTCGACAGCGGCCCGTATACCTTGCCCACCGGCAAGTTCCCCGCCTGGTACCAGGACAGCCATGGCCGAGTGCTCGACCTGTGCCTGTCCAAGGCGGTCAGTTCGCGGGTCGCCGGTGCTCCCGGCGCGCCTTCGTACATGTGCACGCTGCTGCCCACCCCCGGGGTGTTCGACGACACCCAGCCGATCGTCTTCCCCAGCAACTTCCCCGACGAGGCCTTCTGGTTC
Source organism: Pseudomonas sp. BW16M2 (assembly GCF_014268865.1). Lineage (NCBI taxonomy): Bacteria > Pseudomonadati > Pseudomonadota > Gammaproteobacteria > Pseudomonadales > Pseudomonadaceae > Pseudomonas > Pseudomonas sp. BW16M2. The sequence continues at coordinate 102,373 of NZ_JABWRI010000013.1, read as the reverse complement.
ACCGCCGACGCCGCCATCGTCGATGCCGCCCGCGGCATCGACCTGAGCTTCGGCTCGGCCATCGAGGCGGCCTTCGCCGCCGAGGAACCGGTGGATGGCGACCAGGTCAGCTTCGCCCGGGTGCGCATCCGCGTCGATGTGCCGGTGGCCGGCACCTACACCATCACCCATCCCTACGGCGTCGACGTGTTCGACGTGCCGGCAGGAGGGCGCCGGGCGATCAACATGACCCGCGACATCGGCATCGGCTCTCCCGGCGACTACAGCGGTGCGCTCAAAGGCGACGTCGGGCCGTTCCTGCGCAGTGTCAACGGCCCCTACAGCGAAACCAACCCGGGCACCGGCGCCAGCGAACGCTACATCGGCGACCCGAACCTGGAAGAGCCGGTCACCGGCAGCCCGTTCAACACCAACTTCGTGCGCATCGAGGGCCCCAACGGCATCGACCTGCGCACCGAGCTGTTCGCCATCTCCGGCAAGCTGTCCACGGTCAACCGCCCGACGCCGTTGATCCCGCAGCGCAGCACCTACTCGCGGCACACCGTCAACGGCGACCTGCGCGCCCAGCAGGATGTATTCGTCATGGCGCCGCCGGCGCCGGCCACGGTCACCCTGACCAGCCAGACGCCGAGCCTGCCCCTGGGCGAGGCCAACGGCACCGGCGCCTGGTACGCCCAGTCGGCGCTCAATCCAACCCTGCCGCTGACCCTGCAGGTGACCGCCGACAACAGCCTGGCCATCGCCACCAGCACGCCGACCAGCGCCGCCATGCCGCTGACCGACCTGGTGACCATCAGCCGCGCCGAATACAGCCTGGCCAGCGGCCAGCTGACCCTGGTCGCCAGCAGCAGCGACGAGACCAGCCCGCCCGCACTCACCGCCCGCACCGGCAACGGCGCGCTGATCGGCAACCTGAGCGGCAACGGCGCGGTCAAGTCCCTGACCACCGGGCTGTCACCCATCCCGCCAGCGCAGGTGCAAGTCACCAGCAGCCACGGCGGCAGCGACAACGAAGACGTGGTGCTGGTGCCATGAACAGACACCGCCTTCAAGGAGGCCGCATGAATACTTGGTCGCGTCGGGCGCTGTGCGCCGCCGGTTTCACCCTTACCGTCAGCAGCGCGGCCTGGGCCGCCCTGAGCGAGGTCGATCCCGGCCCCTACACCTTCGCCACCGGGGGTTACCCGATGTGGTACAAGGACGCCAACAACCTTGCCCTGGAGCTGTGCCAGTCACGCGCCACCAGCTCGCGGGCACCGGGTGCGCCGGGTGCCCCGGCCTACATGTGCACGCTGCTGCCCGAGCCCGGGGTCTACGACGACGCCCTGCCGCTGGTGTTCCCGGACAACTGGCCGCCGGAGATGTTCTGGTTCCTGGCCGAGACCGAGATCCCGCAGGTGGGCAACAGCGGCTACGAGCTGGAGGTCTATGTCGCCGGCCTCGAGGCGGCCTTCGCCGCCGAGAACCCGGTCAACGGCGACCAGCAGAGCTTCGCCCGCATCCGCATCCGCGCCTCGGTGCCGCGCACCGGCACCTACACCATCACCCACCCGTTCGGGGTCGAGACAGTCAACGTGACCACCGCCGGCCGACGGGCGATCAACATCACCCGCGACATCGGCATCGGCGCGCCGGGCAACTTCAGCGGCGCCCTGAACGGCAACCTCGGCCCGTTCCTGCGCGGCGTCGGCGGCCCGTACACCGAGGTCAACCCGGACACCGGCGCCACCGAGACCTTCGTCGGCGACCCGAACATCACCGAGGCGGTGACCGGCAGCCCGAACAACACCAACTTCGTGCGCATCCAGGGCCCGGCGGGCACCATCCAGACCAACGTCTTCACCGTCTCCGGCAAGGTCCTCGACCAGCGCCAGCAGACCCCGGTGACGCTGGAGCGCGCCACCTACCAGCGCAACGCCGCCGGCACCCGCGTCGAGGTCTTCGCCAAGGCGCCGAACAGCGCCAGTCTGTGCCTGCGCAACGGCCTGGCGCTGATCGGCTCGCCGCCTTCACCGTGCCAGTTCAGCATGCTCGCCGACAACAACGGGCTGTTCTTCAGCCAGCAGCTGAGCCAGGCCGTGCCACCCTCGGTGGTGGTGGTCACCGCCAGCAGCCCGGCCGGCACCACGCGGCCGACGGCGCTGTCGAGCAAGCTCAGCGACGTGGTCAAGGTCGCCACCGCGCGCTACGACTGGGCCGCCAAGCGCCTGCTGGTCGAGGCCCGCTCCAGCGATGAGGTGGTGGTGCCCGACCTGCTGGTGCAGGGCTTCGGGCGCATGTCCAAGTCCGGCGTGCAGCAGAGCCTGACGGTCAACGACCTGGCCCAGCCACCCGCCAGCATCACCGTCAAGTCGGCCCACGGCGGTATCGACGTGGAGCCGGTGGTGGTGGTCGGCAATGCCCCGGTGCCAACCGAGAACCAGGCCCCCGTGGCCCAGGCCGACAGCGGCAGCACCAGTGTCGGGGTGCCGATCACCCTCAACCTGCTGGCCAACGACAGCGACCCGGACGGCAACGTGCCGTTGAGCATCACCGACCTTACCCAGCCGGGCACCGGCCTGGGCGGCGTGGTGCTCAACGGCACCACCGCGGTGACCTACACCCCGCCGACCGGCGCCACCGCGCCCGTGGTGGCGACCTTCAGCTACCGCGCCCAGGACGCCAAGGGACTGAAGTCGACCCCGGCCACGGTGACCGTCAACGTCGCGCCGAACCGTCCACCAAGCGCGGTGGCCGACAGCGTCGCCACCCTCGGCGTGCCCGTGACCATCAACGCCCTGGCCAACGACACCGACCCGGAAGGCAACCTGCCGCTGACCATCGCCAGCGTCACCCAGCCGACCCCGGCCGGGCGCGGCACGGTCAGCACTGACGGCAACGTGATCACCTACACGCCACCGGCCACGGTGAGCGCGGCGTTCACCACCAGCTTCAGCTACGTCGCCCGTGACTCGATCGGCGCCACCTCGACGCCCGGCACGGTCACCGTGCAGGTGTCGCCACGGCCGGCCCAGGAAACCTTCGCGGTCACCGCGGCGACGGTCACGGCGCGCTCGAACAACCGCTTCAACTGGGATATCAGCGGCACGTCCTCGGTGACCACCGGCAACACCATCACCGTGCGCGTGACCACCACCACCGGCGTGCAGACCCTCGGTACCACCACCGTGCCGGTCACCGGCCGCTGGCGCCTGACGGTGAGCAACAGCACGACCCTGGTGCCCACCGCCGCGCCGACCGCCACGGTGACCAGCAGCCAGGGCACCACGCGCACGGTCAACGTGGTGGTGCAGTAAACCCCGGAGGGATGCCATGAACGCCCTGTACCCACTGCTGCTGAGCCTGGCCCTCACCGGCCAGGCCCTGGCCGACGACCTGATGGACAACGCCGACCTCGCCGCCGGCAGCGACCTTGGCGCACCGATGGTACTGCGCCTGCTACCGACCGGTGCCGGCCAGGTGGCGGTGATCGAGCAGCTGGGCACGGGCAACCGCGCCGCCCTCGACCAGAACGGCCAGGCCCTGCTGGGCCGGATCGTCCAGGCCGGGAGCGCGCAGGAAGCGTACATCCTGCAGGAAGGCAGCGACCTTTCGGCCGCGATCAGCCAGCAGGGCCAGGGCAACAACGCCACGATCCGCCAGACCGGCAGCGACAACAGCGCCGCCATCGAGCAGATCGGCAACCACAACAGCGCCACCATCGACCAGCGCGGCACGGGGCTGAACAGCACCGTGACCCAGGCCGGCAACGGCCAGCAGGTCCATGTCAGCCAATACCGCTAGGCCCAACACGACAGATCTGGAGGCAACACCATGCACAAGCTCGCCCCCCTGAGCGCTGCCATCGTCCTGGCCCTTGCCGGCCAGGCCATGGCCGACGACAGCATCTCGACCCAGTCCCAGCAGGGCAACCAGAACATCGCCGAGGTCAAGCAGAGCCAGGCGCCGTTCGCCTCGGCCACGCAGGACCAGGCCGGCCACGACCACAACCACATGGCGCTGCAGGACAACAGCACCAGCCATATCCAGCAGAGCGCCACCGGCTCGTTCAATGCCGGCTACGCCGAGCAGCTGTACGAGAACGGCAGCCAGATCACCCAGCAGTCCGGCGGCAGCCTCAACGACGCCTTCGCCAGCCAGTCGGTGGGCGAGAACAACGAGTCCCTGCAGATCCAGCTGGGCAGCGGCAACCGCTCGGTCATCTGGCAGGACACCCAACTGGGCAGCCAGGCCACCACCCTGCAATCGGGCCATGGCAACGACGCCACGGTCGAGCAGCTGTTCGGTGGCAGCAACAACAAGAGCGTGATCATGCAGGGCGGCACCGGCAACCAGGCGGCCGCCGAGCACATGACTCACCAGGACGGCGATATCGCGATCTACCAGGAGGGCAAGCAGAACTGGGCCTATGGCGACCAGCGCGACGGCCTGGGCGGGACCATCGGCATCGACCAGTACGGCACCGGCAACTCGGTGGAGGTGTGGCAGGATAACCAGGCCGCCAGCCAGGCCAGCGTGTACCAGAATGGCCAGGCCAACGAAGGCTACATCGACCAGAGCTTCGGCCAGGGCAACAGCGCCGGCCTCAGCCAGACCGGCCGCGGCAACGCCAGCTGGTCGGACCAGTACGAGACCAACCAGGCGGTGACCAGTATTTCGCAGGTAGGCAACAACAACCTGCATTTCACCTACCAGACCGGCGACAACCACAGCCTGACCATCAGCACGGCGGGCAATGCCAACAAGATCATGGCCAGCAACTGGAAGGGCGAAAAATCCGGTGGGCAGTTCGGCGTCGGGCAGCAGGCACAGATCAACCAGACCGGTAATGGCAACGGCGTCAACATCACCCAGGAAGGCAACGCCCAGGTCGCGCGGCTGGACCAGAACGGCAACCGCAACCAGATGGAAACCCGCCAGGCCGACAGCAACAACGAGCTGTACTTCGAGCAGAACGGCAGCGACAACCTGCTCATCGCCGACCAGCGCGGCACCGCCAACTACGCCGAAGGCCTGGCCGCCGGCAATGGCGGCAGCATCACCCTCGACCAGTCGGGCAGTGGCAACCAGAGCTACACCTACCAGCTGTACGGCAATGGCAACGAGGCCACCATCAAGCAGACCGACGTGGCCAACCTTGCCTACGTGACCCAGGGTGGCAACGGCAACCAGGCGTTCGTCGACCAGAGCGGCGCAAGCCAGACCGCCACCATCACCCAGTATGGCAATGCCAACTCGGCGACTGTGACCCAACAGTAACGGGCTCCCCCCTTGGACCGCGGTGTTTGCTCTCCCTGGCGCCGCGGTTCCTTTTTCCCGGTGTGCGTGACCATCCGTCGGTAACGGCACAAGGCCTGTCGAAACATTCGCTAGCTGTTCGACCACCTGGTGAACCCCCAGCGTGGAGTCACGCCCATGAGCCATCCCATCCCCAAGCATGCCGTGGTCACGCGCAGCCAGTGGCTTGCCGCCCGCCAGCAGCTCTGGCTGCACGAGAAAGCCTTCACCCATCAACGCGATGAACTCGCCGCCGCCCGCCGCGCCTTGCCCTGGGTGCGGGTGGAACAGGACTATCGATTCCACGGCCCGCACGGCGAGCTGGGCCTGACCGAGCTGTTCGCCGGACGCAGCCAGTTGCTGGTCTATCACTTCATGTTCGCCGAAGGCTGGAACGAAGGCTGTCCGGGCTGTTCGTTCCTCGCCGACCACTTCGACGGCGCCAACCTGCACCTGGCCCACCATGACGTGTCGCTGGTGGCGGTGTCGCGGGCGCCCTATGCCGAGTTCCAGGCGTTCCGCCAGCGCATGGGCTGGCGCTTCCCGTGGTTCTCCTCGCATGGCAGCCCCTTCAACCAGGACTTCGGGGTCAGTGTCGCCACCGACGGCAGCGCCCAGTACAACTACGAACCCTATGCCGGCAACGAGGCGGAGCTGCCCGGGCTGAGCGCGTTCTACCGGGATGCCGACGGCAGCCTGTACCATACCTATTCCACCTATGCCCGGGGGCTGGACATCCTGGTCAACGCCTACAACTTCCTCGACCTGGCGCCACTGGGGCGCAACGAGGAGGGGACGATGGACTGGGTACGGCATCATGATCGCTATGACGGTGCCCAGGAAAAACCCCACTGCTGCGGGGAATGAAAAGACGCCCTCGCGGGGTACGTCGCATCAAGGCCCCGCGAGGGCGGCATCAGATCGCCCGCAGCGCCAGCAACTCCGTCAGCACCTCGGCCAGCGCCTTGACCATCACGTCCGCCGTCGGCCGATGCACGATCACGATCTCGTAGCTGTCCACGTCAGGCAGTCCCTGCTCGGCACCCAGCACCCGGTGCTCGGCCAGCGCCGCGCGTGGAGGAAGCAGGCTGATGCCCATGCCATCGGCCACCGCCGCCTGGATCCCGCTGAGGCTGGAACTGGTGAAGCTGATGCGCCAGCGCCGGCCCATGCCTTCGATCGCACTGATCATGTCGTCGCGGTACAGCCCGCGTGGCGGAAAGGTCACCAGCGGAATCGGGTCGAGTTCAAAGGACGGCGTGCGTACGCTGTCGATCCACTGCAACCGCTCCGGCCAGCAGGCCACGCCCTCGCGGCTGTTGCGCCGCTGCTTGAGCAGCACCAGGTCGAGCTCGCCGTTGTCGTAGGCCTGGCTGAGGTCGCGGCACAGGCCGCTGGTAACCTCCAGCTTGACCTGCGGGTGGCGCCGGCTGAACGCGGACAGCGCGTTGGTGGTGCGTCCGCCGACGAAATCCTCCGGCACCCCCAGGCGCACGGTGACGCCGACCATGGCCCCGGCCAGGGCTTCGAGCATCTGGTCGTTCAAGGCCAGCATGTGCCGGGCATAGCCGAGCAAGGTCTGCCCGGCATCGGTGGGCAGCACGTCGCGGTTGCCACGCACCAGCAGGCGGTGGCCGACCATGTCTTCGAGGCGGCGGACCTTCTGGCTGATGGTCGACTGGGTGGAGTGCAGCCGTGCGGCGGCGGTGGTGAAACTGCCGCAATCGGCCACCACGACGATGGCGCGCAGCAGGTCGAGGTCGAACAGGGCCCTATTCGGTTTTACGCTGGAAGACATCTCGGTATTCGGCTTCTGAATGACAAGCCTGACTTCTACCATGGGTGCCGGTACCCGGCAACATGCGCAAATACACTGGGTTGCATCCAGATAATTCACTTCTGCTACAACCACCAGGGCCCTACATTGGAACTTCGTCGCACAAGGAACCGATGCCCATGCGCCTGCCGTTCGCCGCCTTGCTGTTGAGCCTGAGCCTTGCCACCCATGCCGAGACCACGACCATGAACACCGCCTTGCTCGATGCCGCCCAACGGGGTGATGCGCCAGTCGTGCGCCAGTTGCTGGAGCAGGGCGCACCGCCGGACATCCGCGACGAGCAGGGCCAGACCGCGCTCTTGGTGGCGACCCATGCCAACCAGGTGGATGTGGCCAAGGCGCTGATCGAGGCCGGGGCCGACGTCAACGCCAAGGACAACATCCACGACAGCCCCTACCTGTATGCCGGCGCCCGCGGGCTGAACGACATCCTGCGCCTGACCCTGGCCCATGGCGCCGACCTGAGGAGTACCAACCGCTACGGCGGCACCGCGCTGATCCCGGCGGCCGAGCGTGGCCACGTCGAGACCGTGCAACTGCTGATCGATGCCGGCGTCGACGTGAACCACCTCAACCGCCTGCACTGGACCGCGCTGCTCGAGGCGGTGATCCTCGGCGATGGCGGCCCGCGGCATGTGGAGATCGTACGCCGGCTGCTGGCGGCCGGGGCAGATCCACGGATCGCCGACAAGGATGGCGTGACCGCGCTGGAGCATGCCCGCCAGCGCGGATACCAGGAGATGGTGGCCCTGCTGCAAAGGTAGGTCCGTTCAGGCAAGCAGACCTGTTTGCGGGCTGCTGATGACCCGCATTCAGCTGATGAAAATGATCTTCGACACCAACTCGGCGCTGTTCTTCGCCTGCAATTTCTTCATCAGCCGTGCCCGGTGCACTTCCACCGTCCGATGCGAGATCCCCAACCGCCGCGCCACCTCCTTGCAGGTCAGCCCATTGACGATATGCAACGAAATCTCGCGCTCACGCGGCGTCAGTTGCACCGTGGGCGCCGGCTGCCGGTCGAGCCGTTCGAAATGCCAGATCATCAGCTTGAACGGATCCTCCGCCGTCAGCGTGAAGCCCTGGGCCCGGGCCCAGAACACCTCGCCATTGCGGTGCTGCATGAAGCGTTCGTCGGAGTAGAAGGCGCCCAGCCCGTTGCGCAGCCAGTGCTCGCTACGTTCGCCGATGCTCTGGTAATCGGCATGGGACGGGTAGAGCAGCAAGGTCAGGTGCCCGCGCAGTTCTTCGCGGGTATAGCCGAACAGCCGGGCGAAGGCCTCGTTGCAGTCGAGCATGCGCCGGTGGCCGGTGATCAGCTGTGGCGCCGGTGAAACCCGGAACGCCAGGCGTTCGAGGTCAGGGGAGGCGAGGGTGGGTACGGTCATCAGGCTTCCTGCCTTGGGGTCATGTCCCGTACGGCTCACTACTTACTCGCGTACGTAGTTGCCCCAACTAGCGTGGGATTCGGGTACTGCCACATTGTATGCAATACCCGCTTCAAGGACAGAAGAAAATCACCATGCTCCACGATTCCATCTCCATCGTTGCCGCCGCGCACAGTCCCTTCGGCCGCCTGGATGGCCTGAACCTCGAGGACCTGATCGTCCAGGTCACCCGCGATGCCCTGCAGGACGCGGCCATCGACGCCGCCGAGATCGATGCGTTGTTCCTCGGCCACTTCAACTCGGGCCTGGTGGCCGACGGCTTCCCGGCTTCACTGATGCTGCAGGCCGACCCGCAACTGCGCTTCAAGCCCGCCACCCGTTGCGAGAATGCCTGCGCCTCGGGCTCGGCGGCGATCCAGGCCGGGATCAACGCGATCCGCAGTGGCGCGGCCGAGCTGGTGCTGGTGGTCGGCGCGGAGAAGATGACCGGCAACAGCACGGTCGAGGTCACCCGGGCGCTGGCCGGCGCCGGCTACCAGAATGCCCTGGCGGAGGCCGGACTGAGCTTCGCCCAGCTGTTCGGCCAGGTGGCGCAGCAGTACACCGAGCGCTACCACAGCCCGTTGGCGTCGATGGCGGCCATCGCCGTGAAGAACCATGCCAACGCCATGGCCAACCCGTTGGCGCAGATGCACCGGGTGATGGACTTCGAACACTGCAACCAGGTGTCGCCGGGTAACCCGCTGATCGCCGCACCCCTGCGCCTGACTGACTGCTCGCTGATCAGCGACGGCGCGGCGGCGATCGTCCTGGCCTCGCCCGAGCGCGCCCGCTCGATGCGCCGCCAGGTGGCGATTCGCTCGATGGTCCAGGTCAACGACTTCCTGCCGCTGTCGCGTCGCGACATGCTGGCCTTCGAGGGGCCGCAACGGGCCATCCACGGGGCGTTGCGCGAGGCGGGGGTGACCCTGAACGACCTGAGCTTCGCCGAGGTGCACGACTGTTTCACCATCGCCGAACTGCTGATCTACGAGGCCATGGGCCTGGCACCAAGGGGCGAAGGGCACCGGGCACTGGACGACGGCATCGTGCGCCAGGGCGGGCGCTTGCCGGTGAACCTGTCCGGCGGGCTCAAGGCCAAGGGCCATCCGGTGGGCGCCACCGGGGTGTCGATGCATGCCCTGGGCTTCGCCCAGCTGACCGGCAAGCCCATCGGCCTGGGCGTGCCCAACGCCGAGTTCGGCCTGCTGTTCAACATGGGTGGCATGGCGGTGGCCAACTATGCCAGCGTGCTGCAAGCGGTCAGGGTCTGAGGATGAACATCGCGCATTGGCTGCAGGATGCGGCCCAGCGCTGGCCCGAGCGTCCGGCGTTGTTCGAGGGGGCGCGCCAGGTTGCCGACTACCGGGCGTTCGCCGCCCTGGCGCGGGCACGGGCGCTGGAGCTGCGTCACACGCATGGCATCGAACCGGGCGACCGGGTGGCGTTGCTGATGAAGAACAGCTGCGCCTACCTTGAACTGCTCTACGCCATCTGGTGGAGCGGGGCGGTGGCGGTGCCGATCAACAGCAAGCTGCATGCCCTGGAAGCGGCCTGGATTGCCGGCAATGCCGGGGCGCGCCTGATCTATACCGACGAGGGCGAGGTCTTTGCCGGTGCGCCCCTGCCAGACGGCTGCCGTGAGCTGATCGCGCCTGCCCAGGCCGCGCCCGGCGTGCTCGACAGCGATCAACTGGCGCAGCCGCACCCGCGTCAGGACAGCGACCTGGCCTGGCTGTTCTATACCTCCGGCACCACGGGGCGTTCGAAGGGGGTGATGCTGTCCCATGGCAACCTGGTCGCCATGTCGCTGTGCTACCCGCTGGACGTCGACCCGGTGACCGCCAACGACGCGGTGGTCTACGCCGCGCCGATGTCCCATGGCGCCGGGCTGTACAACTTCGTCCACGTGCGCTGCGGCGCCCGGCACGTGGTACCGCTGTCCCGGGGCTTCCAGGCCGCCGAGCTGTTCGGCCTGGCGCAGGCCCTGGGACAGGTCAGCCTGTTCGCCGCGCCGACCATGGTCAAGCGCATGGTCGAGCAGGCCCGCCAGCAGGGCTATGACGGCGCGGGCATCAAGACCATCGTCTACGGCGGCGGCCCGATGTACCTGGCGGACCTCAGCGAGGCCTTGGACACCTTTGGCCCGCGCCTGGTGCAGATCTATGGCCAGGGCGAATGCCCGATGACCATCAGCGCGCTGTCGCGTGAGACCATCGCCGACCGTGAGCACCCCGACTGGCCCGCCATCGCCGCCTCGGTGGGGCGGGCCCAGGCCTGTGTCGAGGTATGCGTGGTGGACGGCGCGGGCCAGCCGCTGGCGACCGGCGAACCCGGCGAGATCAGCGTGCGCGGGCCGGTGGTGATGCAGGGTTACTGGGACAATCCGCAGGCCACCCAGGCGACCCTGGTGGACGGCTGGCTGCGCACCGGCGACATCGGTTATCTCGACGAGCGCGGCTACCTGACCCTGACCGACCGCAGCAAGGACGTGATCATCTCCGGCGGCAGCAACATCTACCCGCGCGAAGTCGAGGAAGTGCTGATCCAGCACCCCGAGGTGTTCGAGGCCTGCGTGGTGGGGGAGGCTGACGCCGAATGGGGCGAGTCGGTGGTGGCCTTCGTCGTGCCGCGCACGCCGGGCAGCCTCGATGCCCAGGCGCTCAACCAATGGTTCCTGGCGCGCATGGCCTCGTTCAAGAAACCGAAGAAATACCTGTTCTGCGCCGAGCTGCCGAAGAACAGCTACGGCAAGATTCTCAAGACCCAGCTGCGCCAGTGGCTGCAGAACCCCGACGGGGCGTTTGTCAGCCACTGACCGGCATCTTTCATGGAAAGCACCACGACAGGAGTTCCCGACATGGGCATGTCACCCGGCAACACCCAGCGCCAGCGGCGCCGCGCCTTTATCGGCGCCACCACCGGCCACTTGATCGAGTGGTACGACTACGGCGTCTACGGCTTCCTGGCCTTGTACATCGGCAAGGCCTTCTTCGTTTCCGACGACCCCACCAGCAGCCTGCTGGCGAGCTTCGCGGCCTTCGCCCTGAGCTTCTTCATCCGTCCGCTCGGCGGGTTGTTCTTCGGCCCGCTGGCGGACAAGATCGGCCGCCGCCGCACGCTGATCACGGTGCTGGTGATGATGGCCGGCTCCACCTTCCTGCTCGGTCTGCTGCCGACCTACGCCAGCATCGGCATCGCCGCGCCGGTGATCCTGGTGCTGATCCGCTGCGTGCAGGGCTTCTCTGCCGGCGGTGAGATCGGCACCATCACCAGCTTCATCTCCGAGTACGCCGGCCCCGGTCGCCGTGGCTTTGCCACCTGCTGGCTGATGGTCACCGCGGTGCTCGGCCTGCTGCTGGGCGGCGCCGTGGCCAATGGCATGACCTGGGCGCTGGGCGCCGAGCTGATGCAGGACTGGGGCTGGCGCATCCCGTTCCTGATCGCCGGTCCCTTGGGCTTCATCTCGCTGTACATTCGCCTCAAGCTCGAGGACAGCCCCGAGTTCCTCGCCCTGGTGGAAGCCGGGCAGACCTCCAAGGCGCCGCTGCGCGAGGTATGGCAGTGGAAGCGCTCGATCGCCCTGGTGTTCTTCATCATCACCCTGCACAGCTCGATCTTCTACCTGGTGCTGACCTTCGCCTCGACCTACATGTCCAACACGCTGAAGTTCGACAGCGGCACCACCTTGCTCTACGTGTTCGTCGCCAGCCTGTCGGCGGCGCTGGTGATGCCATTCGGCGGCGCCTTCACCGATCGCTATGGGCGCAAGCCGTTCCTGATGGTGATCGGTACCCTGGCGACCCTGGCCATGTACTGGTTCTTCAAGACCGCGCCCGGCGCCACCCCGGCCACCCTGTTCTGGCCGCTGATGGCGGTGGCGATCCTGTTCGGGCTGTACGCTTCGTCAACCTACGCGTTGATGAGCGAACTGCTGCCGACGCGGATTCGCTCCACCGGCATCGCCATGGCCTACAACATCCCGGTGGCGGTGTTCGGCGGCAGCGCACCGCTGATCTCCACCTGGCTGATCAAGGTGACCGGGGATATCACCGCGCCGTGGTACTTCTACGTGGGCACCGGTGTCGCGTCGCTGGTGGCGCTGGTGGTGCTGCGCAAGGAGGATTTCGTCGCCTGTGGCCACGCTGCGCGCCAGCCGGTTGAACCGAACCCATTGAACCTGCGTTCGGCCTGAAGGCAGGAGACTTCTGTGGGAGCGGGTAAACCCGCTCCCACAGGCTGGCATTCAGCGGTTGAGGGTTCGCTCGATCTCGGCAACAATCGGTTACATGCGCTGGGACAGGACGCCCCACGCAGCGCTGCCGCTTGCTGAGAGCGGCATGGAACCCATGGCCTGCGAAGAACAACATGAAATCAGCGCGCACTGTCATCTCGGAAAACTTCTTCCGTCGTTTCAAACCCATCTTCGCCCCGCATCTGGATGCCCTCGGCATCGACTTGCCATTGCTGGACCGCGCCGACATCGAAATCCCCGGTGACCAGTACCTGGCCCTGTGGGAAGCCGCCGGCACCCGCGACCCCGCCATCGGCCTGACCTTGGGCAGCCAGACCGAAGCCGATGACATCGGCGCCCTGGGCCATGCCCTGCATTGCGCGCCCAGCGTCGAAAAGGCGCTGATGACCCTGCACACCTACATCGTGGTGTTCGCCCAGGAGTCGTCCATCGACTACTGCTGCGAAAGCCGCCAGCTGCGCATCACCTACCAGGTCACCGACACCACGGTGGTCAACCGCCGCCAGGACGCCGAGTTCGCCATCGCCGCGATCCTGCGTCAGTTGCAGCTGATCACCGCCAACCCGTTGCGGCCGCTGCGGGTGGACTTCGAGCACCCGCGGCCGGCGGATGTCTCGGTGCACAAGCAGTTGTTCATGTGTCCGGTGTTCTTCGGCCAGCCGACCAACCGCATCACGTTTTCCATCGATGTCCTCAAGCTGCCGGTGGCCCAGGGCAACGAGCGTCTGTTCCAGGCCCTGGAGCCTTACCTGCAACGGGAGCGTGAGCAGCGCAGCATCAGCGATGAGCTGCTGCCCCAGGTCACCCGCATGATCGCCCTGGGCATGGCCAGCGGCGTGCCGTCGCTGGACGAGGTCAGCGCGCGCATGGGCCTGAGCCGGCGTACCCTGCAACGCCGGCTGAAGGAGCAGGCCATCGAGTTCTCGGTGCTGGTGGAGGAGGTGCGCCGCGACCTGGCGCTGGGTTACCTGAACCACTCCGACTACTCGATGACGCAGATCTCGCTGCTGCTCGGCTACGCCGAATCCGGCTCGTTCACCCGGGCCTTCCGGCGCTGGACCGGGCAGTCGCCGCAACAGTTTCGTCAGGCCGGGCGCGGGCCTGGCACGGTGTGCTGAAAATCTGGCGTCCGTGGTCAATCCCGTTGCCGCGCCGCTCGATAGGCTCGAAGGGACCGCATGTCCGTGTGCGAAACCCGAGAGTCCAGCATGAACGACAACAACAACGACGCTGTGCATGAACATCGCTCCTTCTGGCAACACGACTACGGCGCCTACGCGCCCAACACGCGCCTGACCGAAGACCTCAAGGTCGATGTGGCGGTGATCGGTGGAGGTTTCACCGGACTCAACGCCGCCTGGCAGTTCAAGCGCGACAACCCCGGCGCCCGGGTGGTGGTGCTGGAGGCGGCGCAGATCGGCTTCGGCGCCAGTGGGCGCAACGCCGGCTTCAGCACCAGGCTGTTTGGCCTGGAGCCGGAGCTGGTGGTGCTGCGCTGGGGCCGGCAGAAGATGATCGACGCCCACCATTACCTCGAAAAGGCCGTGGCCTATACCCGCGAAGTGATCGACAGCCACGGCATCGATTCGGATTACCGCCATGCCGGACTGCTGCGGGTCAGCTATTCGCCGCAGCAGGTGGCGCGCCTGGGCAAGACCCTGGAGCTGTACGACTCGCTGGGGCTGGCGGCGGACATGCGCTGGCAGGACAGCGACGCGCTGCGCCAGCAGTACGATTCACCGCGTCTGCTGGGTGGTATCCGTGAAGCCGAGACCGGCTACCTCGACCCTTGCAAACAGGTGCGTGGCCTCAAGGGCCTGGCGGCTTCGGCGGGCGTGCGCATCCACGAGTCCACGCCAGTGCTGGACATCGACCCCAGTGGTAGGGGCATCGTGCTGCGCACGCCCGTGGCCAAGGTGACCGCCGACAAGCTGGTACTCGCCACCAACGCCTACTCGCGGCAGGTGCCCGGTTCTCGTGCGCTGGAGCGTCGCCAGTTCCCGCTGTGGACCTACCAGGTGGTCACCGAGCCCCTGGGCGATACGCTGTGGCAACGCCTTGGCTGGCAGGGCCGGGAGGCGTTCGGCGACAACCGGCAGATGCTGCACTACTTCCGCCCGACCTTGGACGGGCGCATCGTCATGGGCGGCGGCGATGTGCTGGCCTACACCGGCAGCGCCATGGACGAGCAGCCGTCACCGGCCAGCTGGGCGCACTGCGAGGCGCACCTGAAGTGGATCTACCCGCAACTGCGTGATGTGCGCATCGCCTACCGCTGGGGCGGGCCGGTGTCGGTGAACGCCGACATGGTCCCGGAAATCAGTTATGTCGGCGATGAGCGCATGATCTACGCCGGGGGCTGCTTCGGCCATGGGGTTGCATTGAGCCACCTCAACGGGCGGACCATCGCCGACTTGCTGCAAGGGCGGCGCAGCGAATTGACCGACTTCTGGATCGTCAACCGCAAGGCCATCGCCATGCCCGGCAACACCCTGTCGTGCTGGGCCGGGCGCACGGCACGCCAGGCGCTGCGGGCGTGGGATTGGTGGGAGGAGCGCACGCTCAAGGCCTGACACGCAGCCTGCTGGCACCGGATGACAAACACCCTGGCGCATGCGGCCAAGCCGCTGGCCAGCGCCATTGAATACTGTCTGTCACGCAGAGCCGGAAACGCATTTTGGGCCGTCCCTCGGCGGCCTCTTTTTCCGCGCCCTTGCCCGTTACGAACTGCCTTTCGATAACCACAACAATCCCGCAAGGAAAAGTTCATGAAACCACGCCCCCTGTCCCTGTTGGGCGGCGCGCTGTTGGCGCTGCTCGGTACCACCACCTCCCTCACGGCCCTTGCCGACCTTACCCCCACGGGGGCCGAAAGGGTCGGCAACGCCGACGGCAGTATTCCCGCATGGACCGGCGGCCTGACCCAGGCGCCGGCTGGCTGGTCGCCGGGTCATGGCGACCCCTATGCCGGCGACAAGCGCCTGTATTCGATCGATGCCAACAACGTGGCCCAGTACCAGGGGCAGTTGCCGGAAGGCCAGGTGGCACTGATCAAGGCCTACCCGGGCTATCGCCTGGACGTGTACCCCACCCATCGCAGCTGCGCGATTCCGGGCGAGGTGGCCAAGCGTACCCAGGACTTCGCCGGCCAGGCACGCATCGGCGCCGATGGCTGGCGCCTGGAGCAGGCCGCCGGGGCCGCGGTACCGTTCCCGCAACCGAAAAGCGGCATCGAGGTGCTGTGGAACTACAAGCTGCGCTACATGGCCAAGGGCCGCAAGGCGCAGATCTCGTTCCTGCGCCGCGAGCCCAGCGGTGGGCTCACCGAGATCCGCCAGTGGGCCAGCGAGTACTACCCCTATAACGACCCGGCGGTGAAAGCGCCCGAGGACACCGGCGACATCGAAGCCAAGTTGCTCTACGACATCCAGTCGCCGTCCTCGCGCGCGGGTGAGATGTACCTGGTGCATGCCCGCCTGGACCAGCCACAGAACGCCTGGATCTACTTCCCCGGCCAGCGCCGTGTGCGCCAGGCGCCGACCTTCGCCTACGACAACCCGATCGCCGGCTCCGACAACCTGTACTTCGTCGACCAGATCAACATGTTCACCGGCGCCCTGGACCGCTACGACTTCAAGCTGCTGGGCAAGCGCGAGATGGTGGTGCCGTACAACTCCTACCGCCTGGTGGACAAGGCCAACACCTACGACAGGCTGATCGGCGAGCAGTACCTCGACCGTGATGCGCAGCGCTACGAGAAGCACCGGGTGTGGGTGGTCGAGGCCACGGTCAAGGCCGACAAGCGCCATGCCTTCGCCAAGCGCGTGTTCTATTTCGACGAGGACAGCTGGAGCCTGCTGCACGTGGACATGTACGACGCCAGGGGCAACCTGTGGCGGGTGCAGGAGGGCAGCCTGTGGGCCGACCCCGAGATCCAGGCCTGCACCAGCTTCGAGTACGTCAGCTACGACCTCATCGCCCGGCGCTACATCGCCGACGGCTTCACCCAGCAGGGCGCGGCCCTGGACCTCACTGCCGGCCTGCAGGGCCGGGTCGCTGACAAGCTGTTCAACGCAGGCGAGCTGCGCCGTCGCGGCGAGCGCTGATCCTCGGGAGACCACAGCATGAACAGACTCCCTTCGCGGGCATGGGCGAAGGCCGCCCCGTGCCCGGCGCTGGCCCTGGCGGCCGTCGGACTGCTCGGCGCACAGCCGTGCCAGGCCTTCACCTTCGGTAGCGAGGACGGGCTCTCGGGCAGTTTCGACTCGACCTTGTCCTACGGTTTCGCCAGTCGCCTGGAATCATCCGACTGCCACTTGTTGGGGAGCAACAATGGCGGTTGCAATACCGGTACTGGCAATGAGCTGGGCCGCTACTACAACCTCGAGCGTGGTAACGGCTACGCCAACGCCGACATCAACTACGCCAATGCCGACGACGGCAACCTCAACTACCACAAGCACGACGTGTTCTCCCAGGTGCTCAAGGGCACCCATGAACTGAGCCTGCGCTTCGGCGATGGTTGGAGCGCCCTGGGCCGGGTGGCCTGGGCGCGGGACTTGAAGATGGACGACACCCGTCGCAGCGACCTTCAAGGCCCGGCCCGACGCGACGCCACCCAGCGTTTCGACCTGCTCGACCTGTGGTTGGCGAAAAGCTTCGACCTCGGCGAGATGCCGGCCAAGGTCAAGCTCGGCAACCAGGTGATCAGCTGGGGCGCGGAGCTGTTCATCAGCGGCGGCATCAACCAGATCAACGCCCTGAGCCTGCCCAAGTACCACACCCCGGGCACCCAGCTCAAAGAGGTGTTCATCCCGGCGCCCATGGCCTCGTTCAGCCTGGGCCTGAGCGATACCCTGAGCCTGGAGGGCTACTACCAGTTCAAGTGGAATGCCTACGGCCTGGACCCGGTGGGCAGCTACTTTTCCACCGTCGATATCGCCGGGGAAGGACGCCGGGCGATCTACTACCCGACGAACTATATCGAGGGCCTGCAACCGGGAGTCTGCGCAGGCACGCCGACGGGGCGCTGCGGCGATCCGCTGAGCAGCGGGCTGAGCCACGAGCAGATTGTCGCCAATGGCCTGGCGGTGCCCTATGGCGGCGAGCGCAAGGCCAGCAACGGCGGCCAGTATGGCGTGGCCCTGCGCTGGATGGCCGAGTCGATCGGCACCGAGTTCGGCCTGTTCTACCAGCGTTACCACGACAAGCTGCCCTTCGTCGGCTACACCGCCCGCAGCAACCCGGATGCCCTGGTGGTGGATGACTACTTCATCAACTACGGCGA
Source organism: Pseudomonas sp. BW16M2 (assembly GCF_014268865.1). Taxonomy (NCBI): domain Bacteria; kingdom Pseudomonadati; phylum Pseudomonadota; class Gammaproteobacteria; order Pseudomonadales; family Pseudomonadaceae; genus Pseudomonas; species Pseudomonas sp. BW16M2. The sequence goes on along the minus strand of NZ_JABWRI010000013.1, from coordinate 84,293 downwards.
GGACAAGGACCTGTTCGGCCTGTCCGTGAGTACCCTGGTGGGGCCGGTGGCGGTGGCCGGCGAGCTGTCGTTCCGGCCCCGCGACAGCGTGGCCATTGATCCCACCGTGCCCTTCGGCCAAGCCTTCAGCGGCGGCTACAACCGCTACAGCGTGTTCGACACCGGCGAGCACAAGGGTTTCGTCGAGACGCGCAAGTGGCAGGCCGATGTGAATGCCACCTACACCTTCTCGGGCAACGATCCGCTGGGCTTCATTCCCGATGCCCTGGGGGCTTCCGACGCGTTCCTGCTGGCCGAGGTGGCGGTGGTGCGCTATCCGGGCCTGGACCTGTCGGGCGAGGTGCCCTACGTGCTGCCGGACTACTCGCTGCCCGACCGCACCTCGTGGGGCTATGTGACCGAGTTCGGGGTCAACTACCCGAACCTGTTCGGCAGCGGCGTCATCGTCACCCCGCAACTGGACTTCAGCCATGACGTCAAGGGCACCACGCCCAACGCGATGCCCTTCGTCGAGGGGCGCAAGTCGTTGACCGCCTCCTTGTTGTTCAACCACCGCGACCGCTGGAAAGGCGGCCTGCAGTGGGTGCGCTACTGGGGCGGGGGCGACAACAACCTGATGGCCGACCGCGACTTCGTCAGCGGCAATATTTCCTACTCCTTCTGATCCGGCCGCCACGCGCTTGCACGGCGCGTGGTGGGGAGGCTATTCATGCTGGCTAATCTGGTCTCGGCGCTCGAGCGCCTGGTCTTTCGCCATCGCCTGGCGACCCTCGGCCTGCTGGCCGTGGTCACCCTGGTGATGGGCCTGTTCGCCGCGCGTCTGGAGATGACGGCGGGCTTCGACAAGCAACTGCCGCAGCAGCATCCCTACATCAAGACGTTCAACCAGTACCGCGACGTGCTGTTCGGCGCCAACCGCGTCATCGTGGTGCTGCGGGCGCGGCATGGCGATATCTGGAACACGGCGGCGCTGACCCGCCTGCACGACCTGACCCAGACGCTGTTCTTCCTGCCGGGCATCGACCGGCGCAGCGTCACTTCGCTGTGGACGCCGAACACCCGCGCGGTGCAGATCACCGAGGAGGGCATGAAGGCCGAGGACGTGGTTGGCGGCGATGTCACCGTCGGCAACCTCGATGCCCGGGCCATCGCCGGCATTCGCGAGCGCACCCTGGCCGGTGGCTTCGTCGGCAGCCTGGTGGCCAACGACCAGCGTGGGGCGATGGTGGTGGCGGAGCTGGCCGACCCGGATCCGGTGACGGGCAGGCGCCTCGATTACCTGGCCTTCAGCCGTCAGCTGGAGGAGCAGGTGCGGGCGCAGTACGCCGACGCCGACTTCGACGTGCAGATCATCGGCTTCGCCAAGCAGATGGGCGATATCGGCGCCGGCGCCCGCAGCGTGGTCGAGTTCTTTGCCCTGGCTTTTGTGCTCACGGCGCTGGCGGTCTACTGGTACATCCGCTCCTGGCGCCTGACGGTGCTGGCGCTGGTGTGCTCGCTGGTGTCGGTGGTGTGGCAGTTCGGCACCCTGACGCTGCTGGGCTTCGGCCTCGATCCGCTGGCGATCCTGGTGCCGTTCCTGGTGTTCGCCATCGGCGTGTCCCATGGCGTGCAGCAGGTCAATTTCATCGCCAAGGAGGTCTGCGCCGGCGCCGATGGCATGACCGCCGCCCGACGCAGTTTCGTCGGCCTGATGATCCCCGGCACCCTGGCCTTGATCACTGCCTTCGTCGGCTTTGCGACGTTGGTGCTGGTGCCGATCCCGATGATTCGCGAACTGGCCATCACCGCGTCGGTGGGGGTGGCCTACAAGATCGTCACCAACCTGGTGATGCTGCCGGTGCTGGCCAGCTACTGCCGTTTCGACGGGCGCTACGTGACCAAGGTCGAGCGCCTGCGGGCGCGCCGCGAAGGGCTGATGACCGGCCTTGGGCGCATCGCCGAACCGCGCAACGCGCTGCGGATGACCGTGCTGGGCGTTGGCCTGATGGCGCTGGCGGTGTGGCAGAGCCAGGGCCGGCACATTGGCCATGTGCTGCCGGGCGCGCCCGAGCTGCATGCCGACTCGCGCTACAACCAGGATGTGGAGCAGGTGGTCAGCCATTTCGCCCTGGGCCTGGACCTGTTCACCGTGGCCGTGCAGACCCCGGCGGGCGGTTGCTACCGGCATGACGTGATGGCCTATGTCGACCGCCTGACCTGGTACCTGGGCACCTTGCCCGGGGTGCTGTCGGCGCAGTCGCTGCCGGCCATGGCCAAGCTGGCGGCCTCGGGGGTCAATGAAGGCAACCCGAAATGGGCGGCGCTGCCGGTCGACGAGCTGTCCCTGGGCGAAACCGTGCGCCAGGTGCCTGAAGCATTGCGCCTGTTCGATGCCGACTGCACCGTGCTGCCGGTCAACCTGTACCTGGCCGATCACAAGGCCAGCACCCTCAAGCAGATAACCGCGGCCGTCGAGCAGTACCGCGAGCACCATGTGCTGCCTGGGGTGAACGTGCGCCTGGCCAGCGGCAACGCCGGGGTGCAGGCCGCCACCAACGCGGTGGTGGAGGGCTCGGAGCTGCCGATGATGCTTTACGTGTACCTGACCATCGTGCTGCTGGTGGGGCTGGTGTACCGCGACTGGCGGGCGATGCTCGCCTGCTGCCTGCCGCTGACCCTGGCGACCTTCCTCGGGTATTGGTTCATGAAGGCCCTCGACATCGGCCTGACCGTGGCCACCCTCCCGGTGATGGTGCTGGCCGTGGGCGTGGGCGTGGATTACGCCTTCTACATCTACAACCGCCTGCAGCTGCACCTGGCAGAGGGGCGCGACATCGTCGCCGCATTCCAGCAGGCCCTGCGCGAAGTGGGCGTGGCCACGGTGTTCACCGCGCTGACGCTGTCGGTGGGGGTGGCCACCTGGTCGTTCTCGGCGCTGAAGTTCCAGGCTGACATGGGCCTGCTGCTGACCTTCATGTTCATGGCCAACATGCTGATGGCGGTGACCTTGCTGCCGGCGCTGGCCGTGGTCCTGGAAAGGCTGGTTCCGCGACGGGGGCCGGTTCGCGCGCCCCTGATCGCTCATTGAGAAGGGCTGAGGGATGAAGACTGTTCAGGTGTTGCCCTGGTTGCTGGGGTTGGTATGGACGGGGCAGGCCGTTGCGGCGCCGGCCATTGCCCTGAGCGATGTACGCCACGCGCCCCTGGTGGCGGTGGCGCGGGCCGGGGACGGGTTGGTCGCGGTGGGCGACCACGGCGTGGTGGCGTTGTCCGCCGATGGCCAACAATGGCGCCAGGCGCTCAGCGTGCCGGTGGATGGTTTGCTGACCGCCGTGAGCTTCGTCGATCAGCGCCAGGGCTGGGCGGTGGGGCATGGTGGCGTGCTGTTGCACAGTGTCGACGGCGGTCAGAACTGGACCTTGCAACAGCGCCTGGAGGGCAAGCCAGTGCTGCTGTCGGTGCTGTTCACCGACGCCCACCACGGCATGGTTGTGGGTGCCTACGGCTATGCGGCGCGCACGACCGACGGCGGCGTCAGCTGGCAGCCGATGTCGATCGGCGAGGAGGGCGACGACTTCCACCTCAATCAGGTGTTCCAGGCCGCCGATGCCAGCCTGTTCATCGTTGGCGAGGCCGGTCATGCCTACCGCTCGAGTGACCAGGGGGCTTCTTGGCAGGTGCTGGACACTGGCGTCAGTGGCTCGCTGTGGGCCGGCACCGGCCTGCGTGATGGCCGCGTCCTGCTGGCCGGCATGAGCGGGCGGGTGCTGCTGGGTGACAGCCATGGCCGCCACTGGCGCGTGCTCGACAGTGGCAGCCGCGAGGCGATCAGCGCCGTGACGCAACTGAATGACGGCCGGGTGGCGCTGGTGGGCAACTCAGGCCTGATGGCGATCTCCGACTCGCAGGTGACGCACTTCACCAGCGCACAACGGGAGGACCGTCTGAACCTGGCGGCCCTGGCCGCGCACTCTGGCCACCTGCTGCTGTTCGGCACAGCGGGCGTGATCGATGGCGTGGCACCGGATGCCAAGGCAGCTGTCACCGCGCGCCAAGCCGCTGAAAATGCCCCTCGATAGACTCAAGCCCAGGCCGATCGCCTGTTGCGGAGCCCCTATGTTCAAGCGTTCCTTGCGTCATCTGCTGTGTGGTCTGTGGTTGTTCGCCGGCGCCGCCTCGGCACTGGCCGACTTCGTGCCGGAGCAGGCCCGTGTCGAAGTGCTGGGCGATCATCGCGAGCAGCACTGGTTCTGGATCTGGGGCAGCAATGCGCCCAACATGGTCGATGGCCGCGCCTACCTGTTCGACGATCAGGGCCGCAACCTCGGCCAGCTGAGCACCGGCATCTGGTCCAACGGCCTGCAGCTGGCGCACAGCCGCGACGAGCTGTATGCCACCGAGATCTACTTCAGCCGTGGCGTGCGCGGCCAGCGCAGCGATGTGGTCACGGTGTACGACGCCAGGACCCTCAGCCCCAAGCGCGAGATCGCGATTCCGGCCAAGCGCATGACCGCGCTGATCTCCACAGGCCTCAGCGTGCTGTCCGATGACGAGCGCTTCCTGCTGGTGCTCAACTTCACTCCGGCGCAGTCGATCTCGGTGGTGGACCTGGAGAAGGACCGGTTCGTCACCGAGGTACCTATCCCTGGCTGTGCGTCGATCTACCCGGCCGGCCCCCGCGATTTCTACGCCATCTGCGGTAACGGCGGGTTCTTCCACTTGCGCCTGGATGAGCAGGGGCAGGTGGCGCTGCAGCAACGCACGCCCCCGGCGTTCGACCCGTTGCAGGACCTGCTGTTGACCACGGGCGTGCGCGATGGCGACACCTGGTATTTCGTCTCCCAGCACAACCGCGCCTATGCCCTGGACATGAGCGCCGAGGGTGTGCGCCCGCGCAAGCAGTGGTCGCTGTTGAGCAACCAGGAGCGCGCCGATGGCTGGGGCATTGCCGGCAACCATGGCGTGGCCCTGCACCGGCAGAGCGGGCGCTTGTACGTACTGATGCACAAGGACAAGCCGGAGAACTACCAGAAACCCGGCACCGAGGTGTGGGTGTTCGATGTGGCCACGCAGCAGCGGGTGGCGCGCCTGTCGCTCAAGGAACAGAGCACCGCCATCGGCGTCAGCCAGGGCGCGCAACCACGGCTGTACAGCCTGGACTGGATGGTGCCGATGCCGAGCCTGTTCACCCTGTGGGTCTACCTGACCGAAGGCGAGGCCGGGTTGACCCCGCTGCTACGCCAGGGCGTGAACCTGTACGACGCCGACAGCGGCGATCACCTGCGCAGCGTCGGGGACATCCCCCTGGGCTTCCTCAATGTGGTGATGCCATGGTGACCGTCGAACTGCTGCATGACCCCTTGGTGCATGTTGCCAGCGTCGGTGGGCTGGCCCTGCTGCTCGGCGCTGCCGCGCTGCACAAGCTGCACGATCCCCGGGCGTTCGCCGAGGTGCTGCAACGCTATGCCCTCGTATTGGGCCGCTGGTGCGCGGCGCCGCTGTGGGCGCACCTGTTGCCGGTGCTGGACGTGTTGGCCGCCGCCGGCTTGTTGCTGAGCCTGTGGTGGCCGTTGGCGACGCTGCCCGCCGTGGTGTTGCTGGTGCTGTATGCCGGCGTGCTGGCGGCGGCCGTGGGCGAGGGTACATCCCTGGAAGATTGCGGCTGCCACTTCGGCGGCCGTCGCCAGCCGCCGTCCCGGGCGCTGGTCTGGCGCAACCTGCTGCTGGCGCTGGTCGCCGGCAACCTGTTGGCACCGATGAACGAACGCGCGCTGACCTGGCTCGACGGCTGCACCCTGGTGTTCGCCTTCGTCTGTGTCGCCGCCCTGTACCTGCTGGCCAACCAGCTGATCTCCAACCGTGCACTCCCGAGGCAACGGCCATGACCTATGCACTGATCATTTCCAGCCTGCTGTCCTGGGCGATCATCCTGATGCTGATCCTTGCCGTGTGGGCCCTGGCGCGCCAGGTCGGGCTGCTGCATGAACGCATCCAACCGGTGGGGGCGCTGTCCCTGGGCAAGGCGATCAAGGCCGGTGACACGGCGCCGGTGTTCACCCTGCCGAGTCTGACCGGGGGCTCGGTCAGACTCGGCGGCGCCAGCGGGCAAGGGCAGGGCACCTTGCTGTTCTTCCTCTCCGAAACATGCCCGGTGTGCAAGACGCTGCTGCCGGTGCTCGATGCGCTGCGCCGCCAGGAACGCCTGAGGGTCGTGCTGGCCAGCGATGGCGCAGCCGACGAGCACCTGGCCTTCATCGCCGCCCATGGTCTGCAGGCATTCCCCTACCTGCTGTCGCGGGAAGTGGGCCTGGCCTACCAGATCAGCAAGTTGCCCTACGGCGTGCTGATCGACGAGCACGGCAGCGTTGCCAGCCATGGCCTGGTCAACACCCGCGAGCACCTGGAAAGCCTGCTGGAGGCACGGCGCCTGGGGCATGCCACGGTCCAGGCGTACAACGCCGCGCAACAGGAGCTGCAGCCATGACGATCCGTTGGTTCGACGAGGCCACCCAACTGCTGACCCGCCGTGTCGCCCGCGGCACTTCGCGCCGGGGCTTTCTCGGCGGCCTGGGTACCTTGCTGGTCGGCGCCGGGGCGACCACCCTGCTGCCGGTGTTTCGCGGCGGCGCCTTTGCCCAGTCCAGCGCCGGTCTGCAGGAGTCGGGTGACCCGAACAGTTGCGAGTACTGGCGCCACTGCGCCATCGACGGTTTCCTCTGCGGCTGCTGCGGCGGCACCTCCAGCAGCTGCCCGCCGGGCACCGTGCGCTCGGACATCACCTGGATCGGCACCTGCCGCAACCCCACCGACGGCAAGGACTACGTGATCTCGTACAACGACTGCTGCGGCAAGAGCAACTGCGGCCGCTGCGTGTGCCAACGCGACCAGGGCGACACGCCGCTGTACCGCCCGCAGAGCTCCAACGACCTCAACTGGTGCTCCGGCAGCCAGGCGGACATGCCTTACCACTGCTCGCTGTCGGTGGTGATCGGGGTCAAGGAGTAGCGCATGGCCGTGCGCCGGATAGGCCTGCTGACGCTGGCCGTGCTGCTGCTTGCCGGCAACGCCCAGGCCACCGAGCCTCGTCAGTTCGACTACATGCTCAACTGCCAGGGCTGCCACCTGCCCGACGGCAGTGGCAACCCGGGGCGCAGCGTGCCGGCGTTTCCCGGGCAACTGGGCAAGTTCCTCGGGGTGCCGGGGGGACGCGAGTACCTGGTACAGGTGCCGGGTTCGGCCTTGTCGGGGCTGTCGGACGAAGCCCTGGCCGGTGTCCTCAACTGGATGCTGGCGCGTTTCGACGCCCGCCATCTGCCCGCTGATTTCAAACCCTATACCGGTGCCGAGGTGCGGCAGTGGCGCGGGGCGGTGCCCGCCGATGTCGAGACCACGCGCAATCGCCTGCTGCAACGCATCACTGAACAAGAACAACGATCAGGGAACCCCGACCGATGAAGCAAAGCCTTTACGCTGGCCTGCTGGCCATGACCGCAGCCTTCGCTGCCCACGCCGAAGCACCACCGACCCAGGCCGCCACCTGTGTGGCCTGCCACGGTGCCCAGGGCCAGGGCAACCCCGCGCTCGGTGCGCCGCGGCTGGCCGGGCAGCAGGTCGAATACCTGCTCACCCAGCTGCGCGACTTCAAGGCCGGACGCCGTGGCTATGCCGCCGCAGACACCCATGGCGCACAGATGCGCGCCATCGCCACGACGATAGGCGATGGCGACCAGGAACCGCTGGCGCGCTACTTCGCAGGGCTGGGCGGTACTTCCAGCGCTGCGTCAGCGGTGCCCGCCGGTCAAGGCCAGGCGCTTTACCAGGGTACTTGTGCCGCTTGCCACGGGCCGCGGGGAGAGGGCTTCGCGCACTTGAAAACGCCCAATCTGCGCGTGCTTGACCGGGTCTATCTGGAGCGTCAGTTGACGGCGTTCAGCGATGGGGCACGAGGGGGCGAGCAGCATGGCAGCGAGCTGGCGATCTGGATGCGCGGCATTGCCTTGCAGCTGCATGACGAGGGGCAGCGGCGGGTGTTGCTCGACTACATCGCCAGCCCTTGAATCGGGGCTGCTGCGCAGCCCATTCGCGGCACAAGGCCGCTCCTACAGGGACCGTGAAGGCCCACTGTCCCACTCCAACGGAAATACCTCCTACCATGCCATCACCCAAGTTTCTCAAGGGCTTTCGCCACGAACTGGCCAACCGCGCCTTCGCCCTGGCGGCGGTACGGCGCATGGCTTCGCGCTTGCAAGGCCAGCCGTCCCATCCATTCTGGAAGACCTACGCCGACCTCGAGCGCTTCAACCAGCCGCGCTACCAGGCCGCCGCCGACCGCTGGGGGCTGGATACCACGCCCGGCGTGCTGACACGGCTCAAGGCCTGGCTGCTGTCCTCGGTCCCACGGCCCCTGCAAGGCCTGCTGCTGCGCATCGTCCATCGCGAAACCGTGAAGTACATGGCCTGGCTGCAGGGCCTGCGCAAGATCGGTCCCGCTGATGCGCAGCGCTTCCTCGACTACATGATCGAGCAGGAGCAACTGCAGCTGGACATGATGCGCCTGGCCCTCAATGGCCGCTACCGCGACGTGGTGCGCCAGGCCGATACCTTCTTCCTCAAATACAACGGTGTGCGGCTGCTGGCCGAACACCCCTTGCCACCTGCCACCGCGGAGCTGCCATGAACGTCCTGATCGTCCATGCCCACAACGAACCCCAGTCCTTCAACAGCGCCATGGCCCACCTGGCCGTGGAGGTCCTCGAGGGCCAGGGCCACAGCGTGCAGCTGTCGGACCTGTATGCGATGGGCTTCAACCCGGTCGCCAGCGCCGATGACTTCCGCCAGCGCGCCAATGCCGACTACCTGGTCTATGCCCTGGAGCAGCGCCATGCGGTCAACAACGGCACCCTGGCCGCAGACATCGCCACGGAGCTGGACAAGATCCGCTGGGCCGACCTGCTCATCCTCAACTTCCCCATCTACTGGTTCAGCATGCCGGCCATCCTCAAGGGCTGGATCGACCGGGTGTTCGTTTCCGGCTACTGCTATGGCGGCACGCGCATCTACGACCGTGGCGGGCTCAAGGGCAAGCGGGCGATGCTCAGTTTCTCCCTGGGCGGGCAGACCCACATGTTCGGGCCGGATGCGGTGCATGGCGAACTCGACGCGATGTTGCGCCCGATCCAGCGCGGGGTGCTGGGCTATGTCGGGTTGTCGGTGCTGCCGCCGTTCGTGGCGTTCCATGTGCCCTACATCAGCGAGCAGGCGCGCGAGCAGTATCTGGCGCAGTACCGCGAGCATCTGCTGACGCTCGATGAGCGGGCGCCGTTGGTGTTCCCGTCGCTGGATGATTTCGACGCCACCTTGCACCCGAGGGGCCTGTGAAGGGGAACGATGCTCATGCCTGTTCATGTCGAGCGTTGCGAAGGCATCGCGTTTCTCACCCTGGATCAGCCGCAGCGGCGCAACAGCTTCGACCTGTCCATGGCCGTCGCCCTGCGCGATGCGGTGCGTGGCCTGGCGCTGGAGGCGCCGAAGGTGGTGGTGCTGCGCAGCCGGGGTGAGCACTTCTCGGTCGGCGGTGACGTCCACCACTTCCAGCACCTGCTGCAAGGTTCGCCCGACGCCCGCAGCGCAGGTGTCGCGCAGCTGGTCGGCGCGGTGAACGAGGCGGTGCATGGGCTCACAAACCTGCCATGCCCGGTGCTGGGTCTGCTCAATGGCGCCGTGGCCGGCTTCGGCCTGTCCCTGGCACTGGGCTGCGATTTGCTGGTGGCCGCCGAGGACGCCCGGCTGGTCTACGCCTACGGTGCCATCGGCATCACCCCGGACGGCGGCGGCAGTTGGCACCTGCCGCGCCATCTCGGACTGCACCGCGCCCTCGCTTTGGCGTTGCTGAACAGGCCCTTGTCGGCCCAGGAGGCCCAGGCGCTCGGGTTGGTGGTCGAGGTGGTGCCCGCCGACGCCTTGCCGGCCACCGGTCTGGCGCTGGCCAGGCGCCTGGCCGGCGCCGCCGCCGCTGCGCAGACGGGGGCCAAGCGGTTGCTGCGTGCAGGCCTGGAGGGCGATCTGGCCAGCGCGCTGGACCGGGAGCGGGGCGTGTTCGTGAGTCTCTGCGCCAGTGATGATTTCGCCGAGGGGGTGGAGGCCTTCTGTGAGCGCCGTCCGGCGTCTTTTGGCTAGAAAGCCCATCGTCTTTGCAGGGCTGTGAAAATCGTTGGAGGGGAGGATGGCGGATCCTCGCCAGAGCCACTCCTGCAAGACAGCGCACCCGATCCAGCCTCCATTCGAAGCCCATTTCCGGAGTGGGGCAGCATTCTGTTACAGTCGCCGCCTCACTTTATCGGTCCGGGGATGTACAAGGATGTCGCTTCACGATTGGTTCGGTTTTGTCGTCGTCTCGATGCTGGTGACCCTGTCGCCAGGCCCAGGGGTCATCATGGCCCTGTCCAACTCGTTGTCCCACGGGCCGAGGCGGGCAATGCTCGGTTCGCTCGGCAACGCCTTCGGCCTGCTGGTGGTGTCCACCGCCACCAGTGCCGGCCTCGGGGTGCTGCTGCAAACCTCGGCCACGGCCTTCCTGCTGCTCAAGGTGCTCGGCGCGAGCTACCTGATCTACCTGGGCATCAAGCAGTGGAAGCGTCGCACCAGCGCCTTTGACCAGCTGGAGCAGCCGACCAAGGCCATCGCCAGCAATCGCCGGCTGCTGCTCAACGGCGTGACGGTGGCGCTGACCAATCCGAAGGCGATCCTGTTCTTCGCCGCCTTCCTGCCGCAGTTCATGCGCACTGGCCACGGCGCCGACGGCCAGCTCGGTCTGTTGGTGGTCACCTTCGCCCTGTGCTCGATGCTCTCCCATGCCTTCTATGTCACCCTGGCCCAGGCCTTGAAACGCCAGCTGGCCGCACCGAACCGTGCGCGCCTGATGAACCGCCTGTTCGGCGTGTCGTTCATGACGCTGGGGGCCAGCCTGTTCACTGTTCAGGCCAAGACAGCCTGAAGCAAACGTCTCCAATAGGTATACCGCCATGGCACAAGCCACCGACCAGGCCTTCTACGACCGCGCCGACGCGCATATCGAACTGGCCAACCAGCAGATCGAAAAGCTCGAGGACCTCGGCAAGGTCAGCGCTTCGATGACCTTCGCCGCCAGTCGCTTCAATGCCTGGATGACGGCACGCAGTTTCAAGTCCGCGCAGGAGATGGCCGCGGCGCGGGAGGAGCTGTTGAAGTACTTCTGCGAGCAGTACCGGATGATGCTTGAGGACAACCTCGATGAACATATCCAGCAGTTCGACCGCTATGTGCTGGGCAAGGACAGCTGAGGTCCGCCCAGAAAATCTGGCCATCTTCACACGACCTTGACAATCGCTGGAAGGAACGTTGACAGAGCCTCGCTAAAGTTCGCCCCCGTTGAAATGCACCGCGCAATGCCGGTGCGTTTCCCGTGGTGTCGAAAACCTTATCCAGCGAGTCATGATCATGTTCGAATCAACGTCCATCAGGAAGATACTGGGCACTTCGCTTGCCCTCAACGCGGCGCTTGCCTGCAGCCAGGCCAGTGCCCAGGAAAAGACTGCGCCGGACATCATCTGGGGCGACGAGACCCAGGTCAGCGCAGGCTTCGCCCTGCATGCCGCGCCGCGCTACATGGGCGCGAAGGGCAGCCAGGGCCACCTGTTGCCATCGGTGACCCTCCAGCGCGGCATCTTCTTCGCCGACAGCCTCAAGGGCGTGGGCGTCCAGCACCAGTTCGACAGCGGCTTCAGTGCCAGCCTCTCGGTTGGCTACGACTTCGGCCGTGCCGACGGTGACAGCAAGTACCGCAATGGCTCGGACTATTTGAAAGGCATGGGCGAGGTCGGCGGTGCGACGGTGGTCGACATCAACCTGGCCCAACAGGTCCTGCCCTGGCTGGCGATCACCGCCGATGCCGAGCTGCGCACCGGTGGCTACAAGCGCGGCAACAGCTACCAGTTCGGCCTGCTGAGCACGCTCCACCACAACGACGCCGACACGGTGACCCTGGGCGTCAACGCCCATGCGGGGCAGGCCAGGTACAACCAGACCTACTTCGGCGTCACCGGCCAGCAAAGCGCCAACACCGACTTCGATCGATTCAAGGCCGACCAGGGCATCTATGCCTACTCGGGCGAGCTGTCGTGGATGCACCGGTTCGACCCGCACTGGTCGACCATCGCCAGCGTGAATGTAATGCACTACACCGATCAGGTCCGCCACAGCCCGATCATCCGCCAGGATACGCCGGTCACCTCGACCGTCGGGGTGCAGTACGCGTTCTGACTCAGGCCTGCGGGAGGAACGCCTCCTCGATGAAGCTTTCGAGTGCCTGCGCTTCGATGATCTCGATCGAGAAATGCCCGAAACGCTTTGGCAGCCAGATGATGCGGGCACCGGCAGGCGACTGCAGGTGCTCGCGCGCCAGCGGCTTGCCGTTCTCGTCCTCGGGCTGGACGCCGTTGGCCGTCAGTTGGTCATAGGCCTGTTCGATGTCCGGGGTGGAGTAGCAATGGCGATAGATCATCCCTTCGCCGTGGCTATCGAGCAGGTCCTTGAGGTTGCCCGCCAGCGGCTGCACCAGCATGAAGCGCTCCTGACCGATCCGGGCGATGGCGTAGTGCACATGCAGGCCGCCGCGCTCCCAGACGAGCGTGCGCGAGATCTCGGCGCCCAGCACCTGGGCGTAGTAGGTACAAGCGGCCTGCAGATCGGCGACCAGCACATCCACATGGCTGAATTTCAGGTCCATCGCATCGCTCGCTATCTCGGCAGGTGTTGTCATCATCAGGCTCAGGGCTGTGCGGGGGAGGCGCTGTCCGCCGTGGTCGGTTCGGCCTGCTGGCTGGCTTCGGCCGCCAGTTTCAGCCGGTCGGCCTTGGAGATGTAGGTGTTGCGGTTTTTCGGCGCCAGTTTGGCGCTAGCCTTCTTGGCGTGGGCTTTCAACAGCTGGTTGATCTTTTTACGACGGTTCATGTTTTTCGCTTCATTGGCGCCTGGTGGTACGGCAGGGACGAACGATACAACAAAGTGCCACTGACGAATCGTCATATTCGCGCTACACCATCACCTGACGGGTTTGCACGAAGGGCAGGCACGGAGCCTGTCGAACCCGACAAGGAGGTCATCATGCAAGGATCACCACGGCATTGCGCCTGGGCTAGAACACTGCTTTGGGGCTGGCTGGCCGCCGCCTCGCCAATCTTCGCCGAGGAAATCTGCGCGTTGCCCGACGTCGTCGAGCCCGCGCCGGTGCGCCCGGTGGACTACGTCAACAAGGACTTGCCCACCGACTACCTGGCGCTGGTGCTGTCCTGGTCGCCGGAGCACTGCGAGACCCAGCGCAACAAGCCCAAGGCGCAACGGGACAAGCATGCCTTCCAGTGCTTCTCCGGCAACCGCTTCGAGTGGGTGGTGCATGGCCTATGGCCGCAGAACCGCTATGCCAAGTCCAACCAGGACCATCCTCGCAACTGCCAGAGCGTCGGCTCGCTGCCGGCGCCACTGGTCAGGCAGCACTTGTGCATGATGCCGGGGCCGGACCTGATGCAGAACGAATGGCAGGCCCACGGCACCTGTGGCTGGTCGTCCGCCGACCGTTACTTCGCCGATATCCAGCGGGTGTACGACACGCTGCGCCGCCCCGACACCCAAGCCATGCTCGGCAGCGACCCTGGCCCCAATCAACTGGTGAACGCCAAGGTCAGCGACATCAAGCAGGCCTTCCTGGCCCGCAACCCTGCATTGCCGGCACAGAGCCTGCGGGTCTCGGTGGGTTCGGGCAACCGCCTGAAGGAGCTCTGGGTGTGCCTGGACAAGCAGCTCGCTCCGATCCCGTGCCCGAGCGGCGGGACCCCCGACAACCAGCAGATCAAGGTCAGGACGCCGTTCCAGTAACCGGCCTGCAAGGAGTGCACCCATGCGAGCATCCGCCACTGGCGACTACCTGCGCATCCGCGCCATCGCCGGCACCCATGTCGTGTTCCTGGCCTGGGACTTCGTCACGCCGCCGAGCCTCGAGGCACTGGTCGGCGAGCAGAACCTGCTGGGTTTTGCCGTACACCGCCGGTACTTCGATGCGGCCGGCAAGCTGCGGACCCAATACTACCTGCGCGGCCTCAAGCGCTTCGCCGACAAGGACAAGGGGCTGCCACCGGGCACGCTGGTGCCGACCAGCGAGCATCCGATCCAGAGTTTCCTGTGGGCCGACTACACCGTCGCGCCCGAAGGGGAGTACGCCTACACGGTGCAACCGGTGTTCGGCGAACCCAGGAACCTGCGCATCGACGAAGCCCGTGGCGTCTCGGTGCGCGTGCGCTGTGAACCGACGCTTGCGCCGGTCAGTGATGGCCTGAGGCACGATATCCATTTCAACCGCGGCGTGATCGGCTCCCAGGCTTATGCCAGGGAGTTCGACAACGTCGCTCCCGATCCCAATGCGCCGGCCTCCAAACCGATGAAGTGGCTTTCGCGGGGTCTGTACGAGGCCCTGCTCGACTTCATCGGGCGCGGCGGCGCGAAAGGCATGGGCCTGCGCGCGGCGTTCTACGAGTTCCAGTACCTGCCGGTTGCCCAGGCCCTGCGCGAGGCCGCCCGTGAAGGCGACGTGCAGGTCGTCTTCGATGCCCAGAGCAAGTACAAGGCGAACAACCTGGCCACCATCGAGCAGGCCGGCCTGCAGGCCTGGGTGCATCCGCGCACGGTCAGCGAAGGCATTCGCCACAACAAGTTCATCGTGCTGGTCAAGGACGGCCAGCCGGTCAGCGTCTGGACCGGCTCGACCAATATCTCGGCTGGCGGGATCTTCGGCCACTCCAATGTCGGCCATGTCGTCCACGACCCCATCATCGCCCGGCAATACCTGGACTACTGGACACGGCTGCAACAGAACATGACTCCGGCAAGCTTGCGAGTGCCCAACGCCCAGGCCAGCCCGTTGCCCGCCTTGCCGTTGCAACCGGGCACCTACCCGCTGTTCAGCCCCCGCGAGCGCAAGGAAGCGCCCCAGGTGCAGAAGACCTTGCAGTGGTATGCAGACCTGGCCGGCTCCGCCCGTCAGCTGGTGTGTTTTACCGCCGCGTTCGAGATCGCTCGGGAGTTCCAGGAGGTGCTTCAGGCGCAGAACGATGTGCTGCGCTACGTGATCAAGGACGACCCGCTCAGGAAGACCGAGGACATCGGTACCGACGGTGACGTGATCTTCGCCGCCGGCAGCTACCTGGGCGAGGACAACCCGCTGACCAATGCGCTCAAGGAGCGTGACAACCCGCTCAACAGCAACGACTTCGTGCATACCAAGTACCTGCTGGTCGACCCGTTGGGCGAGCAGCCCACGGTGGTGACCGGGTCGGCGAACTTCAGCGCCGCCTCGCAGGAGAAGAACGACGAGAACATGCTGGTGATCCACGGCGACACCCGGGTGGCGGATATCTACTTCGGCGAGTTCATGCGTCTGTTCGATCACCACTACGCGCGCTACCTGGCGGCGAAGTACCAGGCCCGACCCGGGAGCACCGGCAACTACCTCAAGGCGCAGGCCGGGCAATGGCTGCCTGCGCACCTGGATCCGTCTAACTACCGGTCGAAGCGGCGGCGCTATCTGGTCGGCTGACAGTCCCCTCAGGCCGCTCCTATAGGGCTATGCGCCGCTTGGGCATGTAGGTGATTTGCTCCATGATGGGTAGGAGAAGCATAGTGATACTGTATAAATATCCAGTATTCATTGGGGTTTCTCCCCACGCCCGGCTTCGGTGCGCAAAATCGCCCCGTGGACAATAAATCCAGCTCCGTTAATTTGAAGACCTCTTCCTAGGAAAGGGAGAGTTCTTAAACCTTATGGAGCTATGAACATGAACCAACCACAAAACCAGAACCCACTCCGCCACGGCCGCGTCACTTCCCCGGCCTCCCGCGGCGCCGTCGCCATCGACCTCGGCGTGCTGAGCGGCTGGCAGGTCGACGAAATGGAAGGCGGCAAGAACTTCCCGGCCCTGGCGGCCGGCCCGTTCCCCGCACCGTTCCAGTCGGATAACCCGAGCGTCGCCCCGCCCGCCGACGGCTACATCCTCAGCGGTGGCAAGACCGACGCCCGCGACTGCGTCAATTTCACCGACGAGGAGATGAGCAAGAAGCTCAACCGCGCCTTCACCTGGCCGCTGGTGAACGTCGACCCCGGGCAGCTGTTCAAGGTGACCTGGCGCTACACCGCGCCGCACACCACCCGCGGCTACCGCTGGCTGATCACCAAGGACGGCTGGGATCCGAAACAGCGCATCACCCGTGCGCAGCTGGAGGACAAGCCGTTCGCCGAGGACTTCTACCCGCAGGTGCCGTACTACAGCCATGCCGGCGAGCTGAAGGCCAAGGTCGACCACGAAGTGAAGCTGCCGGCCAACAAGAAGGGCCGTCATGTGATCGTCCTGATGTGGATCGTCGCCAACACCGGCAACGCCTTCTACCAGGCCTTCGACGTCGACTTCAAGTAAGTCCGCGAATCTTCCACACGTTCTAAAGGATTGGAACATGTCAAAGATTGACTTTACCCAACTGAAGGCCGCGCGCGACGACGCCGCCTCGCGCATGCCCAGCCTCGAGGGCAAGAAGATCCTCATGGGCTACTGGCACAACTGGCCGGCAGGCCCTGCGGACGGCTACCAGCGCGGGCAGTTCGCCAACATGAGCCTGGAGGAGGTGCCGCGCGACTACAACGTGGTGGCCGTGGCGTTCATGAAGGGCAGCGGCATCCCGACCTTCAAGCCGTACAACCTGTCCGATGCCGAGTTCCGCCGCCAGGTCGGCGTGCTCAACAGCCAGGGCAGGGCGGTGCTGATGTCGCTGGGCGGTGCCGATGCGCATATCGCACTGAACCCGGGCCACGAACAGCCGCTGGCCAATGAAATCATCCGCCTGGTGGAAACCTACGGTTTCGACGGGCTGGACATCGATCTTGAACAGAGCGCGATCGACTTCGCCGCCAACAAGACCGTCCTGCCCGCCGCGCTGAAGCTGGTTAAGGATCACTATGCCGCCGAGGGCAAGCATTTCATTATCAGCATGGCACCGGAGTTCCCCTACCTGACCAGCGCCGGGCGTTACGTCGATTACCTCAAGGCACTGGAGGGGTACTACGACTTCATCGCCCCGCAGTTCTACAACCAGGGTGGCGACGGGCTGTGGGTGCAGGAGGCCAACAACGGCAGGGGCGCCTGGATCGCCCAGAACAACGATGCGCTCAAAGAGGACTTCCTCTTCTACCTGACCGAAAGCCTGGTCAGCGGCACCCGCGGCTTCACCCGGATCCCGGCCGACAAGTTCGTCATCGGCCTGCCGGCCAACGTCGATGCCGCCGCCACCGGCTATGTGGTCAACCCGACGGCGGTGACCAACGCGTTCAAGCGCCTGTACGCCAAGGGCGTGTCGATCAAGGGCCTGATGACCTGGTCGGTCAACTGGGACAACGGGGTCAACAAGGACCACGTGCCCTACAACCAGGAGTTCAGCCGACGCTACGGGCCGCTGATCAACGGCACCAAGGCGCCCGCACGCACCCGCCAGGCACCGACCGGCGCCTGATCGAACCTGCTTCGGGCAGACGTGCCTGATGCCCGGCAGTCGAGGCCTGCCGAGGTGATCGATCGATGAGAATCCGATGCCGCAAGGCATCGGATTTTTTGTTGTCTGCGGGACAGGGGAAACCCTGCAAGCCATATGTCCGAAAATGGCGAGCCTCAAGCGCATCCAGGGCATAGGATGTCGCTCATGACCAACCTCATCGATTCCCCCGAAAGCGACGCCTGCTACCTGGCCCTGAAAGCGCACGACGCGCGCTTCGATGGCGCCTTTTTCGCCGCGGTCACCAGCACCGGCATCTATTGCCGGCCGGTGTGCCGGGTGAAGACGCCACGGCGCGACAACCTGCGTTTCTACCGGCATGCCGCCCAGGCCGAGGCGGCGGGCTTCAGGCCGTGCCTGCGCTGCCGCCCTGAGCTCGCGCCGCGTGCGGTGGCGTGGAGCACCGAGGATGCCTCGCGCATCCTGGCCGTGCAGGCGGCGCGCATGCTGGACGAGCCGCAGAGCGTGCGTACGATGGTCGACATCGCCCGGCACCTGGGGGTGAGCGACCGTCACCTGCGACGCATCTTCGAGGCGCATTTCGGGGTCTCGCCGCTGCAGTACTTGCAGACACGTCGGCTGCTGGCGGCCAAGCAACTGATCGCCGACACGCAGCTGCCGATGACCCAGGTGGCGTTGGCCAGTGGCTTTGGCAGTGTGCGGCGCTTCAACGATGCGTTCTTCCAGCATTATGGCCTGAACCCCAGCACGTTGCGCCGCGCCCGCTCGAACGCCAATGGGCAAGGGGTGAGCATTCGCCTGGGCTGGCGCCCGCCCTATGACGCGGAGGCGATGCTGGGCTTCCTGCGCCTGCGCGCCATCCCGGGCCTGGAATGGGTGGAGGGCCGGCAGTACATGCGCACCCTGCGCCTCGTGCAAGGCCAGCAGGCGTGCAGCGGCTGGCTCAGTGTGAGCCTTGACGACCAGCGTGCCCAGGCGCAGGTGACCATCAGTGACAGCCTGGCAGGCGTACTGCCCACGCTGATCAACCGCGTGCGGGCCGCGTTCGACCTGGATGCCGACCCGTTGGCGATCCACAGTGTGTTGCAGGCCGCGTTCCCGGCGAGCGAAGGCATGCGTGTGCCCGGTACGCTGGACGGTTTTGAGCTGGCGGTGCGTGCCGTGCTTGGCCAGCAGATCACCGTGGCCGCAGCGCGCACGCTGGGCGCGCGCCTGGTCGGCGCTTTTGGCGAACCCATCCAGACCCCCGTTGCAGCGTTGGACCGTCTGTTCCCCACGCCGGCCAGCCTCGCGGCGGCCAGCGGCGATGCCCTTGGCCGCCTGGGCATCACGCGCCAGCGCCAGGGCGCGCTCAAGGCCCTGGCCGAGGCCGTGGGGGAAGGGCGCCTGGTGCTGAGCCCCGGCGTCGATGTCGCGGCCACCTGCGCCCAGTTGCGTACCTTGCCCGGCATCGGCGACTGGACGGCCCAGTACATCGCCTTGCGCGCATTGCGCTGGCCCGATGCGTTTCCGGCGGGTGACGTGGCACTGCAGAAGGCCTTGGGCGTCAACAGCGCCAGGGCCGCGATACAGGCCGCGCAGGATTGGCGGCCCTGGCGTGGCTACGCCGTGCTGCGTGCCTGGCAGGGGCTGGCAGATCCGGCGCGTCCGTGAGTGTCTTGGCAAACGCTGTGCGGCGGGCTCAGGGATCCTGCGGATCATGCCCCAGCGATTGCAGGAACAACGAGAACAACTCCGGTTGCGACGAAATATCCAGCTTGGCGTAGAGATGCCGGCGATGGACCTTGATTGTTTCCGGGGAAATGGCCAGGCGCTCGGCCATGGCCTTGGATGAATACCCCCGCAGGATCAGCCGGGCAATCTCCAGCTCGCGCTCCGACAATACCTTGGCCCCAAACAGGCTCATGGCGTCGCGCACCTGATGGGCCATGCCTGCCACGGGCGCTGGGCGCAGGCTCTGCTGCAGCCAGTGCTGGGCCATCAGCGCGACCACCCACGGGCACACCACCGCCAGCAAGCCATGGCTGGCGCTGTCGAACCGCTCGCGGCGTCCCAGCGACAGCGACAGGGCGCCACTGTCAGCCAACTGCACGATGAACTGCACCTCGTCTTCCAGCACATGGTCGTGGAAGTACTTGAGGTAGTACTCGCTCTGGCGGAACTGGTCCGGTGCCACTTCCTCGAGCCGGTGCAGGCCGTCGCCGATGCGCTCCTGGCAGGCCTGGTAGAACGGGTCGAGCTGGTACAGGCCGCTCAGGTACATGGCCATGGCCTCGGGGTTGCCTTCGCCCTGGGCATCGAAGATCTCCAGTGTCCGGGGCAGGCCGGCGCGGGGGTAGAACATTGCCAGCGCATTGTCGAACGCCAGCCACTGCTGCAACAGCAGGATCAACTGGCGCCAGAAGCGTGGCTGACCGATCTGCTCGACGGTGCGGGCGAGGCCTGCGTGGGTGCTGGCTTCGGTGAACAGGTTGTGCATGCGGTGGCGCCATGAGGATTGTGGAAGCGGACTTGCCCGCGACAAGGCACCTGCAGTGTTCAGATCTTTCCACCTCTGCGTCAAGGGGCGTACCCCCTAAGGGTAATTGGCCCAGCTATCCATTCGCCCTACATTCCAGCCCAGGTCCTGCGGCCGCGTGACCGGTTTTCCCCTCACAACCAATAACAACCAGAGGAAAAACGCCATGAGCTCCAGCGCAGCGCCCACGGGCGCACTCCAGCAACGGCTGGGGGTGTTCGACGTGGTCGCCATCACCGTGTCGGCGGTGACCCCGGCCAGTTCCGTGTTCGTCATCGCCCCGTTCGCCATCCAGCAGGCCGGCAGCGGCGCCTTTCTCTCGTTCATCATGGCGGCGGTCCTGGCGCTGATGTTCGCCTGGTGCTACGCCGAGCTGGGGCGTGCCCACAGCTCCGCCGGTGGCGAATACGTGTACGCCAAGCGGGTGTTCGGCGGGCTGGCCGGCTACGCCACCTTCCTCACCGTGCTGGCTTCGATGCTGTTCATCCCGCCGGTGCTCGCCGCCGGTGCCGCCACCTACCTGAACAACGCCCTGGGTACCACGTTCGACACCCAGGCGGTGGCCCTGGTGATCGTGGTGTCGAGCTATGCGCTGGGCATTCTCAATATTCGCCTGAACGCCTGGATCACCGGGTTGTTCCTGTTCTGCGAAGTCGCCGCGCTGCTGGTGATCGTGACACTGGGGTTCGGCAATGCCAGCCAGCCGGTGGCAAGCCTGCTGCAACCGCAGATGCTCGAGCAGGGCAGCCTGGTCGTCGCGCCTTGGGCGCTGGTGCTGGGGGCGGTGGGCATGGCCCTGTTCGCCTTCAACGGCTACGGCGGCGCGGTGCTGCTGGCCGAGGACATGAAGGACCGTGGCCGTACCGTGCACCGGGCGGTGTTGTGGTCGTTGGTCGTCGTGGTGGCGATCGAGGTGATTCCACTGGCGGCGCTGCTGATCGGCGCGCCGTCGCTGCAGGCGATGCTGGCCAGCGGCGACCCGATCGGCTACCTGCTCACCGCCCACGGCAACCAGACCCTGGCGCGGCTGGTCAGCGCCGGGATCTTCCTCTCGGTGTTCAACGCCATCGTCGCCATCGTCATCCAGGTCGGCCGGGTGGTGTACAGCAGCGGCCGCGATGCGATCTGGACACCATCGCTTAATCGCGCCTTCACGCTGATCCACCCGCGCTGGGAGTCGCCGTGGCTGGCGACCCTGTTCCTGGCCGTGCCGTCGGCGTTGCTGAGCCTGTCCGGCAGCCTGGAACAACTGACCTCGTTCACCGTGCTGCTGTTGCTGCTGATCTACCTGGTGGTGGCGGCCTGCGCGCTGTGCAGCCGGGTACTGCGACGCGACCGCGAGCACCCGTACCGCATGCCGCTGTGGCCATTGCCGGCCCTGCTGGCGGTCAGCGGCGCCGGCTGGCTGCTGGTGACCTTGCTACGCGAAGCATCGCTGCGCGACCTGTCGATCATTCTCGGGCTGCTGGCTGTGTCGGTGACGCTGTACAGCACCCACGGCCGGCTCAGCCCGACCTTCCAGAAATTATGAGCAACCAAGGAGTACACATGCGTGCGCGTCAACTGGGCATCACCCTCGGCCACGGCACCCCGGGCCCGTTCAATGCCATCACCGACGTACCGGGGGTACGGGTCGGCCACAGTACCCTGATCGATGAACAACGCCCGGCGCCGATCCGCACCGGGGTGACCCTGATCGAGCCGCGTGCGGGCGCGGCCCGGCAGCAGCCGTGCTTCGCCGGCTGCCATGTGCTCAACGGCAACGGCGACGCCACGGGGCTGGAGTGGATCCGCGAGGCCGGGCTGCTGACCACGCCGATCGCCATCACCAACACCCATAGCGTCGGCGTGGTGCGCGACGCGCTGATCGCCGCCGAGCGCGAGCGTCTGCCGGACGACGCGGTGTACTGGTGCATGCCGGTGGTGATGGAAACCTACGATGGCCTGCTCAATGACATCTGGGGCCAGCACGTGACGCCGGCGCAGGTGCGCCAGGCGCAGCAGGCCGCGGAGTCAGGACCGGTGCAGGAAGGCCCGGTGGGTGGCGGCACGGGGATGATCTGCCACGAGTTCAAGGGGGGCATCGGCACCGCCTCGCGGCGCCTGGAGGACGGGCAGGGGGGCTGGACCGTCGGTGTCCTGGTCCAGGCCAACCATGGCCAGCGGCGCGAGCTGCGGGTCGACGGGTACCCGGTCGGGCGTCAGCTGGGGCATCTGCCGTCGCCCTTTGCCGAGGCCGAGGCGGGCACTCCGGGGATGGGTTCGATCGTGGTGGTGATCGCCACCGACGCGCCGTTGCTGCCGCACCAGTGCCAGCGCCTGGCGCAGCGGGCGTCGATCGGCATCGCCCGCACCGGTGGCGGTACCGAGGACTCCAGCGGCGATATCTTCCTGGCGTTTTCCACCGGCAACCAGGGATTGCCGCCCGCTGACTACGGGCGCAAGGGGCTGGCCCAGTGCACAGGCGTGCAAATGCTCAACAACGACCATATCTCGGGGTTGTTCCTGGCGGCGGCGGAAGCGGTGGAGGAGGCGATCGTCAATGCCTTGCTGGCGGGGCGGACGATGCAGGGCAAGGGCGGGATGGTGGTGCCGGCGCTGGAGGGGGATTTGCTGTTGACGGCGTTGCACGAGGCGGGGTGGAAGCCTCGCAACTAGCGTTATGACCATCGCGGGGCAAGCCCGCTCCCACAGATCCTGTGCCGGCTGGCTACGGGCGTGGGAGCGGGCTTGCCCCGCGATGAGGTTGTCTGCTGTCTAGCGGGCTCCAGCCAACACGGCACTACCACCCCGCGATACCCGCAACGCCACCAGGCTGCCGACCACGATCAACCCCGCCAGCGCATACAGCGCCGCGTCGGTCGAACCGGTCTGGTCCTTGATGAACCCCACCAGGTAAGGGCTGAGGAAACCGGCCATCTGCCCCACCGAGTTGATGATCGCCAGGCCCGCCACGGCGGTGCCGGCGGTCAGCAGCGCGGTCGGCATCGGCCAGAACATCGGCAGGCCGGTCAACGCGCCCATGGTGGCGATGGACAGGCCGAGGATGGCGATGGGCGGGTTGCCGGCGAAGTTCACCGCGATCAGCAGGCCCACGGCACCCATCAGCATCGGCACCACCAGGTGCCAGCGGCGCTCGTTGCGCAGGTCCGCCGAACGGCCGACCAGGATCATGAACACACCCGCCAGCAGGTACGGGATGGCGCTCAGCCAGCCGATCAGCAGCGGGTTGTCGAAGCCCATGTTCTTGATGATCGACGGCAGCCAGAAGTTGATGGCGTAGACGCCGCTCTGGATGCAGAAGTAGACGAAACCGAAGGTCCAGATCAGCGGGTTGGCCAGCACCGACAGCACGCTGTCACCGCGGGTGGCCGGCTTGCTGGCGGCGTCGGCCTTGAGGTCCGCCTCGATCAGCTGGCGCTCGGCCGGGCTCAGCCACTTGGCGGTCTGGTAACCGTCGCTGAGCAGCACGATGGCCAGCGCGCCGAGCACCACGGTAGGCAGCCCCTGGATCAGGAACATCCACTGCCAGCCGGCCAGGCCATGCTGGCCGGCGGCGAAGTGTTCGAGGATCCAGCCGGAGAACGGGCCGCCGAGCAGGCCGGACACCGGGATCGCCGACATGAACAGGGCCATGATGCGGCCGCGGCGGTCCGCCGGGAACCAGCGCGAGAGGTACAGCACCACGCCGGGGAAGAAGCCCGCCTCGGCGGCGCCGGTGAGCAGGCGCAGGGCATAGAACTCGGTGGGGGTGGTGACGAACAGCAGGCAGGTGGACAGGCTGCCCCAGGCGATCATCATCAGCGCGATCCAGCGCCGCGGGCCGAAGCGGTTGAGCGCCAGGTTGCTGGGCAGGCCGCAGAGCACGTAGCCGATGAAGAAGATGCCGGCGCCGAGGCCGTACACGGTTTCGCTGAATTTCAGCGCGTCGAGCATCTGCAGCTTGGCGAAGCCGACGTTGACGCGGTCCAGGTAGTTGAACAGGTAGCAGATGAAAATGAACGGGATCAGCCGCAGGGTGATGCGCCGGTACAGCGCGTTGCGGGTGATCTCGATGCCTTGGTCAGGGGCGGGGCTGTGTGCCATGATCGGGTTCTCTGTTGTTATGGTTGTCACCGCGTCGCCTGTGCCGGCGCTCGCCTTGAGCAGTCTCGGGGAGTGTAGCGCGGCTGTCTTTGTGCTTTTGCACAGCTTCAGGTACAGGCTGCTGTGCCGCCGACCAAAGTCGAAGGACCCTTGCAATGTTCGAGCTGGACCACGACCTGGCCCAGGACATCGTCAACCGGGCGATGGCCATCCTGCCGTGCAACGTCAACGTGATGGACAGCCAAGGCCTGATCCTCGGCAGTGGCGAGCCCGAGCGCATCAATACCCGCCACGAAGGCGCGCAGCTGGTGCTGGCCAACGGCCGCATCGTCGAGCTGGACGGGGAGGCGGCCAAGTGCCTGAAGGGCGTGCAGCCTGGCGTCAACCTGCCGCTGATGCTCGATGGCCGGCTGATCGGCGTGCTGGGGCTGACCGGTGATCCGCAGCAACTGCGCACCTACGGGGAACTGGTGCGCATGACCGCCGAGATGCTGCTGGCCCAGCGTCACCTGCAGGTGGAACAGCAATGGCGCCGCCAGCGCTGTGACGACCTGCTGGCGCTGCTGCTGGGCGGCAGCGGTGAGTCACCGCGCCTGGTCGACGAGGCCCAGCAACTGGGGCTCAAGCCTAACCTGCCACGGATTCCCTCCCTGTTCGAGCTGCGCGCCGGGCCTCCAGCCGAGGTCCTGTCGGCCTGGCTGATGAGCCGCTATCCGGACAGCTGGTGCGTCAGCCCCGCGCGCCAGTCGCTGCTGTGGTGCCGCCCGGCGGGCGTGGTGCTGGATGAGCCGCGCCTGTTCGAGCGCCTGCAGCGCCATGGCTGGGACGTCGAACGCCTGGCCCTGGGCAGCCCGGCGCAGAGCCTGGAGCAATTGCGCCGTGGTTACCGGCGGGTTCGCGACCTGCTGGCCTATGGCCGCGAAGTGCTGCCCGATGAGCGTCTGCTGAGCCTGGCGCGCTACCGCCTGCCGGCGCTGCTCTGGCGGCATCGCAACGATGATGCGCTGGATGAGCTGCTCGAACCGTTGCAGCGCATCCGCGCCAGGGATGCCAGCGGCCAGCTGCTGCTCACCCTGCGCGCCTGGTGCGCCCATGACGGGCAGAGCCAGGCCTGCGCCGAGGCGCTGGGGATCCATCGCAACAGCCTGCGTTATCGGCTGGAGCGGATCGCCGAGCTGGGGGAGGTGGATCCGTTGCGGATGGAGGGGATGCTGAGCCTGTATTTGGGATTGCAGTTGTTGCCGGCAAAGGGGCTGTAGAGGCATCCGCCCAATCAACGCCCCTGCGTTTTGTGCATTCGACCGAGGCTGGCGTGGCGTACACCTGTCAGCATGCACGGCAACAGGACAGGAGAATCCCCATGAAGATCGTCATCGCCCCCGATTCGTTCAAGGACAGCCTCGACGCCGCCGGTGTCGCCCGCGCCATCGCCGCCGGCCTGGCCGAGGTCTGGCCGGCGGCCGAGTGCATCGAATGCCCGATGGCCGATGGCGGCGAAGGCACCATGGAGGCCATCGTCGCCGCCAGCCATGGCGAACTGCGCCGCCAAGTGGTGCGCGGCCCATTGTGCGAGCCGGTCGAGGCGGGCTGGGGCTGGCTGGCCGAGAGCCGCACGGCGGTGATCGAGATGGCCCAGGCCAGTGGCATCCAGCTGGTGCCCAACGGCCAGCGCGATGCTTGCCGCAGCAGCACCTGGGGCACCGGCGAACTGGTGGCGGCGGCGCTGACGGCCGGTGCCTCGCGCATCGTCCTGGCCATCGGCGGCAGCGCCACCAACGACGGTGGCAGCGGCATGCTGCGGGCGTTGGGCCTGCGCTTGCTGGACGCCCAGGGCGAGCCGTTGGCCGAGGGCGGACTGGCCCTGGCGCAATTGGCGCGCATCGACGCCAGCGACCTGGACCCACGTCTGGCGCAGGTCCAGGTGGAGGTTGCCGCCGATGTCGACAACCCGTTGTGCGGTGACAACGGTGCCTCGGCAATTTTCGGCCCGCAGAAGGGCGCCAGCCCTGAGCAGGTGCAGGCCCTGGACCGGGCCCTGGCGCATTTCGCCGATCATTGCGCGGGTTTGCTGGGCAGGGATGTGCGTGACGAGCCGGGTAGCGGCGCGGCCGGGGGCATGGGGTTTGCCGCCAAGGCGTTCATGGGCGCGCAGTTCCGCCCGGGCGTCGAGGTGGTTGCCGAGCTGGCCGGGCTCGATGGCCTGGTGCAGGGGGCGGACCTGGTGATTACCGGCGAAGGGCGCTTCGATGCCCAGACCTTGCGCGGCAAGACGCCGCTTGGGGTGGCGCGGGTGGCCAAGCGTCACGGCGTGCCGGTGGTGGTGTTGGCGGGGACCCTGGGTGCCGGTTACGAGCAGTTGTACGCACAGGGCATCGATGCCGCCTTTGCCTTGGCCAGCGGACCGATGACCTTGGAGCAGGCCTGTGTCCAGGCCGAGACGTTGCTGCAGGCGCGGGCAGGGGATGTGGCGCGGTTGTGGCAGGTGGCGCGCCAGCGCTGATCAGGACACCGTCCGGATCAGGCGGTGTTCTCAAGTGTGTAGATGACCTGTGGGAGTGGCCCCCCACAGGTCTGGTGACGATGTCAGCCCTGACGCAAGGCGTCGAGCAGCGCCTTCAGTTGGTCGCGGCCCTGGGCATCCAGCCCGAACACCGGCCGACGCGGTTCACCTACCGGTAACCCGGTCATCTCCAGGCCCGCCTTGATGGTCGCTGGCAAGCCCCCCTTGAGGATGAAGTCGAGCAACGGCAGCTGGCGGTAGAACAGCGCTTTGGCCTGCTCCAGTTCACCGTTCTGCACCGCCTGGTACAGCCGCAGGTTCAGTTCGGGAATCAGGTTGGGCGCCGCCGTGCACCAGCCCGCGGCACCCGCCACGAAGGCCTCCAGCGCCAGCGGGTTGCAGCCGTTGTAGAACGGCACCTGGCCCTCGCCGAGCAAGTGCAGCTTGTGCATGCGCTGGATGTCGCCGGTGCTCTCCTTGACCATGGTCACGTTGTCGACTTCGCGCACGATGCGCAGGATCAGCTCCACCGGCATGTCGGTGCCGCTGGTGGCCGGGTTGTTGTAGAGCATGATCGGCAGATCGATGGCCGCGCCGATGGCGCGGTAGTGCTGGACGATCTCGGCCTCGCTGAGCTTCCAGTAGGCCGCCGGCAGCACCATCACCGCGTCGGCGCCGTGTTGCTGGGCGAAGCGGGCGCGGCGCACGGCGCCGGCGGTGGTCAGGTCGGAGACGCTGACGATGCTCGGCACGCGTTTGCCAATGCGCTCCAGGCTGTACTGGGCGACCTGCTGCCATTCGCCGTCGCTCAGGTAGGCGCCTTCGCCGGTGCTGCCCAGCGGCGCGATGGCGTGGACGTCGCCGTCGATCAGGCGGTCGATGGAGCGGCCCAGGGCCGGCAGGTCAAGCTGTTCACCGTCCTGGGTGAACGGGGTGATGGTGTAGCCGATGATGCCGTGGAATCGAGTGGTCATGGTGTGTGGCTCCGCAAGCAAGGCAAGGTAGGGTCAGGCGAGGCAATCGGTGTGCTGGCGCAGGGCCTGCCGGGCGTAATAGTTGAAGGCGGCGCCGTGGCGCTTGGGCCGGTCGATCCAGTCGTGGGC
Source organism: Pseudomonas sp. BW16M2 (assembly GCF_014268865.1). Taxonomy (NCBI): domain Bacteria; kingdom Pseudomonadati; phylum Pseudomonadota; class Gammaproteobacteria; order Pseudomonadales; family Pseudomonadaceae; genus Pseudomonas; species Pseudomonas sp. BW16M2. Next base: position 56,521 of record NZ_JABWRI010000013.1, on the reverse strand, counting down.
GTCGCGGCCGAGCTCCGGGGCGATCGGCTTGATGGTGCCGGCGGCCATCGCCAGCAGTTGCAGGCGCGCGGCGCGCTCGATCAGTTGGGCGTAGACGCAGGCCTGCTCGATGCTGGTGCCGGTGGACAGCTGGCCGTGGTGCGAGAGCAGGATGGCGCGCTTGTCGCCCAGGGCGGCGCTGATGATCTCGCCTTCCTCGTTGCCCACCGGCACGCCCGGCCAGGCTTCGAGGAACGCGCAGTCCTCGTACAGCGGGCACAGGTCCATGTGCGAGACCTGCAGCGGCATTTCGAGCATCGACAGCGCGGCGACATGGGTGGGGTGGGTGTGGATGATGCAGTTGACGTCGGGGCGGGCGCGGTACACCCAGCTGTGGAAGCGGTTGGCGGGGTTGGGCATGCCCTGGCCTTCGAGCACTTCGAGGTCTTCGTTGACCAGCAGCAGGTTGCCGGCGGTGATTTCGTCGAAGCCCAGGCCCAGTTGCTGGGTGTAGAAGGTGCCCGGCTGCGGGCCGCGGGCGCTGATCTGCCCGGCCAGGCCCGAGTCGTGGCCGTGGTCGAAGAGAATTCGGCAGGTCAGGGCCAGCTTTTCGCGCACAGTCCACGTATTATCGGCAAGCGAGCCTTGCATCTGTGTCAGTGCCTTTTGCACCAGCTGGTCTTTGCTGAGGTTAAGGGTATTGGCCATGGGGAGCTTTCCTCTGTGGCGTGATGACGGATGTCAGGGCTGGCTCGCCCCCGAGCTTTGGACGGTGAGGGGGCGAGCCATCAGATGACACAAATAATCCTATATGACACAAAGTGTCATAAGCAAGTGCGTTTGTTCGGGAAACCCGCGTCACATGTCTATCCGACTGAAACTGCTGAGAAAGAAACTGGGCATCACCCTTGAGCAGCTGGCTGAGAAGTCCGGCATGACCAAGAGCTACCTGTCCAAGGTCGAGCGCGGCCTCAACACGCCGTCGATCGCCGCCGCGCTGAAGCTGGCACGGGCGCTGAACGTCAATGTCGAGGAGCTGTTCGACGGCGAGCACGACGGCCAGGCGCGCTACAGCCTGGTGCGTCGCGGCGAGCGCCAGGCGTTGGTAGGCGGCGGCGAGGGGCCGGGGTATGCGGTGCTGACCTCCCAGGTTGGCCAGCGCAGCCTGTTGCCGTTCCTGATCCAACCGCCGACCGCGTTCAGCGACCCGACTTTCAAGGAACACGAAGGCGAGGAGTTTTTGTTCGTCCACGAGGGGCAGGTGGAGGTGGACTTCATGAGCGAGCGGGTGCTGCTGGAGGCGGGTGACGCCCTGCATTTCAATGCCCAGACTCCGCACCGCCTGCGTTCGGTCGGCGAGCGCCAGGCGCAGTTACTGGTGGTGGTGCAGGGCGGCGAGGGGTGAGGGCGGGGCGATGATCGAGGTCTCGCGGTTCTGGCGTGATCCGGCATTGCCCTTCGTCGAGGCCCGGCGCGTGGGAGACGGCCGCCAGGTGTGCTACGCCGCCCATTCCCACGAGAGCTTCTCCATTGGCGTGATCACCGGCGGGCGCAGCACCTATCTGACCGGCAACGCCCGGCACGAGGTGGCGGCGGGAACCACGGTGTTGATGAACCCGGGCGTGGTGCACACCTGCAATCCGATCCAGGGCGAGCCCTGGTCGTACCTGATGCTGTTCGTCGACATGCCCTGGCTGCTGGCGCGTGGCTTCGCGCTGCCCTCGGCGACCTTGAGCTCATCGACGGTGCTGTACGGGCAGTTGCTGGCGCTGTTTGCCGGGCTGTTCGAGCCTGGCAACGAAGGTCGGGAGGCGCAGTTGGAGGCGTTCTTCAGGGGCTTGCCGCAGGTGCTGGAGGCCGACGCGAGCGACCAGCCCGCACGCCACCCACGCCTTGAGCTGGCCGCCGCGTTCATCCGCGCCCATCGCCTCGACCCGCTGACACTGGAGGACATCTGCGCCGCAGCGGGGCTGTCACGGGCCTACCTGATCCGCGCGTTCGGCAAGCGCTTCGGCCTGACGCCCCATGGCTACCTGCTCGACCAGCGGGTGCAGCACGCCCGGGCGCAACTGCGGGGCGGCAGGCCGATCGCCGAGGTGGCGCTGGAGGCGGGATTCGCCGACCAGGCGCACCTGCAGCGGGCCTTCAAGCGCCACCTGGCGACCACGCCGGGGCATTACCGCAATGGCTGAAAGGCAGGATCACACCATCAGGTACAATGCGCTCGCCACCAGCAACCCCGCCAGCACCCGATTCAACAGGCGCATACGCCACGGCTCACCCAGGTACTGACGGATCACGCTGCCAGCCCAGGCCCAGCTGGCCACGGAAAGGAAGCAGATCGGCCCGTAGATCCAGGTGAACTGCCACAGCAACTGCTGCTCGCCGCCGGTGTAGGCACCGATCCCGGCCACCGCCGCCAGCCAGGCCTTGGGGCTCAGCCACTGCATGGCCGCGCCGTGCCAGGCGCTGGGCGCTCGCCGGGTATCGTCGGCGCCCAGTCCGCCATCATCACTGGCCAGCTTCCAGGCCATGTACAGCAGAAACAGCACGCCACCCCCGTGCAGCAGCCGCCCCAGCAAGGGCCAGCGCAGCAATAGTTCATGCACGCCCAGTCCCACCAGCACCAGCAGCAGGCAGAAACCCAGGGTGGCGCCAGCCGCATGCCCGATGCTGGCCCGCAAGCCATGGCGTGCGCCGCTACCGAGGGCAACGATGTTGACCGGTCCGGGGGAGATGGAGGCGGCCAGGGCAAAGGCCGCCATGGACAATGTCAGGCTCATCGGAGGTTTCCATGTTGGAGGAGGGTGTGGCTATCCTGGCTAAAACCGTGACGGGCGTATTGAACAAAAATGCCCTGCCGCACCTGTTACAGCTTTTGTAATAGTTTTGCGCTATCAGAGAAATCTGCTTCGATTGTAGGATCGACATCCCTATTTTCAATCAAGGTCTATATGAGCACCTTCGCGGAGCCCCCCAGTCCCTGGCCGTCCCGGCCTTCCTTCCCCCGTCCTCGTGACGCCGCCCTCGTGAGTACCCGCTAATGGAATGGCTAGCCGACCCCACGGCCTGGCTGGGCCTGTTGACGCTTATCGTCCTCGAGCTGGTGCTGGGTATCGACAACCTGGTGTTCATCGCCATCCTCGCCGACAAGCTGCCCCCGCACCAGCGCGACCGCGCCCGGGTGATCGGCCTGTCGCTGGCGCTGATCATGCGCCTGGGCCTGTTGGCCAGTATCTCGTGGATGGTGACCCTGACCGCGCCGCTGATCGAGGTGTTCGGCAAGACCTTCTCCGGCCGTGACCTGATCATGCTGTTCGGTGGTGTGTTCCTGTTGTTCAAGGCCACCATGGAACTGCACGAACGCCTCGAGGGCCATGTCGCCCAGAGCGGCGGGGTGACCCGTCACGCGGCGTTCTGGCCGATCGTCGCGCAGATCGTGGTGCTCGACGCGGTGTTCTCGCTGGACGCGGTGATCACCGCCGTGGGCATGGTCGAGCAGCTGTCGGTGATGATGATCGCGGTGATCTTCTCCATCGGCATCATGATCGTCGCCAGCAAGCCGCTGACCCGCTTCGTCAACGCCCATCCGACGGTGATCATGCTGTGCCTGGGCTTCCTGATGATGATCGGCTTCAGCCTCACCGCCGAAGGCCTGGGTTTCCATATTCCCAAGGGCTACCTGTACGCGGCCATCGGCTTCTCGCTGCTGATCGAGCTGTTCAACCAGCTGGCCCGCGCTCGCCGCAAGCGCAGCCTGCATCAGCACAGGCCGCTGCGTGAGCGCACGGCCCACGCGGTGCTGCGCCTGATGGGCGGGCGCCGGGTCGAGGCCGACGAGGTGGGCGAGGAGATCGCCGACCTGGTGGCCGGTGGTGACGAGCAGGTGGTGTTCGACCGCCGCGAGCGGGTGATGATCAGTGGCGTGCTCAACCTGGCCGAGCGGCCGATCCGCACGGTGATGACGGTGCGGGCCAAGGTCGATGCCATCGACCTGTCGCAGCCGGCCGAGGCGATCACCCAGATGCTGGTCAACTCGTCGTACTCGCGCCTGCCGCTGATCCGCGACGGGCGCATCGAGGAACCGTTGGGCTACGTGCACAAGAAGGAGCTGCTCAAGGAGCTGCTGGGCGGCAACCAGCCGGCGTTGGAACATCTGGCGCGGGCGCCGTTGAACCTGCTGGAGAGCTTCAGCATCCTCAACGCCCTGGAGCAGATGCGCGCCCAGTCCACCCACATCGCCTTCGTGGTCAACGAGTTCGGTGACTTCACCGGGGTGTTGACCATGACCGACATCCTCGAGTCGATTGCCGGCGAGCTGCCGGACGCGAGCGAGGTGGAAGGGCCGGGCGTGGTAGAGGAGGCGGGCGGCTTCGTGGTCAGTGGCGCCCTGAACCTGGCCCAGGTCCAGGCGCGTACCGGCTTCGCCGCCCGTGCCACCGAGGACTACCAGACCCTGGCGGGCCTGGTGATGAGCCTGCTGGACCGCCTGCCGGTGGTAGGTGATCACCTGGCCTGGAACGGCTGGACCATGACCGTGGTGGCGGTGGAGGAGCGTCGGGTGCGCCAGGTGCGCCTTACACCGAACGTCGACGCTGACGCAGCAGGTGCTTGAAGCCTTCGAGCACCAGCACCAGCACGGCGGCCCAGATCGGCAGGTAGGTCAGCCACTGGTCGGGGCCGATGGTCTCGCCCAGCAGCAGGGCCACGCCGACCAGCAGCACCGGCTCGACGTAGCTGAGCAGGCCGAACAGGCTGAACGGCAACAGGCGGCTGGCCAGCACGTAGGCGATCAGGGCGCAGGCGCTGATCGCCCCGAGCAGCGGGATCAGCCCGTACAGGCCCGGGTGCTCGGCCAGGTCCGCCGCCGACAGCGGGCCCTGGATCACGAAGTACAGGGCCCACGGCAGCAGCAGGCACATGTCGCACCACAGGCCGCCCAGGTGGTCGGTGCGGCAACGCTTTCTGAGGACGAAGTAGATCGGGTAGCCGATCATCACCAGCAGGGTTTCCCAGGCGAAGCTGCCGTGCTGGTACAGCTCGTGGCCAACTCCGAGCACGGCGAAGCTCACCGCGACCTTCTGCAGGCGTGACAGGCGTTCGCCGTACACCAGCCGCCCGGTCAGCACCATGGCCAGCGGCAGCAGGAAGTAGCCCATCGACACTTCCAGGCTGCGCCCGTGCAGGGGCGCCCAGAGGAACAGCCACAACTGCACGCCCATCAGCCACGAGGTGCCGACCATGCCGAGCAGCAGCAACGGCGTGCGGCGTACCCGCCCGAGCAGCTCGCCGACCCGTTTCCAGTCCTTCGAGACCAGCATGAACAGCGTCAGGCAGGGCAGGGTCAGCAGGGTGCGCCAGCCGAAGATCTCCTCGCCGTCCAGGGGCTTGAGGAAGGAGGTATAGAAGTACATCACGGCGAACAGACAGGACGCCATGACCGACGAAAGAATGCCTTTTGACACGAATGCCTCGGAAAACGGGAAGTGAGCGGGCGGATCAGCCGCGCATGATCTCAGGGCCATTGCCCGGCGGCAACTGCGGGCTACCTGGCTGGGCGGCCAGGGCCAGCAGCAGTTCGTCGGCGGGCATCGGCCGGGCGAACAGGTAGCCCTGCTGGAAGTCCACTTCGTGGCGTGCCAGGTAGTCGCGCTGCACCTCGGTCTCCACGCCTTCGGCGACGATGCCCAGGCCCAGCTTGGCCGAGAGTTCGATGATGGTGTCGAGGATATGCTGGGACAGGGCGTCGCCGCCGATCATGGCGACGAAGCTCTGGTCGATCTTCAGGTAGTCGACCTGGAACTGGCGCAGGTAGTTGAGGCTGGACTGGCCGGTGCCGAAGTCGTCCAGGGCGATCATCACGCCCATGGCGTGCAGCTTTTCGAACAGTTCCAGGGTCACCGGGGTCGGCTCGATCAGCTTGCGCTCGGTCAGCTCCAGGGTCAGTACCACGCGCCCGGGCGGAAAGTGCTGGAGGAAGGTCTGGCAGTCGTCGAGCAGGCCCAGGTCGCGGCAGTGGTCGGCGGTGATGTTGATGCCGATATGGAAGCCATCCTCCAGCAGCGCGGCATGCGGGGCCAGGGCCTGTGCGGTATGCAGCATAAGGGCCCGGGTCATGGCGACGATCTGACCGCTGTGCTCGGCATAGGGAATGAACAGGTCCGGGCGCACCAACCCTTCGCGGGGATGCTGCCAGCGCATCAGCACTTCGACACCGGCCCAGCGGTAATCGCCCTTGCGTACCACCGGCTGGAAGTACGGCAGGAACTCGTCGGCATCCAGGGCCCGGTCCAGCTCGCCCCGCGATGAGCTGGCGCGGCGGATCTGCCAGCGGCAGGCGGCGCCGGCCGCCACGCCCAGTATCAGCAGCAGGCTCAGCAGGGCGGGGTAGCGCGAGCGCATCAATGCGGCCTGCCTGCCATCTTCGTAGCCGGCATGCACATCGAACGGATAACGGGTGGAGGCATACTGCGTGGCGGCGGTGGCCGCGAGCGGCGGCTTGCCGTCGTGAACCTGGCCATCGCTGCCCATCCAGTGATGGCCGACATGCACCCTCACCAGGTTGTCGGCGCCGATCAGGTGCAGCGCGGTGAGCAGGTGGCGGCCATCCACGGTGGTGATCGCACCCCGGTCGCCGCGGCCCTCCTGGCTGACCCGGTAGACCAGCAGGGCCTGTCCCGGGGTGACCGAGTTGCCGTTCATCAGCCACAGTTGGCCATTGGTGTAGTCCTTGGCATCCACTGGCTCGTCGAAGTCGCCGAACAGCGAGGTGCAGTACAGTCGGTCGTGGTCGAACAAGTTGGTCGAACGCACGAAGGCGTTGCGCGTCACCTCGATGCGCAGGGCCAGCTGCACCTCGTCGCAGGGCAACCCGGCCTTGGGCAGCAGGTGATGGGCGGCGCTGGACAGGCTGTCGAGGATCGCTTCGACATGGGCGCCCACTTCGCGGGCCGTGGCCTGGCTGCTGGCCTGCAGTTCCTGTTCGGTCTGCCAGCGCATCACCGCCAGCCCGCACAGCAGCGGCAGCACGCCGACACCCCAGGGCAGCAGGGCGCGCCAGCTCCAGCGGGCGGGGCGTTTGGCGGTCAGGGGCATGTGCGGGTGGACCTTCTGCGAGGCGACGGGATGCTGCTGAGAATAGCCGTTTGTCGGAACAACCTGCGAACTAAAGCGCGACAAACAAATTTACGCACTGTAGAATCTGGTTACGAATACAACAATAAGGTTCTCCGCCTCCCGGGGAATCAAGCCCGCCGAGAATGGGTCCATATGACATACCATGGGTTCAAGCTGATCATTGGTGACTTCCTGGCCCGCAGCGTGCGCGGGATCCCCTGCTCACCACCACGCCATCTCCACATCCAAAGCCTGTAATAAACCGTTTTTCGCTTATAGATGAGGACACCCACATGGCAGATATCTTCGACAACCCGATGGGCCTGGAAGGCTTCGAATTCATCGAGCTCGCCTCGCCGACCCCTGGCGTGCTGGAGCCGGTATTCCAGATTCTCGGTTTCACCAAGGTGGCCAGCCACCGCTCCAAGGATGTGCACCTGTATCGCCAGGGCGGCATCAACCTGATCCTCAACAACGAGCCCAAGAGCATCGCCTCGTACTTCGCCGCCGAGCACGGCCCGTCGGTGTGCGGCATGGCCTTCCGCGTGCGCAACGCCCATGAAGCCTACGCCCGCGCCCTGGAACTGGGCGCCCAGCCGGTGGAGATCGAAACCGGCCCTATGGAGCTGCGCCTGCCGGCGATCAAGGGTATCGGTGGCGCGCCGCTGTACCTGATCGACCGCTACGAAGAAGGCAGCTCGATCTACGATATCGACTTCAAGTTCATCGAAGGCGTGGACCGCAACCCGGTCGGAGCGGGCCTGAAGATCATCGATCACCTGACCCATAACGTCTATCGCGGACGCATGGCCTACTGGGCCAACTTCTATGAAAAACTATTTAACTTCCGCGAAATCCGTTATTTCGACATCAAGGGCGAGTACACCGGCCTGACCTCCAAGGCGATGACCGCGCCGGACGGCATGATCCGCATTCCGCTCAACGAGGAGTCGTCGAAAGGGGCCGGGCAGATCGAAGAATTCCTGATGCAGTTCAACGGCGAAGGCATCCAGCACGTGGCCTTCCTCACCGACGACCTGCTCAAGACCTGGGACGCGCTCAAGGGCCTGGGCATGCGCTTCATGACCCCGCCGCCGCAGACCTACTACGAGATGCTCGAGGAGCGCCTGCCAGGGCACGGCGAGCCGGTCGACCAGCTGCAGGCCCGCGGCATCCTGCTCGATGGCGCCTCGGCGCCGGGCGACAAGCGCTTGCTGCTGCAGATCTTCTCGGAAACCCTGCTGGGGCCGGTGTTCTTCGAGTTCATCCAGCGCAAAGGTGACGACGGCTTCGGCGAAGGCAACTTCAAGGCGCTGTTCGAGTCGATCGAGCGTGACCAGGTGCGTCGTGGCGTGCTGAACGTCGAGTAATACGACTTACCTGCAAGACCTATCGCGGGGCCAGCCCGCTCCCACGCCATGATGGGCGTGGGAGCGGGCTGGCCCCGCGATGCTTTTGTGGGAGCTACCGGTTGCGCAAGTAGCGAATCACCGCCTCGGCCACTCCGGCGGTGGAGGCCGGATTCTGCCCGGTGATCAGGCTGCCATCCTCCACCACGTAAGGCGCCCAGGGATCGTCCGCCTTGCTGTACTCGCCGCCGCGGGCGCCCAGCTCGTTTTCGGTCAGGAACGGCACCACTTCGTCCAGTTCCGCCAGTTTCTCCTCGGTGTTGGAGAACCCGGTCACCCTGCGTCCCTTGAGCAGCAGGCTGTTGTCGCTGAGCTTGATATTGAGCAGGCCCACCACGCCATGGCACACCGCGGCGACAGCGCCGCCGCGCTCATGGATGCGCCGCGCGAGTTCTTGCAGCGGCTGGTTGTCGGGGAAGTCCCACATCACGCCATGTCCGCCGGTGTAGTAGATCGCGCTGTACTGCTCGGCCTTGACCTGGCCGGGGCTCAAGGTGGCGCCCAGGCGGTTCATGAACGTCTTGTCGTCGTACCACTGCCAGTCCAGCTCCGGCGCCATGCGCAGGCTGTGCGGGTCGATGGGCACGTAGCCGCCCGCCGGGCTGACGTAATCGACGGCAAAGCCTGCCTGCTGCACCTTGTCGATGAAGTGCACGGCCTCACCCAGCCACAGTCCTGTGGCGCGCGAGATGGTGGGGTACTTGGCGGTATTGGTCAGCACGACCAGGAGCTTCTTGTTCATGTGTGCATGCCCGTCGAATCCATGGGAAAACGGTTGGCCAGCAGGAGCGAAAGCCTTATCAGCATAGCCCTCGCCACGCAATGCGCCACGGGCGGCGAACGCTGTGCTAGGCTGCTGCAAATTCGATGCATTACCGGGGAGAAACCATGGACAAGGGCACTTCCACTTTCCTGCAGGCCGCCATCGACGAGGCTCGCAAGGGGCTCGAGGAGGGCGGCATCCCGATCGGCTCGGTGCTGGTGCACGACGGCAAGATCATCGGCCGCGGCCATAATCGCCGGGTGCAGAACGGCAGCGCCATCCTGCATGGCGAGATGGACGCCCTGGAAAATGCCGGTAGACAGCCTGCCCGGGTGTACCAGGAATCCACTCTCTATACCACCTTGTCGCCTTGTGCCATGTGCAGCGGGGCTATCCTGCTGTATGGCATCAAGCATGTGGTCATTGGTGAGAACACCACGTTCCTGGGAGAGGAAAAACTGCTCGGCAGCCGGGGTGTACGCCTGGACGTACACGACGATGAGGCCTGCAAGGTGCTGATGCGCCGGTTCATCGAGGAAAAGCCCGAGCTGTGGGACGAAGATATTGGCCGCTGACCTGCATGCCGGCGAGGGCGAGATCCAGGTCATTCACCTGGCACCGCCTTCCTCCCCGCTGGCCACCATGGGCAAGCCCATCGCCGACTTCGACTGGTTCACGACCCCGCTGGGGCCGCTGACGTCCTGGCCGCCCGCCCTGCGTATCGCCGCCGACATGGTATTGCTGTCTCCGTTTCCCTGTGCGCTGGTCTGGGGCCCGGCGCTGACCGTGATTCACAACCAACCCTACCAGGCCCTGCTGGGCGGTGAGGGTGGCCATCAGGGGCAGTCCTTCGATGCACTCTGGGCGCAGAACTGGGAGGGCATGGGCGCGGCGGTGTTCAAGGTGCTGAAGGGGCAGGGCAGCCTGATCGAGGACGCGCCGTTGCCTGTCAATCGAGAGGGCTTCGCGGCGACGGCCTGGGTGACGGGTTGCTATTCACCTATCCGTAACGACCAGGGTGAGGTTGCCGGCTTCCTGCATGCCCTGATCGAGACCACCGCCAGTTTCGAGACCGGGCGTGAGTGGCGTGAACTGGCGCTGTCCTTCGAGGCGCGCCTGGAGCAGTACCTGAGCGATCCGCAACATACCTGGCAGCTGTCGCCCGACGTGATGCTGATGCTCGATGCCAACCTGCACGTGCGCTCGGCCAATCCTGCCTGGCATCGCTCGCTGGGCTGGGGCGAGGCGTCGCATCTGCAGGTGAAGTTGCCTGAACTGTTTCACCCCGCCGATCGCACCGAAGCCCAGCTTGCATTGAAGTCGCTGCTGCAGGGGCAGGGCATGACGGCATTCGATGCTCGGGTCAGGCACAACGAAGGGCACTATTGCTGGTTCCGCTGGACCGGGGTTGCCGATCCGGCATTGCCCGCGCTGGTGGGACGGGACATCACCGCTGACCGCCAGGCGGTCCAGCGCCTGGCCGAGGCGGCGGTGCGGGACGGCCAGCGCATGGAATCCGTGGTGAAGGTTGCGGGTGGCCTGGCGCATGAAATGAACAACGTGCTGTCCGGTGTCGGCAGTAGCCTAGAACTGCTCGAGCGGCGCCTGGCCCAGGGGCGGATGGAGCGTGTCGAGGAATATGTGCAGATGGCCCGCGAATGTGCCCAGCGCGCCATTGGCCTGACCCAGAACCTGCTGGCCTTCGCCCGTAGCCAGCCGCTGTCGCCCAACCCACTGAACATCAATCGCCTGCTGCAGGAGATGGAGCCGATGTTGCGCCAGACCCTCGGCGCCGAAATGCACCTGGATTGGCAACTGGATGTCGCGCCCTGGCTGTTGCAGGTCGACGCCGATCAGTTGCGCAACGCCCTCCTGCATCTTTGCAGCAATGCCCGGGATGCCTGTCTTGGCCAGGGCACCCTGACGATCAGGACCTCCAACGAGCGCTTGGCGTTGGCCAGCGAGGGGCCGGCCAGTCTACCGGCGGGCGACTACGTCACGTTGCAGATCGAGGACGATGGCCACGGCATGTCCCGGGAGGATGTGGCGAGGGCCTTCGAGCCGTTCTTCACCACCAAGCCGTTGGGACAGGGGGCGGGCCTGGGGCTGCCCATGGTGCATGGTTTCGTGCGCCAGTCGGGTGGGCAGGTGTGGATCGAATCGACCTTGGATCAAGGGACGCGGGTAGTACTGATGTTCCCGCGCCATTCGGGTGTGCTGCCCGAGAGCATCGCCCTGCAAGCGTTGCCGGTTCAGGCCCGGGGCGAGCGGCTGCTGTTGGTCGATGACGAAGTCAATCTGCGCGGCCTCATGAAAGAGGCGCTGGTCGAATGCGGCTTCGAGGTGTGCGATGTGGCCGATGCCAATGGCGCACTGGGCGAGTTCCGGCATCGCGGCCCGTTCGACCTGGTGATCACCGATATCGGTTTGCCGGGAGGCTTCAGTGGGCGCCAGGTGGCCAAGGCGCTGCGGCTGATGAAGCCGGAGCAGAAAATCCTGTTCATTACCGGCTTCACCAGCGACCCGGTCGAGCAGGCGTTGCTCGACGAGCCGGGCACGGCGTTGATGTTCAAGCCGTTCTCGTTGCAGACGCTGGTGGTCAAGATCCAGCGTATGTTGCAGGCCTGAAAGAAGGGCTCAGAGCCCCTGCTGCAGGTAGGGGTCGTCCGGGTTCTGCCGTTCCAGTTCGGCCAGCAGGACCTGGACATTCTGCAGTTGGCCGGTTTCCTTCCAGTACTCGATCAGCAACACCCGCGCCCGGCGGTTGGCGGGCTGGCGGTTGAGCACGGTTTCCAGCTGCTTCTGCGCGGCATCTATTTGCTCAAGCTGGTGCAGGGTGCCAGCCAGGGTGTAGCGATAATCGTTGTTTTCCGGCTCCAGTTCGACCGCGCGGGCCAGCGCCAGCAGGGCGTATTCCTGTTGCTCGTGACGGGTCAGCCACAGCCCCAGCTCGTATTGCAGGAACGCCGAGTCGGGGCGTAGCGCCAGGGCCTTGGCCAGCACTTCACGGGAGGCGTCGTGACGGCCTTGCTGCTCCAGCAGGCGCACCTGGGTGGCCAGGGCGTCCAGCCCCTCGGGCGCCACCGTCAGGCTGCGTTGCAGGGCCCTGGTGGCAGCGTCGTAGGCTTGCTCATGCATGTACAGCCGGGCCAGGTGCACCTGGGCCGCGGCGTCATCGGGCTGTTGCTCCAGGGTCTGCTCGTATTGCTCCAGGGCATCCTGCAAGGGGCCAAAGTACAGACCGATGGCGTCAGGGTCGAGGCCTAGCAGCGCGTCTACCGCGGCGAAACGCACGCTTTGCTCGTCATCCTCCAGCAGCGGGCCCAGCACCAGGCTGCGCTGGGCGGCCGGCAGCAGGCGGCGGATGCTGGCGATGGCGGCGCGGCGGACCAGCGGGTCGACGTGCTCCAGGTCTTGCTGGGCCAGCTTCAGTGCCTGTGGCGATGGGTAGTTGGGTAGCTCGACGTAGAGCGCGGCACGGCGGATCGGAGGCAGGTCGTCGCGTTGCAGCTGCTGGTAGAGCACCCGGGCGGCGCCCGGCAGGCCGTCGTGGGCCTGGCGCAGGGCCTTGGCGTAGCTGTGCGGCGGCAGGCTGGGCGCCGCGGGCTGCTGGTCACGCCACAGGTAGCCGATCGCGATGGGCAGTACCAGTACAAGCAGCAGGGCGATCAGGATCAGGTGGCGTCGTTGCATCTGGCGGTCCGGGGTGGCGGTACCGCAGAGCTTGGGGCAGGCGGGGGGCAATTGCAATGATGGGGGCTGACGGGGTGGCTCCCGGGCAGCGCAACGCCCCTGTCGAACACCTGTTGTCCCCCCTTCCCATGTCAGCCCACCCCCCCTCGATCCATTAGCGTTCCGAGCATTTCCGACTGGCTAAAGCAGGATGCTTACCAATGCTCTTCAGCGAACTCATGGCAGCGCTCTCCACCCGTGCGATCCGACTCCAGCGCGAGGAGGCCGACCTGATCGTCGAAGGCGATGAAGACACCCTCGATGACGCCCTGTGGGATGCATTGGCGGCCCACAAGCCGGCACTGCTGGAGATGCTCGCCGGCCTGGATCACGGCTGGTTGAGCCCGGCGTTGCGCATCACCCCCGACATGCTGCCCCTGGCCGGCCTCGACCAGGCGGCCATCGACCGCATTGTCGCCACGGTGCCCGGCGGCGCGGCCAACCTGCAGGACATCTACCCGCTGGCACCGCTGCAAGAGGGCATGCTCTACCACCACCTCACGGCGGCCGAGGGTGATCCCTACGTGCTGCAGGCGCAGTTGCGCTTTGCCGGCCCCGCGCGCCTGCAGGCGTTCGCCGAGGCGCTCGACTGGGTGATCCAACGCCACGACATCCTGCGCACCGCGCTGGCCTGGGAATACCTCGACCAGCCGCTGCAGGTGGTGTGGCGCAAGGCACCGCTGGTCTGCGAGGCCGTCGAACTGAACGACGACGGGGATGTGCTGGGCCGGTTGCGCGAATGCTTCGACACGCATCACTACCGCATGGACCTGGGCCAGGCGCCGCTGCTGCGCCTGGTACATGCCCAGTCCCGCGATGGCGAGGTTCTGGCCTTGCTGCTGTTCCATCACACCGTCATGGATCACACCGGGCTGGATATCGTACGCCGCGAGATCCAGGCCTACCTGGCGGGTGAGGGCGAGCGACTGCCGGCCCCGGTGCCGTTCCGCGACCTGCTGGCCAGAAGTCGGCAGGCCCAGGATGAACAGGCCCATGAGACCTTCTTCGGCGCCATGCTCGCCGATATCGACGAGCCGACCCTGGCCTTCGGCGTCCAGGAGGTGGCCGGCCAGGCCATGGAGGAAGCCAGGCTGACCCTGGCTCCGAGCCTCAGCCAGCGCCTGCGAGCCCAGGCCCGGCTGCTCGGCGTGAGCCCGGCGAGCATCATGCACTTGGGCCTGGCGCGCCTGCTGGGGGCGCTGTCCGGGCGGGAGTCGGTGGTGTTCGGCAGTGTGCTGCTAGGGCGCATGGCGGCGGGCGAGGGTGGCGAACAGGCCCTGGGGATGTTCATCAATACCTTGCCGCTGCGTGTCGACCTGCGCGGGCAGGGCGTGCGTGAGGCGCTGTTGGTCACCCATCGACAACTGACGGCGTTGCTCGGCCATGAGCAGGCGCCCCTGGCCCTGGCCCAGCGCTGCAGCGGCGTGCTGGCGCCGACGCCGCTGTTCAACAGCATGCTCAACTACCGCCACAGTGCGGCGGGCGATGCGGCCGAGGTGATCGCGGTGGCGCCGGGCATCGATGTGGTGGGGGCCGAGGAACGCACCAACTACCCGTTGAGCCTGGCCGTCGACGATCTGGGCGAGGACCTGCGCCTGTCGGTCCAGGCTCTTGCCGAGTGGGGCGCAGAGCGCTTGTGTGGGCAGTTGCGGCAAGTTTTTGAAGGGGTGGTGGAGGCACTCGAGCAGCAGCCCGAGCGGCCATTGCTGGACCTGCCGGTGCTGACGCTGGAGGAACGCCATCACCTGCTGGTGGACTGCAATGACACGGCGGTCGACCATGACCTGGACCTGCCGCTGCACGCCCTGTTCGAACACCAGGCGCAGCTGCGCCCCGAAGCCGTTGCGCTGGAGGCCGACAGCGAGCGACTGAGCTATCGCCAACTCGACGAGCAGGCCAACCGCCTGGCCCATCACCTGATCGAACTTGGGGTAAGACCCGACGACCGGGTGGCGATCTGTATCGAGCGGGGCGTGTCGATGGTGGTCGGCCTGCTGGCCATCCTCAAGGCGGGTGGCGCCTACGTGCCACTCGATCCGGGTTATCCTGCCGGGCGCATTCGTCATATGCTCGACGACAGCGCGCCACTGGCGGTGCTGGTCCACAGCGCTACTCGCGAGGTACTGGGCGAGGTGGCGGTACCGCAGGTCGACCTCGACCAGCCGACCTGGGAAGCCTTGCCGGCCACCCGCCCACGGGTGGCCGGGCTCACCCCACGGCACCTGGCCTATGTGATCTACACCTCTGGCTCCACCGGCACGCCCAAGGGGGTGATGGTCGAGCACCGCAGCGTGGTCAACCTGGTGCGCTGGGCCGCCGGGCTGTGCCCGACCCGCGCTGACGGCGCGCTGCTGCACAAGACGCCGATCAGTTTCGACGCCTCGGTGTGGGAGCTGTTCTGGCCGCTGGGCAGCGGCTTGCGCCTGGTGCTGGCGCGAGCGGACGGCCAGCGCGACGCGGATTATGTCGCGCGCAAGATCATCGAACGGCAGGTCAGCGTGGTGCAGTTCGTGCCAGCGCTGTTGCAGCAGTTCGTCGAGCAGTTGCGCAGTGCGCAGTGCACCAGCCTGACCGATATCGTCTGTGGCGGCGGCGAGCTGACCGAATCCCTGGCGCGCCAGGTGCGCGAGCGCTTGCCGCAGGTGCGCCTGCACAACGTCTACGGACCCACCGAAACCACGGTCGACTGCACTGTCTTCACCCTGGAGCCAGGACAACCTGTGCCCCACGGCGCGCTGCCGATCGGCCGGCCCATCGACAATACCCGCCTGTACGTCCTGGACGACGCCGACCAGCCACTGCCGTGGGGCGTGGCCGGGCACCTGCACATCGGTGGCGCAGGGGTGGCGCGGGGCTATCTGGGGCTGGCCGGGCAGCAGGCCGAGCGCTTTATCGACAGTCCGTTCGTCAAGGGTGAGCGCCTGTACCGCAGCGGGGATCTGGTGCGTCAGCACGCGGACGGGAACCTGGCGTTCCTTGGCCGCAACGACCACCAGGTCAAGCTGCGCGGCCTGCGTATCGAGCCGGGCGAGATTGAGGCCTGCCTGAACCGGCTGCCCGGCGTGCGCGAGGCGCTGGTGCTGGTTCACCAGCACCCGCACAGTGGCCCACGCCTGGTGGCCTACCACACTGGCCAGGCCCAGGTCGCGCAAGACCTGCGCGAGCATCTGCTGGGGCAACTGCCCGAGTATATGGTGCCGGCACTGTTCATCCACCTCGAGGCGATGCCGTTGACACCAAACGGCAAGGTCGACCGCAAGGCCCTGCCGGCGCCCGAAGCGCCGACGCGGCAGTACCAGGCACCCGAGGGGCCGGTCGAGACCGCCTTGGCGGCGATCTGGACGGATCTGCTGGGTGTCGAGGCGGTGGGGCGTGAGGACAACTTCTTCGAACTGGGCGGCCATTCGCTACTGGCGGTGCGTCTGGTCGAGCGCATGCGCCAGCAGGCGCTGCGAGCCGATGTGCGGGTGCTGTTCAGCCAGCCTACCCTGGCAGCGTTGGCCGCATCGGTGGGCGGGCATGCGGCCGTCGCCGTGCCGGCCAACCGCATCCCCGCCGGTTGCACGCGGATTACCCCCGACATGCTGCCTCTGGCCACCCTTGACCAGGACGCCATTGATGCGCTGGTACGGCAGATTCCCGGTGGCTTGGCCAATGTCCAGGACATCTACGGCCTGGCGCCGTTGCAGCAGGGCATTCTCTACCATCACCTGGCCAGCGAAGGCGCCGACCCCTACGTGGTGCAGGCGCGTTTCGCCTTTGCCGGTCAGGCCGAGCTGGACGCGTTCGTTGCGGCGCTGAACCAGGTCATCGCCCGCCACGACATCCTGCGCACCAGCCTGCACTGGCAGGGCCTGGTCGAGGCGGTACAGGTGGTGTGGCGCGAGGCGCCGCTGGTACCGAGCCCGGCGCTGGAGACACTGCGGCTCGACCTGGGGCAGGCGCCACTGTTGCGCCTGAGCAGCCAGGTCCAGGCCGGGCGCCTGGAGGCGAGCCTGCTGCTGCACCATATCCTCCTCGACCACACTGCCGTGGAGCAGCTGGTGGCCGAGATCGGTGCCTTGCTGCAAGGGCAGACGGCGCTGCCGGACAGCGTGCCGTACCGCAACTACGTGGCCCAGGCGCGATTGGGCGCCGACCCGCAGGCCGACGAGGCGCTGTTCCGCGAGCTGCTGGGCGATATCGATGAACCGACCGAGGTGTTCGGTTTGCGCGAAGCCCAGGTTGATACGGGCCTGGTCAGTGAAAGCCGCCAGCCGTTGGAGCCTGACCTGGGCGCACGCCTGCGTGGCCAGGCCAGGACGCTGGGCGTCAGCGTCGCCAGCCTGGTGCACCAGGCCTGGGGGCAGGTGCTGGCGCAGTTGTCCGGCCGCGAGGACGTGGTGTTCGGCACCGTGCTGCTCGGTCGCCTGCAGGGCGGCGAGGGCGCCGAACGGGCGCTGGGCATGTTCATCAACACCTTGCCGCTGAGGGTCAGCGTGGGGGCTGCGGGCGCAGCCGATGGCGTACGCCTGACCCACCAGCGCCTGGCGCGCCTGCTGGCCCACGAGCAGGCGTCCCTGGCCCTGGCCCAGCGTTGCAGTGGCGTGCCGGCGTCCCAGGCGTTGTTCACCAGCTTGTTGAACTATCGCCACAGTGCCGGTCAACCCGAACACGGTCCAGCCTGGGCGGGGATCGAGCTGCTGACCGCCCAAGAGCGCAGCAACTATCCGCTGGTGGTCAGCGTCGATGACTACGGTAATGAGTTCAGGCTGACGGTGCAGGCCGTGTCACCCGTGGACGGTGGCCGGGTCTGCCAGCTGCTGCGCATGGCGCTGTTGCAACTGGTCACGGCGTTGGAGCAGACGCCGATGAGCGCGCTGAACAGCCTCCATCGCCTGCCGGAAGCGGAGCGCGAGCGCGTGCTGCGGCAGTTCAACGCCACGGCGCGGGAGTATCCGCGTGAACTGGCCGTGCATCGGTTGTTCGAGGCCCAGGCCGTGAATTCGCCGGATGCGCTGGCGGTGGTCCAGGGTCAGCGTCGATGGACCTTCGCCGAGCTCGAGGCCCAGGCCAATCGCCTGGCCTATTTCCTGCTCGAACAGGGCGTGCGGGCTGGCGATCGCGTGGTCTTGCTGCTGCCACGTTCGTTCGATCTGCTGGCGGCCCAGCTGGCCGTCAGCAAATGCGCGGCAGTGTTCGTGCCGTTGGACGGCAACGCCCCGGCCGAGCGCCAGGAGTTCATGGTGGCCGACAGCCAGGCGCGGCTGGTGCTGACCCACAGCGACCAGCCGCAAGTGGAGGGCGCGCGTCGGGTCGAACTCGACCGCCTCGACCTGAGTGGCTACGCGGATGCGCCGCTGGGCCTGGCGGTGGACGCCGGCAGCACGGCGTACATCATGTACACCTCCGGCTCCACCGGTACACCGAAGGGCGTGCAGGTGCCGCACCGGGCCATCGTGCGGTTGGTGATCAACAACGGTTTCGCCGATTTCAATAGCCAGGACCGCGTGGCCTTTGCTTCCAACCCGGCGTTCGACGCCAGCACCCTGGAAGTCTGGGCGCCGTTGCTCAATGGCGGCGCAGTGGTGGTGATCGACCAGGACACGGTGCTGTCGCGCCAGGGCCTGCGCGAAGTGCTGCTGGAGCAGAGTGTCACCGTGCTGTGGCTGACCGCTGGCCTGTTCCATCAGTTCGCCGATGACCTGCTGCCGGCGTTCCGAGCGCTTCGCTACCTGATGGTCGGTGGCGATGTGCTGGACCCGGCGGTAATCGCCCGGGTACTGCGCGATGGCGCGCCGCAACACCTGCTCAATGGCTACGGC
The DNA here is from genome assembly GCF_014268865.1 of Pseudomonas sp. BW16M2. Taxonomy (NCBI): domain Bacteria; kingdom Pseudomonadati; phylum Pseudomonadota; class Gammaproteobacteria; order Pseudomonadales; family Pseudomonadaceae; genus Pseudomonas; species Pseudomonas sp. BW16M2. The sequence goes on along the minus strand of NZ_JABWRI010000013.1, from coordinate 37,718 downwards.
CCGACCGAGGCCACCACCTTCAGCACCACCCACGAAATCACCGAGGTGGGCGAGGGCAGCATCCCGATTGGCAAACCGATCGGCAACAGCCGCTGCTACGTGCTCGATGCCCGCCAGCAACTGCTGCCGGTAGGGGCGGTGGGCGAGTTGTACATCGCCGGTGACGGCGTGGCCCTGGGGTATCTGGGGCAGCCGGAGCTGACGGCTGAGCGCTTCCTGCCGGATCCGTTCAACGGCGGCACGATGTACCGCAGCGGCGACCTGGTGAGCTGGCAGGCCGACGGCACCCTGCGTTACCTGGGCCGTGCCGACCAGCAGATCAAGCTGCGTGGCTTCCGTATCGAGCTGGGCGAGATCGAGGCGCGCCTGGGCGAGTGCCCGGGTGTGCGCGATGCCGCCGTGATCGTGCGTGAGGATGTGCCGGGCGATAAGCGCTTGGTGGCCTATTTCACGGGCTATCAGGCGATCGCCGAGTTGCACCGGCAGCTGCAAGGCCACCTGCCGGACTACATGTTGCCGTCGGCCTATGTGCAACTGGACGCGCTGCCGCTGACCGCCAACGGCAAGCTCGACCGTCGCGCCTTGCCGCAGCCGGGCAGCGACGCGTTGGTCAGCCGTGCCTTCGAGGCGCCGCAAGGTGAAATCGAAACCGCGCTGGCCGCGATCTGGGCCGAGGTGCTCAAGGTCGAGCAGGTCGGTCGCCATGACCACTTCTTTGAACTGGGCGGCCACTCGCTGCTGGCGGTGAGCCTGATCGAGCGCATGCGCAAAGCCGGCCTGGATGCCGACGTGCGTGTACTGTTCGCCCAGCCGACCCTGGCCGCGCTGGCGGCGGCGGTGGGGTCCGGGCGTGAAGTGGCAGTGCCCGAGAACCGTGTGCCGCAAGGCGCGACGCAGATCACGCCAGACATGCTCAGCCTGATCGACCTGGACCAGGCCAGCATCGACCGTATCGTCGCCAGCGTGCCGGGTGGTGCCGCCAACGTGCAGGAAATCTACCCGCTGGCGCCGCTTCAGGAAGGCATTCTCTACCATCACCTCAGTGCCGAGCAGGGCGACCCATACCTGCTGCAGTCGCGCCTGGCCTTTGACAGCATCGGGCGTTTGCGTGCCTGGGCTGCGGCCTTGCAACAGGTCATCGACCGCCACGACATCCTGCGTACCTCGGTGGTCTGGGAGGGACTGGACGAGCCGGTGCAGGTGGTCTGGCGCCAGGCTCGCCTGGCGGTCAGCGAAGTCACCGGCCTGGGCGAAGAGGCGGTGATCGAGCAACTGCAGGCCCGTTTCGATGCCCGTCAGCAGCGTCTGGACCTGACCCGGGCGCCCTTGCTGCGCCTGGTCTATGCCGAGGATCCGCGCCAGGGCGAGTGGGTAGCCCTGTTGCAGTTCCACCACCTGACCCTCGACCACGCCGCCATGGCCGTGGTCGGCGAGGAGATGCAGGCGCTGCTGGACGGGCGTGGCGCCACGCTGCCCGCCGCGGTGCCGTATCGCAACTATGTCGCCCAGGTTTGCCTGGGCGACGATCAGGCCGGCCACGAGGCGTTCTTCCGCGCGCAACTGGGCGATATCGACGAGCCGACCCTACCGTATGGCCTGGCCGATGTGCAGGGTGATGGTGGGCGGGTCGAACATGCCGCGCTGATGCTACCGGCCACCCTGGCCCATGGCTTGCGTGAGCAAGCGCGGCAGCGCGGCGTCAGCGCCGCCAGCCTGGTGCACCTGGCCTGGGCTCGCGTGGTGGGTGTGCTGGCGGGGCGTCGCGACGTGGTATTCGGTACCGTGCTGATGGGCCGTCTGCAAGCGGGCGAGGGTGCCGACCGGGCCTTGGGCATGTTCATCAACACCCTGCCATTGCGGGTGGACACCGCGTTGCCGGTTGACCAGGCGCTGCGTGTCACCCACCAGCGGCTGTCGGCCCTGCTCGGACACGAGCACGCGCCCCTGGCGCTGGCCCAGCGTTGCAGCGGCGTGGCCTCTTCGGCGCCATTGTTCAGTGCCTTGCTCAACTACCGTCACAGTAGCGAGGGCGTCGCTCGCGACGGCGAGGGCATCTGGCAGGGCGTGCGCCTGCTGGGTGGCGAGGAGCGCAGCAACTACCCGCTGACCCTGAGCGTCGATGACCTGGGCGAAGGCTTCAGCCTGAGCGTGCTGACCGCTGAAGGGCTGCCGGCTTCGCAGATCGGCGGCTGGATGGTCAACACTCTCGGCCAGCTGTTGCAGGCTCTGGAACAGCGCCCCGGGCAAATGTTGGATGACCTGCCGATGTTGGATGACGAGGCTTCGCGCCAGGTGCTGGAGGACTTCAACGCCACAGCCGAGGCCTATCCGCAAGGTCAGACCGTGCACGTGCTGGTCGAGGCTCAAGCGCCCGAAGCATTGGCCGTTGTACAGGGTGAGCTGAACCTGAGCTACGGCGAGCTCAACCAGCGTGCCAACCGCCTGGCTCATCACCTGATCAAACGTGGCGTGATCCTGGGCGACCGCGTGGCACTGTGCCTGGAACGTGGCCCGCAACGGATGGTGGCGATGCTGGCCGTGCTCAAGGCCGGCGCGGCGTATGTGCCGGTCGATCCGGGTTATCCGGCGGAGCGGATTGCCTATCTGCTCAGCGACAGTGCGCCGGCGTTGGTGCTGGTCGAGTCGGCCACCGAAGCGTTGGTCGGTGATGCAGCCAAAGTCAGGCTGGATGGCGATGACTGGCTCGACCACGCGGCCAGCAATCCTGTGGTTGCAGGGCTGGACGAAAATCAGCTGGCCTATGTGATCTACACCTCCGGCTCCACCGGCCAGCCCAAGGGTGTAATGGTCGAACACCGCACCGTGGCCAACCTGATTCACTGGCATTGCCAGACTTTCGAGTTGGGCGAGGGCAGTCACACCTCCAGCGTCGCGGGCTTTGGCTTCGACGCCATGGCCTGGGAAGCCTGGCCGGCGCTGTGCACCGGAGCGGTGCTGCACCTGCCGTCGGCGTCTATCGGCGGCGAGCATGTCGATGAACTGCTCGACTGGTGGCTGGAGCAGCCGCTGCAAGTGAGCTTCCTGCCGACACCGGTCGCCGAGCAGGCGCTGCGCCGTGAACGCCAGCACCCGACCCTGCGCACGCTGCTGGTCGGCGGCGATCGCCTGCGCCAATTCGACCGCGATCCGGGCTTTGCGCTGGTCAACAACTATGGCCCGACCGAGACCACCGTGGTGGCGACGTCGGGGCAACTGCAACCGGGCGGCGCGCTGCACATCGGCAAGCCGACCGCCAACACCCGCGTCTATGTACTGGACGAGCAACGCCAGCCCGTGCCGGTGGGGGTAACCGGTGAGCTGTACATCGGTGGCGCCCAGGTCGCCCGAGGCTACTTCAACCGTCCTGAGCTGACTGCCGAACGCTTTGTCGACGATCCGTTCAACGGTGGCCGGATGTACCGTACCGGTGATCTGGTGCGTTGGAACGCCGACGGCACGCTGGATTACCAGGGCCGCAACGACGACCAGGTGAAGATCCGTGGCGTGCGGGTCGAGCTGGGCGAGATCGAGGCCGCGCTGAAGGCCCAGCCGGGCATTGCGGATGCCGTGGTGCTGGTGCGTGACGAGCGTCTGCTGGCCTGGTTCACCGAAATCGCCATGGTCGATCTCGACACCCTGCGCCAAGGCCTGCAAGCCAGCCTTCCGGGCCATTTGATACCGCAAGCCTTCGTCCGCCTGGACGAGCTGCCACTGACCAGCCACGGCAAGCTGGACCGCAAGGCCTTGCCGGAACCGGCCATACTCACTGGTCAGGCCTACGCGAGGCCGGAAGGCGCCGTGGAAACCACTATCGCGGCACTCTGGGCCGAGGTGCTGGGCGTTGCGCAGGTCGGTCGCCACGACAACTTCTTCGAACTCGGCGGCCACTCGTTGCTGGCGGTGAGCCTCACCGCGCGCCTGCGCCAGGCCGGCCTGCAGGCCGACGTGCGCACCCTGTTCGGCCAGCCGACCGTGGCGGCGTTGGCGGCGACCCTGGGCCATGGCCGCCAGGTCGAGGTCCCGGCCAACCGGATTCCGGCCGGCTGCACCCAGATCACCCCGGACATGCTGCCACTGGTGGAGCTTGAACCAGCCACCATCGAGCGCATCGTCGCCACGGTGCCGGGCGGCGCGGCCAACGTGCAGGACATCTACCCGCTGGCGCCGTTGCAGGAAGGCATTCTCTACCACCACCTCAGCTCGCCGGAGCATGATCCCTATGTGCTGCAGTCGCGCATGGCGTTCGACAGCCCGGCACGCCTGGAGGCGTTCGCCAGGGCCTTGCGCCAGGCCATCAGCCGTCATGACGTGCTGCGAACCGCCGTGCTCTGGGAAGGCCTGGCGCAACCGCTGCAGGTGGTCTGGCGCGAGGCGCCGCTGCTGGTCGCGCCGCTGGATGGGCAAGACCTGCAACGCCTCGACCTGGCCCAGGCGCCGCTGATCCGCCTGCTGTATAGCAGCGTTATCGGCAGTGAGCGCATCGAGGGGCTATTGCAGTTCCACCATATCGTTCTCGATCACACCGCCCTGGAGATCATCGGCGCTGAGCTGCTGGGCTACTTGCAGGGCAGTGCCGTGCCGGTACAGGCCCCGGTGCCTTACCGCAACTACGTGGCCCAGGCGCGGCTGGGCGTCAGCCAGGCCGAGCACGAGGCGTTCTTCCGTGCGCAGCTGGGCGATATCGACGAGCCGACGCTGCCCTACGGCCTGAGCGATGTGCAGGGCGACGGCCAGGCCATCGAGGAAGCCCAGCTGTGGCTGGACGAAACCCTGGCCGCGCGGCTGCGGCAACAGGCCCGGCAGCTGGGCATCAGCCCCGCCAGCCTGTTCCACCTGGCCTTTGCCCGCCTGCTGGCGGCCGTCAGCGGCACCGACCGTGTGGTGTTCGGCACCGTGCTGCTGGGCCGCCTGGAGGCCGGCGAGGGCGCCGAGCGGGCCCTGGGCATGTTCATCAACACCTTGCCGCTGCGCCTCGACCTTGCAGGCCTCGACCTGCAGGACGCCGTACGCCTGACCCAGCAGCGCCTGAGCGCCTTGCTGGTGCACGAGCATGCGTCGCTGGCCCTGGCCCAGCGTTGCAGTGGCGTGCCGGCCCCGGCGCCGCTGTTCAGCGCCATGCTCAACTACCGCCATGGCCAGGCGGCGAGCGCAGACCGGCGCCTGGAGTGGCAGGGCATCGAGTTCATCGATGGCCAGGAGCGCAGCAACTACCCGCTGAGCTTGAGCGTGGACGACATGGGGGAAGGCTTCCGTCTGGTGGCGATGACCCCGGCGAGCGTCGGTGCCCAGCGGATCTGCGGGCAATTACGGTATGTGCTGCTGGGCATGGTCGAAGGTCTGGAGGCTAAGCCACGGCAAGCGCTGCTGGCGCTGCCGGTATTGCCGGACGATGAGCGTGAGCATCTGTTGCAGACCTGCAATACCACGGCCCAGGCCGTCGATCTCGAACAGCCCGTCCAGGCGTTGTTCGAGCAGCAGGTGGCGCGCGATCCCGAGGCGGTTGCGGTGCAGTCGGACGACGGACAACTGAGCTATCGCCAGCTCAACGCCGAGGCCAACCGCCTGGCCCACCACCTGATCGCGCTGGGCGTGCAGCCCGACGACCGGGTGGCGATCTGTGTCGAGCGTGGCCTATCGCTGGTGGTCGGCCTGCTGGCCATCCTCAAGGCCGGCGGCGCCTATGTGCCGCTGGACCCGGATTACCCGGCAGAACGTATCGGCCATATGCTCGCCGACAGCCAGCCGCGAGCGCTGCTGGTGCAACGAGGCACGCGGACGCTGGTCGGCGAGACGGCGGTGCCGCAGGTCGATCTCGATCAACCGAGCTGGGGCGGGCAGCCGGACAGCGACCCACGGGTGCCTGGGCTGAACGGCGCGCACCTGGCCTATGTGATCTACACCTCCGGTTCCACCGGCCTGCCGAAGGGGGTGATGGTCGAGCACCGCAACCTGGCCAACCTGGTGCACTGGAGTGCCCGCCGGTTCCCGGCCGGTGGCGCGGTGTTGCACAAGACCCCGGTGAGCTTCGACGCCTCGGTGTGGGAGCTGTTCTGGCCGCTGTGCAGCGGCGTGCGACTGGTGTTGGCGCGCCCGGACGGTCAGCGCGACCCGCAGTACCTGGCCGGGCTGATCCGCCAGCAGCAGGTCGGCGTGGTGCAATTCGTGCCCGCGCTGTTGCAGCAGTTCCTCGACCAGGACGACAGTGCCGCCTGCGCCAGCCTCAGCGATATCGTCTGCGGCGGTGGCGAGCTGACCGAGGCCCTGGCCCGGCAGGTTCGCCAGCGCTTGCCGCAGGTGCGCCTGCATAACGTCTACGGCCCCACCGAGACCACGGTCGACTGCAGCGCCTGGACCCTGGAACCCGGACAGCTGATTCCATCCGGCACGTTGCCGATCGGCCAACCCATCGACAACACCCGCCTGTACGTCCTCGATGCCCACGACCAACCGGTACCCTGGGGCGTCGCCGGCCAGCTGCATATCGGCGGTGCCGGGGTGGCGCGTGGCTACCTGGGGTTGCCGGAGCAACAGGCCGAACGCTTCATCGCCAGTCCGTTCGTCGAAGGTGAGCGGCTGTACCGCAGCGGCGATCGGGTGCGCCAGGCCGCCGACGGCAGCCTGACCTTCCTCGGTCGCACCGACCACCAGATCAAGCTGCGCGGCCTGCGCATCGAGCCGGGCGAGATCGAGGCCTGCCTGAATCGCGTGGCCGGCGTGCGCGAGGCCCTGGTGCTGGTTCACCGGCATCCACACGGCGGTGATCGCCTGGTCGCCTATCACCGCGGCGAGCCGCAGCCGGCCGACGCGCTACGCCAGGCGTTGCTGGCGCGGTTGCCGGAGTACATGGTGCCAGCGCTGTTCATCCACCTCGACAGCTGGCCTTTGACCCCCAACGGCAAGCTTGACCGCCAGGCGCTGCCGTTGCCGGATGTGCAGGCGCGCCAGTATGAGGCGCCCCAAGGCTCAACCGAGGTGCTGCTGGCCGAGATCTGGTCGCAGCTGCTGAGCGTGGAGCGGGTAGGGCGGCACGACAACTTCTTCGAGCTGGGCGGCCATTCGCTGCTGGCCGTGACCCTGACCGCGCGCCTGCGCCAGGCCGGCCTGCAGGTGGATGTGCGCACCCTGTTCGGCCAGCCGAGCGTCGCCGCGCTGGCGGCCACCCTGGGCCAGGGCGGCGCGGTGACGGTACCGGCCAACCGGATTCCGGCGGGCTGCACCCATATCACCCCGGACATGCTGGCGCTGGTGAGCCTGGAGCCGGACGCCATCGAGCGCATCGTCGCCGCGGTGCCGGGTGGCGCGGCCAATGTCCAGGATATCTACCCCCTGGCGCCGTTGCAGGAAGGCATCCTCTACCTGCACTTGAGTGCCGTGGGCGCCGATCCCTACGCCTTGCGGGCACGGCTGCGCTTCGACAGTCCGGCGCGTCTGCGGGTGTTCGCCCAGGCCCTGGAGCAGGTCATCGCCCGCCATGACATCCTGCGCACCGCGGTGCTCTGGGACGGCCTGCCGCAGCCGGTGCAGGTGGTCTGGCGCCAGGCGCCGCTGCAACTGGCGCCGCTCGACGACACCCACCTGGCACGCCTGGACCTCGGCCAGGCGCCGCTGATCCGCCTGCTGCACCGCACCGAGCCGGGCAGTCAGCGGGTCGAGGCGGTGCTGCAGTTCCACCATATCGTGCTCGACCATATCGCCATGCAGGCGGTGCAGGCCGAGCTGCGCGGCTACCTGCTGGGGCAGAGCGAGCCATTGCCGGCCTCGGTGCCGTACCGCAACTATGTGGCACAGGCGCGCCTTGGCGTCAGCGAGGCCGAGCACGAGGCGTTCTTCCGCGCCCGTCTGGGCGACATCGACGAGCCGAGCCTGCCGTTCGGCTTGCGCGAGGTACAGGGCGAAGGCCAGGCCCTCGATGAGGCCGAGGTGGAATTCGACGGCGCCCGCTATGCTCGCCTGCGCGACCAGGCCCGCCAACTGGGGGTGAGCACCGCAAGCCTGGTGCACCTGGCCTGGGCACGCCTGCTGGCGGTGGCCTGCGGCAAGGACCGCGTGGTCTTCGGCACGGTGCTGCTGGGCCGCCTGCAGGGCGGCGAGGGCAGCGAGCGGGCACTGGGTATGTTCATCAACACCCTGCCGTTGCGGGTCGAGCTGGACGGGTTGGGCGTGCGCGACGGCGTGCTGGCCACCCACCGTGAGCTGTCGGCGCTGCTGGTCCATGAGCATGCCTCGCTGGCCCTGGCCCAGCGCTGCAGCCAGGTGGCCGCGCCGCTGCCGCTGTTCAGTGCCATGCTCAACTACCGCCAGAGCACCCGCGCCGCGCCGCAGCCACAGGCCTGGGAGGGGATCGAGACCCTGGGCAGCGAAGGGCGCACCAACTACCCGCTGAGCCTGAACGTCGATGACTTCGGCGACGGCCTGCGCCTGGGCGTGCAGGTGTCGGCCCAGGTGGGCGCGCAGCGGATCTGCGCACAGATGCTGCAGGTGCTCGACGGTCTGTTGCTGGCGCTTGAACAACATCCGCAGCAGCCACTGAACCGCTTGCCGGTGCTGAGTGCCGAGGAGCGGCGCCAAGTGCTGGTCGACTTCAACGACACACGGGTGGACTACGACCTCGATCAGACCCTGCACGGCATGATCGAGGCTCAAGTTAGACGCACGCCGACCGTTGTTGCGGTGAGGGCGCAAGAAGGTGAACTGACCTATCGCCAGCTCGACGAGCAGGCCAACCGCCTGGCCCATCACCTGATCGTGTTGGGGGTAAAACCTGACGATCGCGTGGCGATCTGCGTTGAACGCGGCCTGTCGATGGTGGTCGGCCTGCTGGCCATCCTCAAGGCCGGTGGCGCCTACGTGCCGGTCGACCCGGCCTACCCGGCCGAGCGCATCCGTCACATGCTCGATGACAGCGCACCGCTGGCGGTGCTGGTGCACGGTGCCACCCGCGACGTGCCGGAGACGAGTCGGGCACCGCTGATCGACCTCGACCGGCCGACCTGGCAGGCGCAGCCGGCGCATGCCCCGCAGGTGGTAGGGCTGACCCCGCGACACCTGGCCTATGTGATCTACACCTCTGGCTCCACCGGCCTGCCCAAGGGCGTGATGAACGAGCACGCCGGGGTGGTCAACCGCCTGCTGTGGATGCAGGACGCCTACCGGCTGGGCGCCGGTGACGTGGTGTTGCAGAAAACCCCGTTCAGCTTCGACGTCTCGGTGTGGGAGTTCCTCTGGCCGCTGCAGACCGGCGCCCGCCTGGTGATGGCGCGCCCTGGCGGGCATCGTGATCCCGAGTACCTGCGCGAGGTTATCCGTGAAGAGCACGTCAGCACCTTGCACTTCGTGCCGTCGATGCTCGATGTGTTCCTCGCCCATGGCGAAGTCCTGCCACATCAGCTAAAGCGTGTGCTATGCAGCGGCGAGGCCTTGCCCGGCAGCCTGGCAAGGCGTTTCCACGCACAGCTGCCGACGGTCGAGCTGCACAACCTGTACGGCCCGACCGAGGCGGCGGTGGATGTCAGCGCCTGGCACTGCGTGACGACACCGGACAACACGCCGATCGGCAAGCCGATCGCCAATACCGCGCTGTACGTACTGGATGCCCAGGGCCAGCCGGTACCGGTGGGCGTGGCCGGCGAGCTGTACATCGGTGGCGTGCAGGTGGCCCGCGGCTATCTCAACCGCGAGCAACTGACCGCCGAACGCTTCCTCGATGATCCGTTCTCGCTCAGGACCGGGGGGCGGATGTACCGCACCGGCGACCTGGCCCGCTACCTGGCCGATGGCAACCTGGAATACCTCGGGCGCAACGACGACCAGGTGAAGATCCGCGGCCTGCGCATCGAACTGGGCGAAATCCAGGCTTGCCTGACCCGTATCGAAGGGGTCAAGGAGGCGGTGGTGCTGGCCCGCGAGCAGCGCCTGGTGGCGTACTACACCGGCGCCCGGCAGGCGCCGGACACGCTGCGCGCGGCGCTGCTGGGCCAGTTGCCGGAGTTCATGGTGCCGGCTTCGTTCACCCACCTCGACGCGCTGCCGCTGAGCCCCAACGGCAAGCTCGACCGCAAGGCGCTGCCGCAGCCGGAAACCACGCAACAGGTCTACGAGGCGCCGCAAGGCGAGGTCGAGACCCTGCTGGCGCAGTTGTGGAGCGAACTGCTGAGCGTGGACCGGGTCGGTCGTCATGACAACTTCTTCGAGCTTGGCGGCCACTCGCTGCTGGCCGTGACCCTGACCGCGCGTATGCGCCAGGCCGGCCTGGCGGCGGATGTGCGGGTGCTGTTCGGCCAGCCGAGCCTGGCGGCGCTGGCGGCGGCGGTGGGCGGCGCGGTGACGCTGGAAGTGCCGGCCAACCGTATCCCGGCGGGCTGCACACGCCTCACCACCGACATGCTGCCGCTGGCGACGTTGGAACAAGCTGCGCTCGACAGCCTGGTGCAGAGAATTCCCGGCGGCGCGGCCAATATCCAGGACCTGTACGCCCTGGCGCCGTTGCAGCAGGGCATTCTCTACCACCACCTGGCCAGCGCCGAGGTCGACCCCTACGTACTTCAACTGAACTTCGCCTTTGCCGGCCAGGTCGAGCTGGACGCCTTCGTCGCGGCGCTGAACCAGGTCATCGCCCGCCACGACATCCTGCGCACCAGCGTGCACTGGCAGGGGCTCGACGAAGCGGTGCAGGTGGTCTGGCGCGAGGCGCGCCTGGACCTTGAGCCGGCACTGGAAAGCCCGCGCCTGGACCTGGGCCGCGCACCGTTGATGCACCTGAGCAGCCATGAGCAACAGGGCCGCTTGCAGGCGACCCTGCTGCTGCACCATATCCTTCTCGACCACGCCGCGATGGAACTGCTGGTGGCCGAGGTCGGCGATGCGCTGCTGGGGCGCATGCCCGAGGGCGACAGCGTGCCGTACCGCAACTATGTGGCCCAGGCGCGTCTGCGTGACGACAGCCAGGCGCAGGAGGTGTTGTTCCGCGAGTTGCTGGGCGATATCGACGAGCCGACCGAAGTGTTCGGCCTGCGCGGGGCGCTGGGCGACGGCAGCCACGTGCTCGACCACCGCGAGCGCCTGGACGAGCCGCTGGCCCTGCGCCTGCGTCAGCAGGCACGGTTGCTGGGCATCAGCGTCGCCAGCCTGGTGCACCAGGCCTGGGGGCAGGTGCTGGCGCAGCTGTCCGGACGCGAGGACGTGGTGTTCGGCACCGTGCTGCTCGGTCGCCTGCAGGGCGGCGAGGGCGCCGAGCGGGCGCTGGGCATGTTCATCAATACCTTGCCGCTGCGGGTCAGCGTAGGGGGGATGGATGTAGTCGACGGCGTGCGCCTGACCCACCAACGCCTGGCGCGTCTGCTGGCACACGAGCAGGCCTCCCTGGCCTTGGCCCAGCGCTGCAGCGGCGTGCCGGCCTCCCAGGCGTTGTTCACCAGTCTGCTCAACTACCGCCACAGCGCGGCCAGCGGGGCGCAGCGCGCACAGGCCTGGCAGGGCATCGAACTGCTGGCCGCCCATGAGCGCAGCAACTACCCGCTGGTGGTTAGCGTCGACGACCTGGGCGACGGTTTCATCCTGACCGTGCAGGCGGTGCCGCAAGTGGAGGGGGCACTGGTCTGCCAGCTGCTGCAGACGGCCTTGGCGCGGTTGGCCGATACCCTGGCGGACACGCCGGCGGCGCCGTTGAACCGTATCAACGCCTTGCCGGACGCCGAGCGCGAGCGCGTGGCGCGGCAGTTCAATGCGACCCGTCGCGACTATCCCCGCGACCTGCCCGTGCATGCCCTGTTCGAGGCGCAGGCCAAGGCCAGCCCGGATGCGCTGGCGGTGGCCCATGGCACGCGGCGTTGGAGCTACCAGGCGCTCGACCGGCAGGCCAGCCGGCTGGCCGGGTACCTGCTGGAGCAGGGCGTACAGGCGGGTGACCGGGTAGCCTTGCTGCTGCCTCGTTCGTTCGATCTGCTGGCGGCCCAGCTGGCCGTCAGCAAATGCGCGGCGGTGTTCGTGCCGCTGGACGGCAACGCCCCGGCCGAGCGCCAGGCATTCATGGTGGACGACAGCCAGGCGCGGCTGGTGCTGACCCACAGCGACCAGCCGCAAGTGGAGGGTGCGCGTCGGGTCGAACTCGACCGGCTCGACCTGGGCGGCTACGCGGATGCGCCGCTGGGCCTGGCGGTGGACGCCGGCAGCGCGGCGTACATCATGTACACCTCTGGCTCCACCGGTACACCGAAGGGCGTGCAGGTGCCGCACCGGGCCATCGTGCGCCTGGTGATCAACAACGGCTTTGCCGATTTCAACAGCCAGGACCGCGTTGCCTTCGCCTCCAATCCGGCGTTCGACGCCAGCACCCTGGAAGTCTGGGCGCCGTTGCTCAATGGCGGCGCTGTGGTAGTGATCGACCAGGACCAGGTGCTGTCGCGCCAGGACCTGCGCGAAGTGCTGCTGGAGCAGGGCGTCACCGTGCTGTGGCTGACCGCTGGCCTGTTCCATCAGTTCGCCGACGACCTGCTGCCGGCGTTCCGAGCGCTTCGCTACCTGATGGTCGGTGGCGATGTGCTGGACCCGGCGGTGATCGCCCGGGTACTGCGTGATGGTGCGCCGCAACACCTGCTCAATGGCTACGGCCCGACCGAGGCCACCACCTTCAGCACCACCCACGAAATCACCGAGGTGGGCGAGGGCAGCATCCCGATTGGCAAGCCGATCGGCAACAGCCGCTGCTATGTGCTCGATGCCCGCCAGCAGTTGCTGCCAGTGGGCGCGGTGGGCGAGTTGTACATTGCCGGTGACGGCGTGGCCCTGGGGTATCTGGGGCAGCCGGAACTGACGGCTGAGCGCTTCCTGCTGGATCCGTTCAACGGTGGCACGATGTACCGCAGCGGCGACCTGGTGAGCTGGCAGGCCGACGGTACCCTGCGTTACCTGGGCCGTGCCGACCAGCAGATCAAGCTGCGTGGCTTCCGTATCGAACTGGGCGAGATCGAGGCGCGCCTGGGCGAATGCCCGGGGGTTCGCGATGCCGCTGTGATCGTGCGCGAGGATGTGCCGGGCGATAAGCGCCTGGTCGCTTACTTCACCGGCCAGGCGCCGACCATCGGCGAGCTGCATGAGCGTCTGCAAGGCGTGCTGTCGGACTACATGCTGCCGTCGGCCTATGTGCTCCTGGATGCGCTACCGTTGACCGCCAACGGCAAGCTCGACCGCCGCGCCTTGCCGCAGCCGGGCAGTGAGGCGCTGGTCAGCCGTGCCTTCGAGGCGCCGCAAGGTGAAATCGAAACCGCGCTGGCCGCGATCTGGGCCGAGGTGCTCAAAGTCGAGCAAGTTGGTCGCCATGACCACTTCTTCGAACTGGGCGGCCACTCGCTGCTGGCGGTAAGCCTGATCGAGCGCATGCGCAAGGCCGGCCTGGATGCCGATGTGCGCGTACTGTTTGCCCAGCCGACCCTGGCGGCGCTGGCGGCTGCGGTGGGCTCGGGACGTGAGATCGAGGTGCCGTCCAACCGTGTCCCAAGCGATGCGATGCACATCACCCCGGACATGCTCAGTCTGATTGATCTCGACCAGGCCAGCATCGACCGAATCGTCGCCAGCGTGCCGGGTGGCGCCGCCAACGTGCAGGAAATCTACCCGCTGGCGCCCCTGCAGGAAGGCATCCTCTACCATCACCTCAGTGCCGAGCAGGGCGACCCATACCTGCTGCAGACCCGCCTGGCCTTCGACAGCCTGGATCGCTTGCAGGCCTGCGCCGAGGCCCTGCAACAGGTCATCGACCGCCACGACATCCTGCGCACCTCGGTGGTCTGGGAAGGACTGGGCGAGCCGGTGCAGGTGGTCTGGCGCGAGGCCCAGCTGGCAGTCAGTGACGTCACCGGGCTCGGCGAAGACGCGGTGATCGAGCGGTTGCACGCGCACTTCGATGCCCGCCTGCAGCGGCTGGACCTGACCCAGGCGCCGCTGCTGCGCCTGACCTACGCCCTGGACCCGGCCCTGCAACGGGTGGTGGCCGTCCTGCACTTCCACCACCTGGCCCTGGACCACACGGCGATGGAGGTGATCGTCCACGAACTGCAGGCGATCCTTTCCGGTCGCCAGCACCTGTTGAGCGCGCCCGTGCCGTACCGCACCTACGTGGCCCAGGTTCGCCTGGGCGCCGCCGAAGCGGGGCACGAGGCGTTCTTCCGCGACATGCTCGGCGATGTCGACGAGCCGACCTTGCCCATGGGCCTGGCCGATGTGCAGGGCGACGGGCGCGATATCGAGGAGTCGCGCCTGCCGCTGGATCCGGCCTTGTCGCGCCGGGTGCGCGAGCAGGCAAGGGCGCTTGGGGTCAGTGCCGCGAGCCTGATGCACCTGGCCTGGGCCCGCGTGGTGGGCGTGCTGGCGGGGCGCGGTGACGTGGTGTTCGGCACCGTGCTGATGGGCCGCCTGCAAGGCGGCGAGGGCGCCGACCGGGCGCTGGGGGTGTTCATCAACACCTTGCCGCTGCGCATCGACACCGCCAAGGGCGCCCGCGCCGCGGTGCAGGCCACCCACCAGCGGCTGTCGGCGCTGCTCGGGCATGAGCACGCGTCGCTGGCGTTGGCCCAGCGTTGCAGCGGCGTGCCGGCCTCGGCGCCGCTGTTCAGTGCCTTGCTCAACTACCGTCATAGCCCGACCGATACGGCCGGTGTGGATGCCGCAAGCTTCCAGGGCATGCATCAGCTCGGCGGTGAAGAGCGCAGCAACTACCCGCTGACCCTGAGCGTGGACGACCACGGGGAAGGCTTCAGCCTCAGCGTACTGGCCCTGCTGGGGATCGGTGCCGAGCGGGTCGCAGGTTGGATGACCGCTGCCGTGAGCCAGTTGATCCAGGCGTTGGAGCAAGGTGGCGCGGCGCAGGTCGACAGGCTGCCCATCCTCGACGGCACGCAGCGGCGCCAGGTGCTCGAAGGTTTCAATGCCACGGACATGGACTACCCACAAGGGCAGACCGTGCACGCGCTGGTCGAGGCTCAAGCGCCTGAAGCATTGGCCGTTGTACAGGGTGATCTGAGTCTGAGCTACGGCGAACTCAACGAGCGTGCCAACCGCCTGGCTCATCACCTGATCGAGCGTGGCGTGGTCCCGGGCGACCGTGTGGCACTGTGCCTGGAGCGTGGCCCGCAACGGCTGGTGGCGATGCTGGCGGTGCTCAAGGCCGGCGCGGCGTATGTGCCGGTCGATCCGGGTTATCCGTCGGAGCGGATTGCCTATCTGCTCAGTGACAGTGCGCCGGCGTTGGTGCTGGTCGAATCGGCCACCGAAGCGTTGGTCGGCGATGTAGCTACAGTATTGATGGATGGCGATGACTGGCTCGACCACGCGGCCAGCAATCCTGTGGTTGCAGGGCTGGACGAAAATCAGCTGGCTTATGTGATCTACACCTCCGGCTCCACCGGCCAGCCCAAGGGGGTGATGGTCGAGCACCGCACCCTGGCCAACCTGATCCACTGGCATTGCCAGGCCTTCGAGTTGGGCGCCGGCAGCCACACCTCCAGCGTCGCTGGCTTCGGCTTTGACGCCATGGCCTGGGAAGCCTGGCCGGCGCTGTGCACCGGAGCGGTGCTGCACCTGCCGCCGGCGTCCATCGGCGGCGAGCATGTCGATGAACTGCTCGACTGGTGGCTGGAGCAGCCGCTGCACGTGAGCTTCCTGCCGACACCGGTCGCCGAGCAGGCGCTGCGCCGCGAACGCCAGCACCCGACCCTGCGCACGCTGCTGGTCGGCGGCGACCGCCTGCGCCAGTTCGACCGCGATCCGGGCTTTGCGCTGGTCAACAACTATGGCCCGACCGAGACCACCGTGGTGGCGACGTCGGGGCAACTGCAACCGGGCGGCGCGCTGCACATCGGCAAGCCGACCGCCAACACCCGCGTCTATGTACTGGACGAGCAACGCCAGCCCGTGCCGGTGGGGGTAACCGGTGAGCTGTACATCGGTGGCGCGCAGGTCGCCCGAGGCTACTTCAACCGTCCCGAACTGACCGCCGAGCGCTTCCTCGACGATCCGTTCAACGGCGGCCGGATGTACCGCACAGGCGATCTGGTGCGCTGGAATGCCGACGGCACGCTGGACTACCAGGGCCGCAATGACGACCAGGTGAAGATCCGTGGCGTGCGGGTCGAGTTGGGCGAGATCGAAGCTGCGCTGAAGGCTCAGCCGGGTATCGCGGACGCCGTGGTGCTGGTGCGTGACGAGCGTCTGCTGGCCTGGTTCACCGAAACCGCCGTGGTCGATCTCGACACCTTGCGCCAAGGCTTGCAGGCCAGCCTTCCGGGCCATTTGATACCGCAAGCCATCGTCCGCCTGGAGGAGCTACCACTGACCAGCCACGGCAAGCTGGACCGCAAGGCGCTGCCGGACCCTGATCCTTCGGCCCTGGCACGCCAGGCCTATGTCGCCCCGATCGGCGCGACCGAGGAGGCCATGGCCGCGATCTGGGCTGAAGTCCTGGGCATCGAACAGGTCGGTCGCCACGACAACTTCTTCGAACTCGGTGGTCACTCGCTGCTGGCGGTGAGCCTCACCGCGCGCCTGCGCCAGGCCGGCCTGCAGGCCGATGTGCGCACCCTGTTCGGTCAGCCGACGGTAGCGGCGCTGGCGGCAACCCTGGGCCATGGCCGCCAGGTCGAGGTCCCGGCCAACCGGATCCCGGCCGGCTGCATCCAGATCACCCCGGACATGCTGCCGCTGGTGGAGCTGGAACCGGCCGCCATCGAGCGCATCGTCGCCACGGTGCCGGGCGGCGCGGCCAACGTGCAGGACATCTACCCGCTGGCGCCGTTGCAGGAGGGCATTCTCTACCACCACCTCAGCTCGCCGGAGCACGATCCCTATGTGCTGCAATCGCGCATGGCCTTCGCCAGCCGTGACCGGCTGCACGCCTTCGTCGATGCCCTGGGCAAGGTCATCGCCCGTCATGACGTGCTGCGTACTTCAGTACTGTGGGACGGCCTGCCGCAGGCATTGCAGGTAGTCTGGCGCCAGGCCGGGCTGGCGCTGTTCGAGGTGGCCGACGAGACTGCGGTGCCCCATGCCCTGGCCCTCGACCAGGCGCCACTGGTGCGCCTGTACCACTGGCCGGACGCGCAGGGCGCCGGACGGCAGGCCGTGCTGCAGTTCCACCATATCGTCCTCGACCATACCGCGCTGGATGTGCTCGGCCGGGAACTGGTCGGCTATCTGCAGGGCGCACCGGTGCCCGCCGAACAAGGCGCGCCGTACCGCAACTACGTGGCCCAGGCGCGGCTGGGCGTCAGCCAGGCCGAGCACGAGGCGTTCTTCCGCGAGCAGTTGGGCGATATCGACGAGCCGACCCTGCCGTTCGGCCTGGGTGATGTGCAGGTCGATGGCCTCGGCATCGAAGAGGCCCAGCTGTGGCTGGACGAAACCCTGGCCACCGGTCTGCGTCAGCAGGCCCGGCAGCTGGGTATCAGCGTCGCCAGCCTGTTCCACCTGGCCTATGCCCGCCTGCTGGCCGCCGCCAGTGGCCGTGACAGCGTGGTATTCGGGACCGTGCTGCTCGGTCGCCTGGAAGGCGGCGCGGGAGCGGACCAGGCGCTGGGCATGTTCATCAACACCTTGCCGCTGCGCCTGGACCTTGCAGGCACCAACCTGCAGGACGCCGTGCGCCTGACCCAGCAGCGCCTGAGCGCCTTGCTCGCCCACGAGCACGCCTCGTTGGCCCTGGCCCAGCGTTGCAGTGGCGTGCCGGCCCCGGCGCCGCTGTTCAGCGCCATGCTCAACTACCGCCACGGCAGCCAGGCGGACGAGGAGCAGCGCCAGGCCCTGCAAGGCATCGAGACCCTCGACAGCAACGAGCGCAGCAACTATCCGCTGAGCCTGAGCGTGGACGATATCGGCGAACGCTTCCGACTGGTTGCCCTGGCCCCGGCGGATGTTGGCGCCGCGCGTGTCTGCGAGCAGATGCGCCGGGTGCTGGAGGCCATGGCCGAGGCCTTGGCCCATCAGCCACGGCAAGCGCTGCTGCAACTGCCAGTGCTGTCGGCCGAGGAACGCGACCAGCTGGTGCACGACTTCAACCGCACGGCGCAGCCCCACCAGCTGAACCGGACCCTCCAGGAACTGTTCGAGGCCCAGGCCTTGCGTAGGCCTGAGGCCGTTGCGCTCAGCGCCGAGCAGGGTGAACTCAGCTATGAGCAGCTCAATGCCCAGGCCAACCGCCTGGCCCATCACCTGATCGCGCTGGGCGTGCAGCCCGACGATCGGGTGGCGATCTGTGTCGAGCGCGGCCTTTCGCTGGTGGTCGGCCTGCTGGCCATCCTCAAGGCCGGTGGCGCCTATGTGCCGCTCGACCCTGACTATCCGGCCGAACGGATCCGCCACATGCTGGTCGACAGCCAGCCACGGGCGGTCCTGGTGCAGACGGCTACCCGGGTGCTGATGGGGGATCTGCCACTGACGCAGGTCGATCTCGACCAGGCGGACTGGACCCGTCAGCCAAGCCACAACCCACAGGTGCCGGGCCTGACCGCCGCCAACCTGGCCTATGTGATCTACACCTCCGGCTCCACCGGGCTGCCCAAGGGGGTGATGGTCGAGCACCGCAACGTGGTCAACCTGGTGCACTGGAGCGCCGGGCTGTTCCCGGGTGAGGGTGCGTTGTTGCACAAGACCCCGGTGAGCTTCGACGCCTCGGTGTGGGAGCTGTTCTGGCCGCTGTGCAGCGGCGTGCGCCTGGTGCTGGCGCGCCCGGATGGCCAGCGCGACCCGCAGTACCTGGCCGAGCTGATCCGCCAGCAACAGGTCGGCGTGGTGCAGTTCGTGCCGGCGCTGCTGCAGCAGTTCCTCGAACACGACGCCAGCGCGGCCTGCGACAGCCTCAGCGATATCGTCTGCGGCGGTGGCGAGCTGACCGAGGCCCTGGTGCGCGAAGTGCGCGAGCGCCTGCCACGGGCAAGGCTGCACAACGTCTATGGGCCGACCGAGACCACGGTCGATTGCAGCGTCTGCACCTTGCACCCGCAGGATCCGCTGACGCCGGGCGCGCTGCCCATCGGTCGGCCAATCGACAACACCCGGCTGTACGTGCTCGATGGCCACGACCAGCCCGTGCCATTGGGCGTCGCCGGCCAGCTGCATATCGGCGGCGCCGGGGTGGCGCGTGGCTACCTGGGGTTGCCGGAGCAACAGGCCGAACGCTTCATCGTCAGCCCGTTCGCTGACGGCGAGCGCCTTTACCGCAGTGGCGATCGGGTGCGCCAGCGCCCTGACGGCAGCTTAGAGTTCCTCGGCCGCACCGACCACCAGATCAAGCTGCGCGGCCTGCGCATCGAGCCGGGCGAGATCGAGGCCTGTCTCGCCCGGGTGCCTGGGGTGCGTGAAGCTGTGGTGCTGGTGCACGACGCCCAGCCGGCCGGCCCACGCCTGGTGGCCTACGTCACCGGCGATGCGCCGCCCGCCGAGGCCCTGCGCGAGGCGCTGCTGGGGCAACTGCCCGAGTACATGGTACCGGCGCTGTTCATGGCCCTCGACGCCTTGCCGCTGACCCCCAACGGCAAGCTCGACCGCAAGGCGCTGCCGCAGCCGGACCTGCCGGCGCGGGCCTACGAGGCGCCGCTGGGCGACACCGAACAGCTGCTGGCGCGCATCTGGGGCGAGCTGCTGGGCGTGGAGCGGGTAGGGCGCCACGACAACTTCTTCGAACTGGGCGGCCACTCGCTGCTGGCCGTGACCCTCACCTCGCGCCTGCGCGAGGCGGGCCTGGAGGCCGACGTGCGCAGCCTGTTCGAACACCCGACGCTGGCAGGCTATGCCGCCATCACAGACAGAATGGAGATCGTCCTGTGAGCATCAACGAACTACTGGCGACCCTGGCCGCCAACAATGTCCAGCTGGCCCTCAAGGATGGCCAGCTGGTGGTCCAGGGCAATCGCCAGGCCCTGAGCGACGCCGCGCTGGTGGCGCGGCTGCGCGAGCACAAGCCGGCGCTGCTGGGGATGCTCGAGCGTGGCGAGTACGTGGCGGCTCGCCAGGGCAGCGTCGAGGTCCCGGAAAACCGCATCCCGGCTGGCTGCACACGGATCATTCCGGACATGCTCAGCCTGGTCGAACTCGACCAGGCCAGCATCGACCAACTGGTCGAAGGCGTGCCCGGCGGCGCGGCCAATGTGCAGGACATCTACCCGCTGGTGCCGTTGCAGCAGGGCATGCTGTTCCACCATGCCAGCGCCGGCGACCACGATCCCTACGTGATGCAGGCGCGCTTCGTGTTCGCCAGCAGCGCCCGGGTCGAGGCCTTCGCCCAGGCCCTGCAAGGGGTGATCGACCGTCACGACATACTGCGCACCTCGGTGCACTGGAAGGCACTCGAAACGCCGGTGCAGGTGGTCTGGCGCCAGGCCCGGCTGCAGGTCACCCAGCTTGCCGAGGGCCAGCTGCCGGACAGCGGCTTCGACCTGACCCAGGCACCGTTGATCCGCTTGCAATGCCAGGCGGCGCAGGCGGACGGGCAGGTCCATGCGACCCTGCAGTTCCACCACGTGGCCATGGACCACAGCGCCCTTGAGGTGGTGCGCCACGAAATGCTTGCCTTCCTGCTCGGCGAAAGCGCCCGGCTGGGCCGTCCGCTGCCGTTCCGCAATCATGTCGCCCAGGCCCTGCTGGGCGTCGGCGAGGCCGAGCACGAGGCGTTCTTCCGCGACATGCTCGGCGGCGTGGACGCGCCGACCCTGGCCTATGGCCTGGCCGATGTGCAGGGGGATGGCGCGGTGCTGAACGAGCACGCGCTGGACCTCGACCTGGCGCTGTGCCGCGAGCTGCGCGCCCAGGCCCGCAGCCAGGGGGTGAGCGTCGCCAGCCTGTTCCACCTGGCCTGGGCGCGGGTGCTGGGCGGCCTGACCGGGCGCGACCAGGTGGTGTTCGGCACCGTGCTGATGGGTCGCCTGCAAGGCGCCGAGGCCACCGACCGGGCGCTGGGCATCTTCATCAATACCTTGCCGCTGCGGGTGGACCTGGACGACGCCGACCTGGCCTGCGCGATCAAGGCCACCCACCAGCGCCTGAGCACGCTGATGCGCCATGAGCACGCGCCCCTGGCCCTGGCCCAGCGCTGCAGCGGCGTGGCGGCGCCGACACCGCTGTTCAATGCCTTGCTCAACTACCGCCACAGCGCGGCCTCGGGGTCCGAAGCGGTGCTGCGCGCCGGCTGGGCCGGGATCGAGATCGTGCACGCCGCCGAGGCCACCAACTACCCCTTGACGTTGAGCGTCGACGACTTCGGCGAAGCGTTCCGCCTTACCCTGCTGGCCAGCCCCGAGGTGCCGGCACGGCGCGTCTGTGCCTACCTGGAGCAGACCCTGCGCAGCCTGCTCGCGGCGACGCCCACCGCTGCAATCAGGGCGCTGTCGATGGTGCCTGCCGACGAGCGTGAGGAGCTGCTGGAAACCTTCAACCAGACCCCGGGCATCGAACAGCCGCACGGTCCGTTGCATCGGCGTATCGAGGCCGTGGCCCAGGCCCATCCCCACGCCCTGGCCGCCACTGCCAATGACCAGTCGCTGACTTATCAGCAACTGAACCAGCGCGCCAATGCCCTGGCTCACCACCTGATCGGCCTGGGCGTGCGCCTCGACGACCGCGTGGCAGTGTTCGCCCGCCGTGGCCTGGACACGCTGATTGGCCTGGTCGCGGTGCTCAAGGCCGGCGCCGGCTACGTGCCGGTGGACCCGGCCCACCCGGACGAGCGGGTGCGCTACCTGCTCGACGACAGCGCGCCAGTGGCCGTGCTGACCCAACAAGCGTTGCGGGGCCGCCTGGATGGGATCACGGTGCCCGTGCTGGCGCTCGATCAGGCTGACTGGGCGCAGCGGCTGGATGATCCAGACGTCGCCGACCTGGGACCGGAACATCTGGCCTACGTGATCTACACCTCGGGCTCCACCGGGCAGCCCAAGGGGGTGATGGTCGAGCACCGCACCTTGAACAACCTGGTGGACTGGCACTGTCGGGCCTTCGACCTGTGCCTGGGCCGGCACACTTCGAGCCTGGCCGGCTTCGGCTTCGACGCCATGGCCTGGGAGGTCTGGCCGGCGTTGTGCGCCGGGGCCACCCTGCACCTGGCGCCCGCCGGCGAGGGCCATGAGGACCTCGATGCGTTGCTGGCCTGGTGGCGCGACCAACCGCTGGATGTCGGCTTCCTGCCGACGCCGGTGGCCGAATACGCCTTCAGCCATCAGCTCGGGCACCCGACCCTGCGTACCCTGCTGATCGGCGGCGATCGCCTGCGCCAGTTCAACCGCACCCAGACCTTCGCCGTGGTCAACAACTACGGCCCGACCGAGACCACCGTGGTGGCCAGCTCCGGGGTGGTGGAGGCGGGGGGCGCGCTGCACATCGGCGGTCCCGTGGACAATGCCCGCCTGTATGTGCTCGACGCCGGGTTGCAGCCCGTGCCATTGGGCGTGGCGGGCGAGCTGTACATTGGCGGCGCCGGGGTCGCCCGTGGCTACCTTGGCCGCCCGCAGCTGACTGCCGAGCGCTTCCTCGACGATCCGTTCGCGGCCACGCCGGGCGCGCGCATGTACCGTACCGGCGACCTGGTGCGCTGGCTGGCCGACGGCACCCTCGATTACCTGGGGCGCAACGACGACCAGGTGAAGATTCGCGGGGTGCGTATCGAGCTGGGCGAAATCGAGAACCGGCTGAACAGCCTGCCGGGCATCGGCGAGGCCGTGGTGGTGGCCCGCGAAGACCAGCCGGGCCAGCCGCGCCTGGTGGCCTACTTCACCGCGCAAGCCGGACTCGAGGCACCCTTGCCCGAGCACCTGCGCACGCAACTGCTTGCCCATTTGCCGGAGTACATGGTGCCGGTGGCCTTCGTCGCCCTGGAGGCGCTGCCGCTGACCGCCAACGGCAAGCTCGACCGCCGCGGCTTGCCGGCGCCGGAGCGTTCGGCGCTGTTCGAGCGTGGCTATGTGGCCCCCGAGGGCGAACTGGAAAGCGCCCTGGCCCAGCTGTGGGCCGAACTGCTGCAGGTGGAGCGGGTTGGCCGGCATGACCATTTCTTCGCCCTGGGTGGCCATTCGCTGCTGGCCATGCGCATGGTGTCCCAGGTGCGCCTGCGGCTCGGCGTCGAGCTGACCCTGGCCGAGTTGTTCGCCAATCCCGAGCTGGCCGCCGTGGCCCAGGTGCTGGCGAGCGCCGGGCACAGTGCGCTGCCGGCCATCGTCGCGGTGTCCCGCGAGCAGCCCCTGCCGTTGTCGTTCGCCCAGCAGCGCCTGTGGTTCCTGGCCCAGCTGGAGGGCGGCAGCCAGGCCTACAACGTGCCGCTGGCCCTGGGCCTGCGTGGTTCGCTGGATGCCGACGCGCTGGAACGCGCCTTGCTGTGCATCGTCGCGCGCCATGAGGGCCTGCGCAGCCGCTTCGTGCCCGCAGGCGACAGCGCCGAGGTGCACATCGCCGACAGACCGCAACCGGGCTGGCTGCGGCGCCTGAGCCTGTCGCCCGATGAACTGGCCGCGCACCTGCAGGCCGAGGCCACCGCCCCGTTCGACCTGGTCGAGGGACCACTGTTGCGCGCCAGCCTGCTGCGCCTGGAGGATCAGCACCATGTGCTGCTGCTGACCCTGCACCATATCGTCGCCGACGGCTGGTCCCTCGGCGTGCTGACCCGTGAGCTGGGCGCGCTGTACCCGGCCATGTGCCAGGGCCTGGACGATCCGTTGCCGACCCTGGGGATCCAGTACGGCGACTATGCCGTGTGGCAGCGGCGCTGGCTGGCCGGCGAGCAGTTGCAACGCCAGGCCGACTACTGGCGCCAGGCCCTGGATGGCGCGCCGACCCTGCTGAGCTTGCCGAGTGATCGGCCACGGCCGCCACGCCAGGACTTCAGCGGCGCCAGCCTGGCGCTGCAGCTGGATGCGCGTCTCGGTGCCGGCCTGCGGGCCCTGGCCCAGCGGCATCAGGCAACACTGTACATGGTGCTGCTCAGTGCCTGGGCTGCGACCCTGGCACGGCTGTCCGGCCAGAGTGAGGTCGTGGTGGGCTGTCCGGTGGCCGGGCGCGGCCATGCCGAGCTGGAGCCGCTGGTGGGGCTGTTCGTCAACACCCTGGCGCTGCGCATCGACACGTCGGGCGCGCCGAGCAGCGAGCGCCTGCTGGCCCAGGTGAAGGCACGCCTGCTCGACGCCCAGGCGCATCAGGACCTGCCGTTCGAACAGGTGGTGGAGATCGTCCGCCCGGCGCGCAGCCTCGGCCATACGCCGTTGTTCCAGACCACCCTCAACTGGCTGGCCACCGAGGGCGCCGCGCCGAGCCTGGCGGGGTTGCACCTGGAGGGCGTGGCCCAGGCCAACCAGGTGGCCAAGTTCGACCTGTCGCTGAGCATGGGCGAGCAGGGCGAGGCGCTGGTCGGCAGCCTCGAGTACGCCACGGCGTTGTTCGATGAAAGCACCGTGCGCTGTTTCGCCGGTTACTTCGAGCGCCTGCTGCGCGGCATGGTCGCCAACGACCAGGCGCCCCTGGCCGAGGTCGAACTGGTCGGTGACGTCGAACGTCGGCGCCTGCTGCATACCTTCAACGGCAGCGCGCGGGCATTCCCGCTCGACCAGACCCTGCCGACCCTGATCGAGGCACAGGCGGCCCGTGCCCCGCAGGCGCTGGCCGCCGTGGCTGGCGATGCACGCCTGAGCTACGGCGAGCTGAACCAGCGCGCCAACGCCCTGGCCCATCACTTGATCGAACGGGGCGTGGGGCCGGACGACCGGGTCGCGGTGGTCGCCCGGCGCGGCCTGGATACCCTGGTGGCGCTGCTGGCGGTGCTCAAGGCCGGTGGTGCCTATGTGCCGGTTGACCCGGCGCATCCGGATGAGCGCCTGCGCTACCTGCTCGAGGACAGCGCCCCCGTGGTGGTCCTGGCCCAGCAGGCGTTGCTGGCACGCCTGGACGGGTTGGCCGTGCCTGTGCTGGCCCTGGACCGGACGGACTGGCCGGCGCGCACGGACAATCCCGAGCTGCCCGGCCTGCTGGCCAGCCACCTGGCCTACGTGATCTACACCTCCGGTTCCACCGGGCAGCCCAAGGGCGTGATGGTCGAGCACCGTACCCTGGCCAACCTGGTGCACTGGCACTGCAAGGCCTTCGAGCTGGGCGCCGGCGAGCACACCGCCAGCGTCGCCGGCTTTGGCTTCGATGCCATGGCCTGGGAGGTGTGGCCGGCCCTGTGCGCCGGCGCGGTACTGCACCTGCCACCGGCCGAGCTGGGCAACGAGCAGCTCGACGGCCTGTTGGCCTGGTGGCTGGAGCAACCACTGAAGGTGGCCTTCCTGCCGACGCCGGTTGCCGAATATGCGTTCACCCAGGGGCTGCGCCATCCAACCCTGCGCACCCTGCTGATCGGTGGCGACCGTCTGCGCCAGTTCAGCAGCGACCCGGGCTGCGTGGTGGTCAACAACTACGGTCCCACCGAGGCGACGGTGGTCGCCAGCTCCGGGCTGGTGCTGCCGGGCGGGGCGCTGGACATCGGCCGGCCGATCGCCAATGCCCGGATCTACCTGCTGGACGAGGCGCGGCAACTGGTACCGTGCGGCGTGACCGGCGAGCTCTACGTGGGCGGTGCCGGGGTGGCGCGGGGCTATCTGAACCGCGCGCAACTGACGGCCGAGCGCTTCCTCGACGACCCGTTCAGCGAGCAGCCCGGCGCACGCATGTACCGCACTGGTGACCTGGCCCGCTGGAACGCCGACGGCACCCTGGACTACCTGGGTCGCAACGACGACCAGGTGAAGGTGCGCGGCCTGCGCATCGAGCTAGGGGAGATCGAGGCGCAACTGCTGGCCTTGCCCGGCGTCGCCGAAGCGCTGGTGCTGGCCCGCGAGGACCAGCCCGGCCAGCCGCGCCTGGTGGCCTACTACATCTCCGGCCCTGAGGCGCAGCCGGTCGGCGCCCTGCGCGCCGCCCTGCAACAGCGTCTGCCGGCTTACATGGTACCTGCCGCGCTGGTGCGCCTGGATGCCTGGCCATTGACCGCCAACGGCAAGGTTGATCGTCGGGCGCTGCCGTTGCCCGAGCGCGAGGCGTCGGCCAGCCAGGCCCACGAGGCCGCCGAAGGCGCCCTGGAAACGGCCCTGGCCGAGCTCTGGTGCGAGCTGCTGCAGCTGGAACGGGTAGGGCGCCAGGACCGCTTCTTCGAACTGGGCGGCCATTCGCTGCTGGCCATGCGCATGGTCGGTCAGGTGCGGGCGCGCCTGGGGCGCGAGCTGTCGCTGGGCGAGCTGTTCGGCGATGACCGTCTGCTGGCGGTGGCGGCGACCCTGGCTGAGCGCGGCGGTGAGGTGCTGCCGGCCATCGAGCCGACGCCCCGTGGCCAGTCCCTGCCGCTGTCGTTCGCCCAGCAGCGCTTGTGGTTCCTGGCGCAGATGGACGATGCCAGCGCCGCCTACCATATTCCCCTGGGCCTGGCCTTGCGCGGGCCACTGGACCGCGCGGCGCTGGAGCAGGCGTTGGCGCGCATTGTCGAGCGTCACGAGAGCCTGCGCAGCCACTTCACCCAGGAAGGCGCCGAGGCGCGGGTGCGGGTGGCCCCAGGGCGCGGCGGCTTCGCCCTGGCCTGGCACGATTTGCGCGGCGCCGCGCAGCAGTTGCCCGAACTGATGCAGGCCGAAGCGCTGCTGCCGTTCGACCTGGCGCACCAGTTGCCGGTGCGCGGCCGCCTGCTGTGCCTGGCGGTGGAGCATCATGTGCTGCTGCTGACCTTGCACCATATCGTCGCCGACGGCTGGTCGATGGGTGTGTTCACCCAGGAGCTGGCAGCGCTGTACCAGGCCTTCAGCGAAGGGGGCGACGATCCGCTGCCGGCGCTGGCGATCCAGTACGGCGACTACGCCCTGTGGCAGCGCCGCTGGCTGGCCGGCGACGCGCTGCAGCGCCAGGGCGAATACTGGCAACAGGCCCTGGCTGGCGCGCCGGTGCTGCTGACCCTGCCTACCGACCGGCCGCGGCCGGCCCGCCAGGACTATCAGGGTGAGCGGGTCGAGATACGTTTGGACCGGCGTCTGAGCGAAGACCTCAGGGCGCTGTGCCTGCGCCATGGCGTCACCCCGTTCATGCTGTTCGGCGCCGCCTGGGCGGTGCTGCTGGCGCGCCTGTCCGGCCAGGCCGAGGTGGTGATCGGCACGCCGGTGGCCAACCGTCGGCAGGCCGAGGTCGAAGGGCTGATCGGGTTGTTCGTCAACTCCCTGGCCCTGCGCATCGATACCGCCGGACTGCCCGATGTCGGCGCGCTGCTGGCCCGGGTCAAGGCCTGCGTCAGCCAGGCCCAGGACCATCAGGACCTGCCGTTCGAACAGGTGGTGGAACTGCTGCACCCGCCGCGCAGCCTGGCCCATACCCCGCTGTACCAGGTGTCGCTGGCCTGGAACGGCGCCCCGGGCGAGACCTTGCAGCTGGGCGACCTGCAACTGGAGGCGCTGGGCGGCGCGCAGATCTTCGCCAAGTTCGACCTGACCCTGAGCCTGGGCGAGACCGCCGACGGCTACGGCGGCGCCCTGGAGTTCGCCACGGCACTGTTTGACCGGGCGACCATCGAACGCCATGTCGGCTATCTGGAGCAACTGCTGTGGGCGATGGCCGGCAGCGACCAGGCGGTGCCGGCGAAGGTCGAACTGCTGGGCGCCGCCGAGCGTCGCCAGGAACTGGTGACCTGCAATGCCAGCGAGCTGGTGGGTGGCCTGCAGCAACCGCTGCAGGCGTTGTTCGAGGCGCAGGTGGCGCGTATGCCGCAGGCGTTGGCGGTGCAGGCCGAGGACGGCCAGATGAGCTACCGGCAACTGAACGAGGCGGCCAACCGCCTGGCCCATCAACTGATCGCCCAGGGCGTGGTCGCCGACAGCCGGGTCGCGGTGTGCCTGGCCCGTGGGCCGCAGCTGCTGGTCGGGCTGCTGGCGGTGCTCAAGGCCGGCGGCGCCTACGTGCCGCTGGACCCGGGCTACCCCGACGAGCGCCTGGCCTACATGCTTGCCGACAGCGCGCCGCTGGCGTTGCTGGTGGATGCCGGCAGCCGCGGGCGCTTTGTCGACAGCGCGGTACCGCGCCTGGACCTCGACCAGCCGGCCTGGGCCGGCCAGTCGCCGGACAATCCACAGGTCCCGGGGCTGGGTGCCCGCCACCTGGCCTACGTGATCTACACCTCCGGCTCCACCGGCACGCCGAAAGGGGTGATGGTCGAGCACCGTAGCCTGTGCAACCTGGTGCACTGGAGCTCGCGGCTGATCGCCCCGACCGTCGAGGGCGCGCTGCTGCACAAGACCCCGGTGAGCTTCGACGCCTCGGTGTGGGAATTGTTCTGGCCGCTGTGCGCCGGCCTGCGCCTGGTGCTGGCGCGTCCGGACGGCCAGCGCGATCCGGCCTACCTGGCGGCGCTGATCCAGCGCCAGCGGGTCAGCGTGGTGCAATTCGTGCCGGCGCTGCTGCAGCAATTCCTCGCCCTTGAGGCCAGCGCGGCCTGCGACAGCCTCACCGATATCGTCTGTGGTGGCGGTGAGCTGACCACGACGTTGCTGCACCAGGTGCGCGAGCGCCTGCCGCAGGTGCGGCTGCACAACGTCTATGGCCCGACCGAGGCCACCGTCGATTGCAGTGTCTGGACCCTGGAGCCCGGGCAGCCGCTGCCTGAAAGCGCGCCACCGATCGGCCGGCCGATCGCCAATACCCGGCTGTACGTGCTCGATCGCAACGGCCTGCCGGTGCCCCGTGGCGTGGTGGGCGAGCTGCACATCGGCGGCGTCGGCGTGGCCCGTGGCTACCTGGGCCTGGCGGAACTGGACGCCGAGCGCTTTGGCGACAGCCCGTTCGTGGTCGGCGAGCGGCTGTACCGCAGCGGCGACCTGGTGCGCCGTCGCGCCGACGGCGAGCTGGAGTTCCTCGGCCGCGACGACTTCCAGGTCAAGCTGCATGGCCTGCGCATCGAACTGGGCGAGATCGAGGCCTGCCTGGCCAGTCATCCCGCCATTCGTGAAGTGGCGGTGCTGCTGCGTGGCGAGCGGTTGGTCGCCTGGTTCACCGCCCACGACGACGCGCCCGGGATCGAGGCGTTGCGCCGGCATGCCCTGGCGCAGCTGCCGGACTACATGGTGCCGTCGGCCTATGTGGCGATGCCGGCCATGCCGCTGACCGCCAACGGCAAGCTCGACCGCCAGGCGCTGCCCGAGCCCGGCGCCGAAGCCGTGCTCAGCCGTGCCTACGAGGCGCCGCAAGGGGAAGCCGAAACCCATCTGGCGGCGCTGTGGGCCGAGTTGCTGAACGTGCCGAGGGTAGGGCGCCAGGACCACTTCTTCGAACTGGGTGGCCACTCGCTGCTGGCGGTGACCCTGATTGCCCGCCTGCGCGCCGAGGGCCTGGAGGCGGATATCCGCGTGCTGTTCGCCGAGCCGACCCTGGCCGCCCTGGCCGCGACCCTGGGCCAGCATGGCGGGAGCCGGGTGCCGGTCAACCGTATTGGCGCCGACTGCCGACGCATCACACCGGACCTGCTGGCGTTGGTGTCGCTGGAGCAGGCGGCCATCGACCGCATCGTCGCCCAGGTCCCGGGCGGCGCCGCCAACGTGCAGGACATCTACCCGCTGGGGCCGTTGCAGGCGGGGATTCTCTACCACCACCTGGCCAGCGAGGGTGACGATCCGTACCTGTTGCAGGCGCGTTTCGCCGTGGCCGACCGCGCGCGGCTGGAGGCGCTGCAGCGGGCCTTGCACCAGGTGATCGCCCGTCACGATATCCTGCGCTCCTCGCTGTACTGGGACGGCCTCGCCGAGCCCGTACAGGTGGTGTGGCGCCAGGCATCGCTGCCGGTACAGGAGGTGACGCCGGAGGCGCCGCAGGTCCTGCGCCTGGACCTGACCCGCGCCCCCATGCTGCGCTTGCTGCACAGCCAGGACCCGGCCAGCGGGCGCATCACCGCGACCCTGCTGTTCCACCACCTGGTCATGGACCACGTGGCCCAGGATGTGCTGCGTGCCGAACTGCAGGCCTGCCTGCTCGGCGAGCAGCGCCAGTTGCCCGCGCCGGTGCCGTACCGCAACTACATCGCCCAGGTGCTGCAGGGCGCGGGCGAGGCCGAGCACGAGGCGTTCTTCCGCGAACAGCTGGGCGACATCGACGAGCCGACCTTGCCCTATGGCCCGCATCCGCTGGCTCATCAGGGCGCCGAGGCCGAAGCCCGGATACTGCTGGACGACGGGCTGGCGCGACACCTGCGCGAGCAGGCGCGATTGCTGGGTGTCGGTGCGGCCAGCCTGATGCACCTGGCCTGGGGGATGGTGCTGGGGCAGTTGTCGGGGCGCGACAGCGTGGTGTTCGGCACCGTGCTGCTCGGTCGCCTGCAGGGTGGCGAAGGCGTGGAGCGCGCCTTGGGCGTGTTCATCAACACCTTGCCGCTGCGTCTGGAGGTGGGCCGCCTGCCGGTGCGCGAGGCGCTGCTCGACACCCACCGCCGGCTCACCGGGCTGCTGGTGCACGAGCATGCGCAACTGGCCCTGGCCCAGCGCTGCAGCGCGCTGCCGCCCGGCGCGCCGCTGTTCAGCGCCTTGCTCAACTACCGCCACAGTGCCACGGCCCTGGTCCGTGACAGTGCAGCCGGCCGTGCCTGGGAAGGCATTGAGCTGCTGCATGCCGAGGAACGCAGCAACTACCCGCTGGCCTTGAGCATCGACGACCTGGGCGAAGGCTTCGGCCTGACCGCGCAGTGTGCGCCGGGCCTGGATGCGCGGCGCCTGTGCGGGTATCTGCAGCAGGCCCTGGAAAACCTGGTCGAGGCCCTGACCGAGGATCCCGAACGAGGCCTGGAACGGCTGGATATCGTGCCGGCCGGGGAGCGCCAGCGGTTGCTGGTGGGCTTTAACGCCACGCAACGTGATTACCCGCGCGAGTTGCCGGTGCAGCGCCTGTTCGAGCAGCAGGTGGCGCGGCACCCGCTGGCGCTGGCGGCGCGCCATGATGAACGCCAGCTCACCTATGGCGAGCTCAACGAGCAAGCCAACCGCCTGGCCCACTGGCTGATCGGCGAGGGCGTGGCGGCAGGTGACCCGGTGGCGATCCTGCTGCCGCGTTCGTTGCCCTTGCTGGTGGCGCAGCTGGCCGTGCTCAAGTGCGCGGCCATCTACGTGCCGTTGGACATCAACGCCCCGGTCGAACGCCAGGCGTTCATGGTCCAGGACTGCCAGGCCGTGGCGCTGCTGACCCTTGGCAGCCTGGCGGCGGAATGCGAGGCGCGGCGCATCGACCTGGACTGCCTGGCCCTCGACGACCAGCCGGCGCACAACCCGAACCTCGCGCAGGACGCCGACACGGTGGCCTATGTGATGTACACCTCCGGCTCCACCGGTACGCCGAAGGGCGTGCGAGTCACCCACCGCGGCATTACCCGGCTGGTGCTGAACAACGGCTATGCCGACTTCGATGCCAGCGACCGGTTCGCCTTCGTCTCCAACCCGGCGTTCGATGCCGCCACCCTGGATGTCTGGGGCGGCCTGCTCAACGGTGGCCAGGTGCTGGTGATCGATCACCAGACCCTGGTCGAGCCGGCGCAGTTCGCCACCGCGTTGCGCCAGGGCGGTGCCAGCGTGATGTTCGTCACCACGGCGCTGTTCAACCAGTACGTGCAGCTGATCCCCGAGGCCCTGGCCGGGCTGCGGGTGCTGCTGTGCGGCGGCGAGCGCGGCGAGCCCGCCAGCTTCCGGGCGTTGCTGGCGCGGGCGCCGAACCTGCGCCTGGTGCACTGCTACGGGCCCACCGAGACCACCACCTTTGCCACCGCCTGCACCGTGCGGGCCTTGGCCGACGACGCCGAGCATGTGCCGATCGGCGGCCCGATCGGCAACACCACGGCCTATGTCCTTGATGCGCACGGGCGCCTGTTGCCCGAAGGCGTGACCGGCGAGCTGTACATTGGCGGCGACGGCGTCGCCCTGGGCTACCTGAATCGCCCGCAACTGACGGCCGAGCGTTTCCTCGACGACCCGTTCGGCACTGGGCCCGGCGCGAGGTTGTACCGCACCGGCGACCTGGCCCGCTGGCGTGATGACGGCCAGCTGGAATGCCTGGGACGCACCGACGACCAAGTGAAGATCCGTGGTTTCCGTATCGAGCTGGGCGAGATCGAGCAGCACCTGGCCCAGTGCCCGGGCGTGGACGAAGTCGTGGTCATGGCCCTGCGCCTGGAGCAGGGACCGCTGCGCCTGGTGGCTTGGTACACCCGCACCGACACGGCCCTCGACGGCGTGGCGTTGCGCGGTTTCCTGCGCGAACGGCTGCCGGAGTACATGTTGCCGGCGGCGTTCGTCGCGCTCGAGGCGTTGCCGTTGACCAACAATGGCAAGGTCGACCGCCGGGCGCTGCCGCTGCCGGGCGCGCAGGACCTGGCCGTGGCGGTGTTCGAGGCCGCTGCAACACCGGTGGAGCAGGCGTTGGCCGCGCTGTGGGCGCAGGTGCTGGAGGTCGAGCGGGTCGGGCGGCATGACAGCTTCTTCGAACTGGGCGGGCATTCGCTGTCGGCGATCCGCCTGGTGGGCGAGATGCGCCAGGCCGGCCTCTACACGACCCTGGCGGAGCTGTTCCAGCACCCGACCATCGCCACCCTGGCAGCGCGCCTGGGCGAGGGTGCGGACGAGGACGAAGGCCTGGTCACGGTGCGCGCCGCAGGCAGCCAGCCTGCATTGTTCCTGATCCACGAGTTCAGTGGCCTGGACCTGTACTTCCCGGTCCTGGGGCGGCATATCGAAGGTGATTTCCCCGTCTACGGCCTGGCTGGCGTCGCCCCCGGGGAAGCGCAGCTGAACACCATGGAGTGCCTGGCGGCACGCCTGGCAGGGCGGATCCGCGCCGTGCAGCCGCACGGGCCGTATCGGCTGGCCGGCTGGTCGTTCGGCGGCGTGCTGGCCTACGAGGTGGCCGCGCAGTTGCTGGGCGCGGACGAGCCGGTGGCCTTCGTCGGCCTGATCGACACCTACGTGCCGCGCCTGAGCGACCAGGGCAAGGCGCGCTGGCAAGGGCCGCACCTGCTGCAAGCGCAGCTGTTGCTGCATTGCCGGGTGCACTGGCAGGCCCAGGGCGAGGCGGGAGCCGCGCAGTTGGCCGAGATCGAGGCATTGCAGCCCGGAGCGCTGGCGTTCGACGCGCTGCTAGCCCACTGCCGCGAGCGCCAGCTCCTGGTGCCCGGCCTGGTTCAGGCCAGCGACGGGCAATTGCGCCACTTCTTCGAGCGTCACCTGGCCCATGGGCATGCCCTGGCCCACTACCGGCTGGCACCGTTGCCGGTGCCGCTGCACCTGTTCGTGGCCGAGCAGCGCAGCGCCGGCATCGTCACCGACAGCCCGACCCTGGGCTGGGCCGAGGCCTTGCCGGGGCAGGCGTTGCAGTGCCTGAGCGTGCCGGGCGATCACCAGAGCATGGTGCAGGATCCGCAAGCGGCGGTGCTGGGCCAGGCTATCGCACAGGCGTTGCAGGCCTCCGCCGGCGGCGTTGCGCCGACGCACCAGCCGCTGCTGGCGATCCAGAGCGGTACGCCGTCCCATGTCCCGGTGTTCTGCGTGCCGGGGGCCGGTGACAGCGTGACCAGCTTTATCGGCCTGGCCGAGGCGCTGGGGCCGGATTGGCCGGTGCATGGCTTGCAGGCCCGGGGCCTGGCCGTGGGTGAGGTGCCGCACAGCGCCGTGGAGGCCGCCGCCGACTGCCATGTCCGGGCCATCGAGGCGCTGTACCCCGAAGGCCCGTTGAACCTGGTCGGGCATTCGTTCGGTGGCTGGGTGGCCCATGCCATGGCGCTACGCCTGCAGGTCAAGGGGCGCGAAGTGCGCTCCCTGACCCTGATCGACAGCGAGGCGCCGGGCGCGGGGGGCAGTTGCGGCAAGCCGTACACCTTTACCCAGGCCCTGCAGCGGCTGATCGAGTCGTTGCAGCTGTCCACCGGCAAGTCGTTGGGCATCGAACCTGCGGCCTTTGCCGAAACCGACGATCAGGAGCAACTGCGCCAGTTGCACGCGGCCATGGTGCGGGTCGGCTTGATGCCGTCGCGTTCCTCGGCGCAGGCGCTCGAGGGCGTGGTGCGGACCTTCGCCACGGCCCTGCGCACGGTGTACCGTCCCGACGGCGGGTTCAACGGCCTGGCGCGGCTGGTGCTGGTGGCTGACCCGAGCCTGGACCTCGCCGGCAACCAGCGCGAGCAGCAGGTCATGGAGGAGGGCTGGCGCGATTGGCTGCCGCAACTGGAGGTATGGCAGGGGCCGGGCAACCACTTCAGCATCCTCAAGGTGCCGGATGTGTTCAGCCTGGCGGCGTGGTGGCATGACGGGCAGGCCCTGTATCACGGCAGGGTGAAGCAGTAACACCGTCGTGGGGGGGGGGGGGGGGGGGGGCCATGCCCGCGCCCACGGGACCTCATCGGATTCTGGAAGAACGGTTTTATGGAAAAGACGAAGTTTCGCAAGATCACCCTTGGGGTCGCCGCGGCCCTGGTCGCCGGCATCGTGCTGTACGCGGTGCAGGCCCCGGCCAAGCCGCCGCAGTACATCACCGCCACGGTCGAACGTGGTGACATCGAGAACGCAGTGCTGGCCACCGGCACCCTGGAGGGCATACGCCAGGTGGACGTCGGTGCCCAGGTTTCCGGGCAGCTCAAGTCGCTGAAGGTCAAGCTCGGCGACAAGGTCAGCGAGGGCCAGTGGCTGGCCGAGATCGACCCGCTGGTGCCGCAGAACACCCTGCGCCAGGCCGAGGTCGACGAGGAGAAGCTGCAGGCCGAGCGGCGCTCGGTGCAGGCCAAGCTCAAGCAGGCCAAGCGGGTCTACGAGCGGTACGAGGTGCTGCAGGACGACGAGTCGATCTCGCGCCAGGATTTCGAGAGTGCCGAGTCCGAGTTCGAGGTGCAGCAGGCCAACCTGCGCTCGCTGGACGCGCAGATCAAGAGCGCCCGGGTACAGATCGACACCGCCAGGGTCAACCTCGGCTATACCCGCATCGTCGCGCCGATCAATGGCCATGTGGTGGGCATCGTCACCCAGGAAGGCCAGACGGTGATCTCCAACCAGTTGGCGCCGGTGATCCTCAAGCTGGCCGACCTCGACACCATGACCATCAAGGCCCAGGTGTCCGAGGCCGACGTGATCCATATCAGCCCCGGCCAGCAGGTGTACTTCACCATCCTCGGCGACGACCAGCGCTACTACGCCAAGCTGCGCGGCACGGAGCCGGCGCCGCAGAACTACCTGGAAAGCAGCGACAAGAACAGCGGCGCGGCCAAGCAGGCCAGTGCGGTGTTCTACAACGCACTGTTCGAGGTACCCAACCCCGAGCACCGCCTGCGCATCTCGATGACCGCCCAGGTGCGCATCGTCCTCGACACCGCCCAGGGCGTGCTCACCGTGCCGGTGGCGGCGCTGGGGCCGCGCGACGCCGACGGCAGCTTTGCGGTGCGGGTGATCGACGGCAAGGGCTTCGCCCAGGTGCGCAAGATCCAGGCGGGAATCAACAACAACGTCAAGGTGCAGGTCAAGGACGGCCTGGCCGAAGGCGACCGGGTGGTGATCGGCGAACCGGTGTCGGGCGAGGCGGGGGCGTGAGCATGAACATGACCGTCGAGCTTTCACCGCACCTGGCGCGGCCTGCTGACCAGCAGCAACCGCTGCTGCGCCTGCAAGGGGTCAGCCGCAGCTTCATGGCCGGCGACCGCGAGTTCCTGGCGCTCAAGGGCATCGACCTGCAGATCCATGCCGGTGAGCTGGTGGCGATCATCGGCGCCTCGGGCTCGGGCAAGTCGACCCTGATGAACATCCTCGGCTGCCTGGACCATGCCAGCGCCGGCAGCTACCAGGTCAGCGGCCAGGAAACCCACGACCTGGACGACGATGCCTTGGCCGCGCTGCGCCGCGACCATTTCGGCTTCATCTTCCAGCGCTACCATCTGTTGCCGCACCTGGATGCCCTGCGCAACGTGGAAATCCCTGCGGTGTATGCCGGCGTGCCCCAGGCCGGACGCCATGCCCGCGCCCGTGAACTACTGGGCCGTTTGGGCCTGGGCACTCATCTGGCCCACCGGCCGAGCCAGCTGTCCGGTGGCCAGCAGCAGCGGGTAAGTATCTGCCGGGCGCTGATGAACGGCGGCGAAGTGATCCTCGCCGACGAACCTACCGGCGCCCTCGACACCGCCAGCGGCAAGGAGGTGATGAACATCCTGCTGGAGCTGCACGCTGCCGGGCACACGGTAATCCTGGTGACCCACGACCCCAAGGTCGCCGCCCATGCCGAGCGGATCATCGAGGTCAGCGACGGACAGATCGTCAGCGACCGCCGCACCCGGCCCGAGGCGCCCGCGCCGGTCGCCGGGGCCGCCCCGGTCGGCGAACAGGCGCCGCGGCGGCTGGTGGCCAGCCTGGGATTGTTTCGCGAGGCGTTCAAGATGGCCTGGATCGCCCTGGTCTCGCACCGCATGCGCACTTTGCTGACCATGCTCGGGATCATCATCGGCATCACCTCGGTGGTGTCGATCTCGGCCATCGGCGAAGGCGCCAAGGGCTACGTGCTCAAGGACATCCAGGCGATCGGCAGCAACACCATCGACATCTATTCGGGCACCAGTTTCGGCGACAGCCGGGCCAAGGCCATCGAGACCTTGATGCCGGCGGATGTGACGGCGCTCAACGCGCTCTACTACGTCGACAGCGCCACCCCGGTGATCGGCCAGAGCTCGCTGGTGCGCTACCGCAACATCGACGCCGACGTGCAGCTCAACGGCGTCAGCGAGCAGTACTTCCAGGTGCGCAACATTCCGCTGGCCTCGGGGATCGTGTTCAGCGCCGACGACGCCCGGCGCCAGGCGCAGGTGGTGGTGATCGACCACAACACGCGCAAGCGCCTGTTCGGCGACGGGGTCAATCCGCTGGGGCAGGTGATCCTGGTCGGCAAGCTGCCGTGCACGGTGATCGGCGTGACCGCCGAGAACAAGAACCTGTTTGTCGCCGGCAACACCCTGAACGTGTGGATGCCCTACGAGACCGCCGCCGGGCGCGTGCTCGGCCAGCGCCATCTGGACAGCATCAGTGTGCGGATCAAGGATGGCATGCCGAGCAAGCGGGTCGAGGAGGAGGTCAACAAGCTGATGCTGCAGCGCCATGGCACCAAGGACTTCTTCACCAACAACCTCGACAGCATCATGCAGACCGTGCAGAAGACCAGCCGCTCGCTGACCCTGCTGTTGTCGCTGATCGCGGTGATTTCGCTGGTGGTGGGGGGGATCGGGGTGATGAACATCATGCTGGTGTCGGTCACCGAGCGGACCCGGGAGATTGGCATTCGCATGGCAGTGGGGGCGCGGCAGTCCGACATCCGCCAGCAGTTTCTGGTGGAGGCGGTGATGGTCTGTCTGATTGGCGGGGTGATCGGGATTGGGTTGTCCTATGGGATCGGGTATTTGTTTGCTTTGTTCGTCAAGCAGTGGGAGATGGTGTTTTCGTTGGGGTCGGTTGTTACGGCGTTTGTTTGTTCTACGTTGATTGGGATTGTGTTTGGGTTTGTGCCGGCTCGGAATGCAGCGCGGTTGGATCCTATTGAGGCGCTGGCTCGGGATTAAAATGTTTTGGGTTGGGTTGGGTTGGGTTGGTGTTGGTGTTGGTGTTGGTGTTGGTGTTGGAAGTTGTATGTGCATTCATTTGCGATGTCGACGCTTATTCACCTTTCCGCCCTTACGGCGGGTTACTTTGGTCTTGGCCAAAGTAACC